>DASXPA010000210.1:0-7404 GCA_036493915.1 Chthoniobacterales bacterium | reverse complement strand
GGAACTTGGAAGGATCTAACCGACAGCGTCAATTCCATGGCCGGCAACCTGACGAGTCAGGTGCGCAACATTGCAGAGGTCACGACCGCCGTGGCAAAGGGTGATCTCTCCAAGAAAATCACGGTCTCCGTAAAGGGTGAGATCCTAGCACTGAAAAATACCATCAACACGATGGTCGATCAGCTCAGTTCCTTCGCGGCGGAAGTGACCCGCGTGGCGCGCGAAGTCGGCACGGAAGGAAAGCTCGGTGGGCAGGCCGACGTCTATGGCGTCGCCGGGACCTGGAAGGATCTGACCGACAGTGTCAATTCCATGGCCAGCAACCTGACGAGTCAGGTGCGAAATATTGCCGACGTTACCACGGCCGTGGCAAAGGGTAACCTCTCCAGAAAAATCACCGTCGATGTAAAGGGCGAAATCCTGGAGCTCAAGGACACCATTAATACGATGGTCGATCAGCTCCGCTCCTTCGCCTCGGAAGTCACCCGCGTGGCGCGCGAAGTGGGGACGGAAGGGAAACTCGGCGGGCAGGCGGAAGTCGAAGGCGTTGCCGGCACCTGGAAGGACTTGACCGACAATGTGAACTCCATGGCGGGCAACCTCACGAGCCAGGTGCGCAACATCGCTGACGTTACGACCGCAGTCGCCAAAGGCGACCTCTCCAAGAAAATCACAGTCGATGTGCGCGGAGAAATTCTGGAGGTAAAAGACACCGTCAACACGATGGTGGATCGGCTCAACTCCTTCGCCTCGGAAGTCACTCGCATGGCGCGCGAAGTGGGCACAGAAGGAAAGCTCGGTGGGCAGGCCATCGTCAAAGGCGTTGCCGGCACCTGGAAGGATTTGACCGACAGCGTGAATTCCATGGCCGGCAACCTGACCGGGCAGGTGCGTGGCATTGCCAAAGTCGTCACGGCAGTCGCCATGGGCGACTTGAAACAAAAACTGCTTGTCGAAGCCAAAGGCGAAATCGCGGAGTTGGCCAATACGATTAACAACATGACGGAAACGCTCGCGACCTTCGCTGACCAGGTGACAACGGTCGCACGTGAAGTGGGTGTAGAAGGAAAACTTGGAGGCCAGGCAAGTGTGCCGGGCGCTGCCGGAACCTGGCGCGACCTGACCGATAACGTGAACCGTCTCGCGGCGAACCTGACGACCCAACTGCGCGCCATCGTGGAAGTGGCTACCGCAGTGACGGCGGGCGACCTGACCCGTTCGATTCAGGTGGACGCACAAGGCGAGGTCGCCTTCGTCAAGGACAACATCAACGAGATGATCCGCAACCTGAAGGAAACGACGTTGCAAAGTGAAGAGCAGAACTGGTTGAAAACCAACCTCGCCAAATTCTCCCGCATGCTGCAGGGGCAAAGGGATCTCCTCACGGTTGGTAAACTGATCCTATCGGAACTTGCGCCGGTGGTCTCCGCCCAGCATGGAGTTTTCTACATCATGAACTCCTCAGACCAGGAGCCGGAGCTCAAACTCCTGGCGAGTTACGCCCACAGCGGAGAGAACGGGGTAAAGACTTGTTTCAAATTGGGCGAAAGCCTGGTCGGACAGGCAGCCCTCGAGAAGCACCGCATTCTGCTCGCTGACGTCCCGACCGACTACGTGAAAGTCAGCTCCGGGCTGGGCGAATCGCCCCCGATGAATATCGTCGTCCTTCCGATCTTGTTTGAAGGAGAAGTGAAGGGAGTGATGGAGCTTTCGTCACTCGACCGATTTAACCCGACACACCAGGCATTCCTCGATCAACTCGCGGAAAGCATCGGAATCGTCCTCCACACGATCGAGGCAAACACCCGCACCGAGACGTTGCTCAAACAATCGCAGTTGCTCGCGACTGAACTTCAGAATCGCCAGGAAGAATTACAGAAAACAAACGTAGAGTTGGAAGAAAAGGCCCGCTCGAATTTGGCCAAGGATCAATTTCTCGCCATGCTCAGCCATGAGTTGCGGACTCCGCTCACACCGGTCCTCGCGTCTGCCGCCGCCCTCGAAAGCGACCGAATCTCCGCTGATAATGTGCGCGAGTCAGTGCAAATCATCCGGCGCAATGTGGAACTCGAGGCTCGACTGATCGACGACCTGCTCGATCTCACGCGGATCAGCAAAGGGAAGGTGCAGCTCAACTTCGAAGTGGTGGATGCGCACGACCTGCTGCGCAACGCCCTCGATATTTGCCAGGCCGATATCGAGCAGAAGCATTTGAAACTCAAACTCGATCTTGCCGCGCAAAAAGTTCATCTTCGCGCCGACCCGGCGCGTGTTCAGCAGATCCTTTGGAACCTGATAAAAAACGCCGTCAAATTTACCCCCCGGGGTGGCGAGATTTCCATTTTCACGAACAATGATTCCGATGGTCAACTCCGCGTCGAGGTCGCCGATTCCGGCATTGGGATCGAGCCGGAGGCGCTGCCAAAAATCTTCGATGCTTTCGAACAAGGCGGTCGAAAGAAATTCGGCGGCCTCGGGCTTGGTTTGGCGATTAGCAAAACTCTGGTAGAAGCACACAAAGGAACGATCACAGCGGAGAGCGCCGGTCGAAATCACGGCGCCAGGTTTTCTGTCGTTCTCCCGACGATTGCAAAAATGGACGGGCAGGCCACACCGGCCGTCCTGCCCACGACGCAACCGCGTCAAAGCAGACGAATCCTCTTGGTGGAAGATCACGAGGACACTAATCGATCGCTGACGAGACTGCTTCGGCTGCGCGGCTACGAAGTGCAATCGGCCAATAATGTCGAATCGGCCCTCGCTCTAGGTATGACCGATCAGTTTGACGTGCTCATTAGCGACATCGGACTGCCGGATGGAACTGGCGTCGACTTGATCGGCCGGTTGCGCACCGATCGGCCGCCGCTGGCCATAGCGCTCACCGGTTTCGGCATGGAAGACGACCTGCGCAAAACGCACGATGCGGGCTTCAATCACCATCTCGTCAAACCGATCGATGTAAACAAGCTCGATTTGCTGATTCAAGAAGCTTCTTCGGCGGCGCTCAATAAGATCGATCAGTCGACGTTGCCCGGGCGCAGCTAAGAGGATCTAACTAAGAGCTTTGGCGGCGGCGTTGAAGTCCCGAGGAGTGCGAGAACAAGAAAAGGTGTGGGATTAGCTGCAGCGCCAGAATACGACTTAAGCCTTATGGTCAGCAGATACGGCTCCGAGACATCGTCAGTTAGTGCAGCCGAACCGTTCCTGAGAAAAAATAGCTATTGAGTATGCGAACACCGTGTCGCACTGTTTTCCCTGTTCTGCTACATGGAAGAACTACAGCGCTTGGGCAATGCGTTCATGGCTGAGGCAAAGCCCGCCACGGTACCACACGATAAATCACGGTGAATTTTCCGGCCCATGATCTCTCATGCGGTTCGCGTGCGCCTTGGCGCGCCAAGTCTCGACAAACTGTTCGATGACCGGGTTCGGTAAACCTCAAACCAGCTACGTCACATGAATCCAAATCAAGCACTCTGGGAAAAAGGCGATTTCACCCGCATCGCCGCGAGCATGCGCAAGAGCGGCGACGCGGCCGTCCGACGGTTTGGGATCGAGAATGGAATGAAAGTCCTCGATCTTGGCTGCGGCGATGGCACGACCGCTATCCCGGCGGCACAGCTCGGCGCGGACGTGCTCGGGGTGGATATCGCTACGAATCTCGTCGAGGCGGGAAATCGCCGAGTCCTGGAGCTGGGTCTCGCCAACTGTCGGTTCCAAGAGGGCGACGCCTCAAACCTGCAAGGGGTGGCGGATGATTCCTTCGACCTCGTGATAAGCATCTTTGGAGCGATGTTTGCTCCGCGGCCGGCCGATGTCGCCAAAGAAATGGTGCGCGTGACGCGGCCGGGCGGACGCATCATCATGGGCAACTGGATCCCGGGCGACCCCACCATGGTCGCGCAGATCCTGAAAGTCAGTTCGGCCTACACGCCGCCTCCGCCGGAAGGGTTCGTCAGCCCGATGACGTGGGGCCTCGAGAGTCACGTCCGCGAGCGCTTTGCCGGCGCGGGTATTGCACCGGAAAGGATCACCTTCAGCCAGGAAACATTCACTTTCGATTTCCCCGCCGCGCCCGCCGCCTATGTCGATGAATTTAGAAAATATTACGGACCGACGATGAACGCCTTCGAAGCGGCGGAAAACAATGGTCGCGCGAGCGATCTACAAAAGGAACTGGAGGACCTCTTCACCCGCCAAAACCAGAGCTCGAATAATGACGCGACTTCCATCCCCGCCACCTTTCTGCAGGTAACCGTCGCGGTGTGATGCTGTGCCGATGGAAGTCCTTTCCGCCGCAGTGCGCCTCAATCGCTGATACGTACCTGGCCTGACCGGATAGCTTCGCCAGGCAGCGCGGGCGCCGCGCTGGAGAAGCGCCTTTGCCATCACCAAATTGTCTCGTGATTACGGAACATTCAGACTCAACCAGCACGACCTATCTCCGCATTGCTATTCAACTTCTCGGCAAGGATCCCGCGTTCTAGCGCAATGTTTGGTCCGGTCGCGGAGCGCTAAGATCGACCGGGAGGTCAAAACTCGACGTCGCTCTTCATTCTCCTTCGTCCTCCATCTGCCACCCATCCGCCGCGCCGCGAAGTCGCGAAGAATTGTGCATGGCGACGAAAAAGGAAAAGAGCGACCTCGACCCGGCTGCGCCGCGCACCTTGAATGGGCACAACGGTTTCGCGACCGGACTGAACCTCTCAAGGAAACTCTTCGGCAATGGGTCGCCGATAAGGCCCCGCAGCTTGGCGTCGCCCTCGCCTATTACACCGTTTTTTCGCTCGCGCCGCTCATCCTCGTCCTGCTCGCCGTGCTCGGTCTCATCTTTCGCCATGACCCCGCCGGCGCCTGGCAGAGATTGAACGAACAACTGCGCTACTTCCTCGATCGCAGCGCCCTCGATGTGATCCACCAGATCGCGCAGAAAGCTTCCAAGCCCGACAAGAGCATCTGGGCCACAGCAATCGGCGTCGCCCTGGCGCTCTTCGGCGCGAGCGGTGTCTTCGGGCAGTTGCAGGATTCGCTCAACACCATCTGGGGCGTGAAGCCGACGCCCGGCGGCGGCATTTGGGGATTCGTGCGCACGCGCTTTCTCTCCTTCGCCATGGTGGGCGGCATCTGCTTTCTCCTGCTCATCTCGATGACGGTGGAGGGCTTGCTGAACAGTTTAGCCATTATGTGCAGGCGATGTTACCCGGCGGCCCCGTGGTCGCCATGATGACTTACCTGCTCTTCGACTTTGCCGTTGTGACTCTCCTGCTCGCGATGATCTTCAAGGTTGTTACCCGATGCGCAAATTCGATGGCGCGACGTCTGGATTGGCGCGGTCATCACCGCGCTCCTGTTCGGTTTTGGGAAGTGGGCGCTCGGGCTCTATCTCGGCAGCGGCTCAGCTGCGTCGGCTTACGGTGCGGCGAGCTCGCTCATCACGCTACTGCTGTAGGTGTATTACTCGGCGCAAATCCTCCTTTTCGGGGCCGAATTCACGCAAGTCTATGCGGATTACTTCGGGGGACACCTCGAGCCCGACACCCACGCCGTGCGCGTCGTCCAAAAGGAGATTGCCGAACCGGCAGCCTAAGGCATTGCCGGCTCTCGGCGATCGCATGGAATGCCGAGGCAGAATTTCAATTTGGCCTTTTCTTTCTCACAATTCTGCGAGTGAGGCGCAGGCGGTTACGGCCGACCCCACATCCCGCGCCGCAACCCATTCGAGCAGGCCATCCGCGTCTCGCCGCAAAACAGGGTTGGGGTCGGGGGCCTAGCTCGTTTCGACGCGAGGCATTGGTGTCGCCATGCTCGAAGTGCGCATAGAGTTTAAGTACAGCCGCCGCGAACCCCTCGCGGGCCAGCTCAACCGGGTGCATCTCCTTGCGCAGTTAGTAAGTCATATCGCAATATTGCTTGCGGATCTTGCGGCGGACGCGTGCCCGCGGCTCCGTGGCTTGTAACCCCCGGCAAGGTCCTGCAGGATTTGCCCTGCTTTTCCTGGAGCCGTCGCAAACGCCTCTCGACCGCTCTAAAGCGGTCAAGTTTTAATTCTCCAACACGGTGCGCGAACGCAGCCTATCGAAGCGTCTTAAAAAGCTGCTCGAACAATTAGAATATTTAAAGACGCGACCGCGGAGTGGGCCTCTTCTACCGCCGGCCCCCCAACGCTGATCGAGCGCAGATGTCGCGATTGCTCGCACCTGCTTTTTCTACACTCCCTTTTCTGTCATTAATGTAAGAAAAGAAAGCGTGACACTTTCGCCGAATCGTCCTGTACTCTCAGGGAGCACCGGGGATTTCAGGTTTTTTATTCGATCTGCGGGAAGCGAACTTTACTTGGGGCGCTTCATTCATTTCGAACAACCACCAGGATTTTCTCGCAACAAAAGGAGTTAAAAAATTTCTATGAAAAGAATATCGGCCAAACAATCTGCATTCTTTAATGTCCGTGTTTTATTCGGTCTATTCGTGGCGCTCGCCGGCGTCTTCCTGGCGCTGGTTGGTTTCGGCCTCTACCCGGGAGCATCCGCTCTAGCCCAAAAGCCAAATCAGAAAGCGACACAACAGTGGCAACCCCATTGGGTCGTCGTTCACTCGTCGCACAACGACGTTTCGGCGCCTTTGCGCGAAATGGCGACCTGGCCTCTCCCACCCCTTGAAGGCGAGCACGAGGCGGCCGAAAATCCGACGATTGGGATTCTTCGCGCAAGTGGGAGCAAACCTGACACGGTGGTCCAAAACAGTTTCTTGAAACGCCTGGCAGCCAGCCTCCCTATTCCCGGCATTAACTTTGACGGCATCCCCTTCCCTGGTGTCGTGTGTAACTGCGCGCCGCCCGACACGAATGGTTATGTCGGGCTGACCCAGTACGTCCAGATAGTAAATGAGGGCTACCAGGTCTTTGACAAGTTCACCGGCGGATCGGTTCTGGGACCAGCGTCCATCCGGTCCGTCTGGGCTGGCTTTGGCGGTGTCTGCCAAACTGGCGGGTCCGGCGACCCAGTCATGCTTTATGACAAACTGGCCGACCGCTGGGTCATTAGTCAATTCGCCGTCGTTGGTCCGGCGCCGAATCATGAGTGTGTCGCCGTTTCGACCACGCGCGATGCCACTGGCCCGTACTATCGGTACGATTTTTCTCTCATCCCGTTCGGCAACAATTTCTACGATTATCCTAAGATCGGCGCCTGGCCCGATGGTTACTACATGTCCGACAATGTATTCAACTCAACCGGCACTGCTTACCTCGGGACACAAGCGTTCGCTTTTGACCGTAATAAAATGCTGTGCGGCCTGCCGGCTACTGTCATCAGTCCAGGACTGGTGGGTCTTCCGGCGAATAACGAGGATCCGGTGATGCCCGCTGACTTCGACGGCACGGTCTTGCCGCCTCCCGGCGCTCCGAAT
>DASXPA010000209.1:0-5483 GCA_036493915.1 Chthoniobacterales bacterium | reverse complement strand
AAAAGAATGGTCTCGCCCCCTCCGACAGCGCGGAATCCGCTTTGGTCTTGCGCCTCCCCGCGGGAGCCTACACGACCATCGTCGACGGAGCTGATGGTCAATCCGGGATCAGTCTCCTCGAGGTTTACAACCTCAATTAGGTGATCAGTTTCGAGGGTCGGGCTGGAAACCGAAGCCTTGGCGTCGGCGCGACTATTCGAGCCCATCCATCCTTACATTGGTTTCCCAAATATTTTGCGGGAAACCGAGCTTGAATCTCAGCCAGACTGGTTGCGCCGATGGATCCTCGAAAGATTCGTCCCGGTTGCGCAAACGGCTGAAGACATCTATGCGTAGCCATCCTTGGACTGGGTCTTCGGTGGGTTCAACAAAAGAGTTTTCCGCTTCGATGCATCAATTGAACGTTCACCTGCATGTCGATTCACATTCTTAGAGGATTGCCCGGCTCCGGGAAATCCAGTCAGTTGATCGAAACGGTCAACGCTGGTCTTGCCGAAAACAGGCCGGTTCTTACCTTCGCCTGTAGTGAGTCTCCGTCCCTTGCGGGCAGGCCAGGGTTGAGCGTGCACCGCCGCCTTGCCTGTCGTCGGCCCGGGCTGATCTGTCCACTACACCATTTTGTTTCTACGAAGAGCGCGATCGATATCCTCTCCAGTGTTTCTGCGGGAACGCTGGCCGCTTTTGAAGAAGCGCAGTATTTTCACCCAATTATTGTGCAACATTGGGTGAAGGCTTCCGAGCGCGGGGTGCAGATTCTTGTTTCGACGCCTTCACTCCAGCAACTCCAAATGTTAAAGTCCCAACCCATCACTGAAAGCGTCCTAGAAATGAAATGTCAAACTTGCAGCAATGCGGAGGCTACCACCTTCATCGTTCTTCCAGAGACTGATAAGACAGTCGCTCTGTGCTCCAAGTGCGATGAGGAGATGACGAGAGTGGCTCGCCTGGACATCTTAGATCGTCTCGAGAAACAACCGCCTCATCCTGGGAAAAAGGCCATCTATCAACCGGTGGATGAATTGCCGGAATGCGCCGATTGGGAAATTGTTCGGCCCGATTCAAGAGCGCGGGCCGATCTTATGCTGCGGATGGTAGATGAGGCGGGCGTTATTCAGTCGGCGACATCCCAACCCCCGACTTATCTCGACATCGGGTGCAATACCGGCTATTTCTGCGATCGAATGCGGCGGGCAGGCTTTTTTGCCGAGGGCGTTGACGTAGTCAAGGGTGACATTGCCGTCGCGAAAGCGCTGGATTCCTACTTTCGCAAAGGGCATAGTCGCTATCTTGCGCAAGATGCCTACGCTTATCTGCAAGAAACCCAGGAGCGGCTCTTTGACGTCACTTCGGCGTTCGCCGTTTTCCAATGGCTAATGATTCAGACTACCGTCGAACGGGGCATTACGTGTCTCGAGTGGCTCTTCGCTAAAACAAAATCGCTCTGCTTTCTCGAGATGGGTTACTCAGCTGAGCCGCAGTATAAGGAGAGACTGAAGGCAAATATCGACCGCAATTGGGTCCGCCAGACCATGGAGGAGAAGGGCAACTTTGCCGAGGTCCGGATGTTCGACACCAAAGAACATGGGTTGATGTTTGGCAGAGACCTTTTCGTCGGAATTAAGAATTCATGATCTTGCGCCATTGGTAAGAAGGATTCTGGCGACCGCGCATCTGGACGCCAGACACCGGTTGACACCCAACTTGCCGCCAATAGCTTCAGGGTCTCGGCCTCGAGACGCCGCCAATCTCCTGTGACCAACATCGCTGTCTTTCATCGCTCATCCGTCGGCCGAAAGATGATCGTGGCGGTGACGGGCGTGATCCTGATCCTTTTTGTCATCGGGCATCTTCTCGGGAACCTCCAGATTTTTCTCGGGCCCGACTGGATCAACGGCTATTCCCAGCACTTGCACGACCTCGGTCCCCTCCTCTGGATCATCCGCGCGATACTTCTCATCGTCGTCATCCTGCACATCTATTATACGATCCGGCTCGCGATCGAGAACCGCACCGCGCGTCCGCAAAATTACCGCCGCAAGGATATCGTGAAAGCGAGCTTTGCCTCGCGCCACATGGTCATGAGCGGCGTGATCCTGCTCGCGTTTATCGTCTATCACCTGCTCCAATTCACTCTTCGCACGACGGACCCCCGCTTCGCCACCCTGCCCGCCGATCCGCTCGGACATTACGATGTTTACTCAATGATGGTGCTCGGCTTTTCCAGCCCGCTCGTCTCGGGGTTTTACATCTTCGCGATGTTCCTGCTCTGTCTCCACCTCAGCCACGGCTCCTCCAGTTTCTTTCAGTCGTTAGGCTTAAATAACAAAAACCTGACTCCGCGTCTGGCATTGATCGGGCGGATTTTCGCCTGGTGCCTCTTCGTCGGTTACAGCTCGATCCCTGCGGCCGTCCTGCTCGGCTGGGTAAAGCTACGCGCGCACTCATGATCGGCTCGCTCGAATCCAAAACTCCCGACGGTCCCTTGGCGGAGAAATGGCGCCGGCACCAAAACAACTCCCGCCTCGTCGCGCCTAACAATCGCCGGCGTTACGAGATCATCATCGTCGGCACCGGTCTCGCCGGGGGTTCCGCGGCGGCGACCCTGGCCGAGCAGGGCTACAATATTAAATCGTTTTGTTACCAGGACAGCGCGCGTCGCGCCCACAGCATCGCCGCGCAGGGCGGAATCAACGCCGCGAAAAATTACCCGAACGACGGCGACAGCGTTTACCGGCTTTTTTACGACACGATCAAGGGCGGCGACTTCCGCTCACGCGAAGCGAACGTTTATCGGCTCGCGGAAGTGAGCAACCTGATCATCGACCAATGCGTCGAACAGGGCGTTCCTTTCGCTCGCGAATATGGCGGCTTGCTCGCCAATCGCTCCTTCGGCGGCGCGCAAGTTTCCCGCACTTTCTATGCACGCGGACAGACCGGGCAGCAGCTCTTGCTAGGCGCTTATCAGGCGCTCTGCCGGCAAATCGCGGCCGGCACGGTGAAGATGTTTCCGCAGACCGAGGTGCTCGATCTCGTCGTCGTCGACGGCCACGCCAAGGGCATCATCACGCGTGACCTCATCACTGGCGAGATCGTGAGGCACGCGGCCGACGCCGTCGTCCTCGCGACCGGCGGCTACGGCAACGTCTTTTACCTCTCGACCAACGCGCGGGGCTGCAACGTCACCGCCACCTATCGCGCCTACAAAAAAGGCGCCCTCTTTGCAAACCCCTGTTACACCCAGATCCATCCGACCTGCATCCCGGTCAGCGGCGACTACCAATCAAAGCTCACCCTTATGTCGGAGTCCCTCCGTAATGACGGCCGCGTCTGGGTGCCAAAGCGAAAGGAGGATTGCGCCAAGCCGCCTAACGAAATTCCCGAGCAGGACCGGGATTATTATCTCGAACGCAAATATCCGAGCTACGGCAACCTCGCCCCGCGCGACATCTCTTCCCGTAGCGCGAAGGAAGTTTGTGACGAAGGCCGCGGTGTCGGCCCCGGCGGTCGCGGCGTTTACCTCGATTTCAAAGACGCCATCGCGCGTCTCGGCGAAGACACGATCCGCGAGCGTTACGGGAATCTCTTCGACATCTACGAAAAAATCACCGGCGACAATGCCTACAAGGCGCCAATGCGGATTTATCCCGCGGTCCATTACACGATGGGCGGCCTCTGGGTTGATTACAACCTGATGAGCAACCTCCCCGGCCTCCACGTCATTGGCGAAGCGAACTTCTCCGATCACGGCGCCAATCGCCTCGGCGCGAGCGCGCTCATGCAAGGCCTCGCTGATGGCTACTTCGTCCTGCCCTACACTTTGCCTAACTATCTCGCCGGCCAGATGGGGAAGCGACCCAAGGTTGATCACCCGGAGTTCCAGAGAGCCGAGAGCGAAGTCCGCGCCCGCATCAAGCGCATTCTCGACATCGATGGCACGCGCTCGGTCGATTCCTTCCATCGCGAGCTCGGCCTGCTTCTTTGGGATAAATGCGGGATGGCGCGCAACGCGGCCGGCCTCGAGGAAGCGATCGCGAAAATCCCGAAGCTGCGCGAAGAATTTTGGTCGCCGAAGGGCGGCGTCAGCGTGCTCGGCTACGGCGAGACTTACAATCAATCGCTCGAGCGCGCTGGTCGGGTCGCCGATTTCCTGGAGTTCGGCGAACTGATGTGCCGCGACGCGCTTGTTCGCGACGAATCGGCGGGTTGCCATTTCCGCGAGGAGCATCAAACGCCCGAAGGTGAAGCGCTTCGCGACGACGAACATTTCGCCGATGTCTTCGCTTGGGAATATCAGAGTAGCGCGGAACCGAAACTGCATCGCGAGCCGCTGCGCTTTGAATCCGTCCGCCTCGCGACCCGAAGTTACAAATGAGCGATGATTTACTTACCGCAGAACACGCAAAATATTCTTCAATTGTATTTCCTCCGCGTCCTCTGCGGCTAATAACCAAGAATGAAGTTTAAGCTCAAGATCTGGAGACAACCCTCGCCCAACACCAAAGGCGAAATGAAGCCCTACGAGATCGAACAAATCTCGCCGGCCACCTCCTTTCTCGAGATGCTCGACATCCTCAACGAGCAGCTCACCGACCGCGGCGAAGAGCCGGTCGCGTTCGACTCCGATTGCCGCGAAGGCATCTGCGGCACCTGTAGCCTAACGATCAACGGCGAAGCCCACGGACCATCCCATCCCGCGGCCGTCTGCCAACTTTACATGCGCCAGTTTAAGGATGGCGCGACGATCACGATCGAGCCCTTCCGCGCGCGCTCGTTTCCGATCGTGAAGGACCTTGTCATCAATCGCAGCGCGCTCGATCGCATCGTGCAAGCGGGCGGATTCATCAGTGCGCGGACCGGATCCGCGCCCGAGGCTAACTCGACCCCCGTTCCCAAGCACAACTCCGATCTCGCGATGGAAGCTGCGGCCTGCATTGGCTGCGGCGCCTGCGCAGCGGCGTGCCCGAACGCGTCCGCCATGCTCTTTACCTCAGCGAAGATTTCCCACCTCGCTCTCCTCCCACAGGGCCAGGCCGAGCGCACCCGGCGCGTCCTCGGGATGGTGCGACAGATGGATGCCGAAGGCTTCGGCAACTGCACCAACACCTATGAATGCGAAGCCGTCTGCCCGGCCGAGATCAGCGCCAGCTTCATCGCGAAAATGAATCGCGAATACGCGATCGCCAGCCTGCGCGAGCGCGTCGGCGAATAGCATCCCTCAAACCTGAAGAGAGCCGCTCCTGCCGATACACGATGGAAGGAACCGCCTCTACTTCGGCGACAACCTTCAGTGGCTCCGGGACACGAAGGAATTCCTCGACAGCCGGAGCCGGCGCTAAGTCCCGCCTGTTCCCGCTCGTCACTCGCCACCGACAGACCCGACCGAAGGCCCCGTCGATTTGCCGGGCACATGGATTTGGTACCCCAGGGACACCACGCGCCGAACCGGTTCGCCAGTCGCGGGATCTTTGGAAAGGGGATCGTCG
>DASXPA010000208.1:0-7167 GCA_036493915.1 Chthoniobacterales bacterium | reverse complement strand
CGCGGAGGGTGGCGATGTTACGCCCGCTTCGCATCACGCGCAACGGCATCCCGATTTTCACACCTTCCTCCGCACCGAGATTGCCGACGACGAGCGACCATTCCTCCTTCACACTGATGACTTTTCCATCCATCAGGTCGGCCGCTTCGGCGTCGTTAGGCGCGTTGTCGGATTTGCCGACAAGGCGATTAGTCGCGCGGAGCTCCGCTTCCACATCGCTCCGCGCATTGGCGTCGCCGCTTGCGGCCGTTTTCAGATAACGCAAAACCGTTTCGGTCACTTGCAGGAGTTGATCGCGGTAGGCGTTCTTCTCCCTCTGCAAAATCTGTAGGTCACCGACCGCTTTGAGGAGGCGCTGTTCGAGTTTGGCCCGGTCTTTACTGACCGATTCCAGACCGAGCGCGTCCATTCGCAATTGCAGGTCCGCATACTTTCGCCGAAACAACTCCGCCTCTGCATTGGAGACGACGAGACTGTCCGTCAATGTCTTCACCGTTTTCTGGTCGAGCGAGAGCTGCTTGTGCAGAAGGTCGTTCTGCGAGAGCAACGTATCTGCCGTTACCTTCGCTTCCGCCGCTTCTAGATTGGATTCTGACAAAGAACTGTTTTCCGCGAGCGCGTTTGTAAGCGCGACCGCACTGATAACTGCCACTAACACGATCACCCTTTGCGATTGACCGGCGACCATTCGCGGCCGCCGCCAATTGCAGTTGGGAAATCGCGGGTTCACATCATTTCGTCACCTTCGCGGTGTGCGATCCGTGCTTCTTGAAGATTCGCGTCGGGGAAAATTCGCCAAGCTTATGCCCGACCATGTTTTCTGTAACGAAGACTGACTGAAAGATCTTGCCGTTATGGACGAGAAAGGTATGACCAACAAAATCCGGAGTCACCATCGAGCGGCGCGACCATGTTTTGACTGGCTTCTTGATCCCGGAGCTATTCATCTTATCGATCTTCTCGAGAAGATGCGGTTCAACAAACGGTCCTTTCTTTAACGATCTACCCATAACTAAAAGTTTCTTCTTTAAATTGGATTTGAAAATTAGGAAGCCAGAAAGGGATTGCGGAGTCCAGCTATAGCCTTAGTCATAAAACTTCCGGTTTCCTGATTACTTCTTTTTCTTTCGGCGCTCGACGATGAAGCGATCGCTCGCCTTGCTCTTGGCCCGGGTCTTGAACCCTTTCGCCAGCTGTCCCCAAGGGCTCACCGGATGATGACGTCCGCCACCACCCTTCGACTTACCCTGGCCACCACCCATTGGGTGATCGATCGGGTTCATCACCATGCCGCGAACATGTGGACGCCGACCTTGCCAGCGGGTGCGACCAGCCTTGCCGCTGGAAACGTTCATGTGATCAACATTCCCGACCTGGCCAATCGTCGCGTAAGCGCTGTCGTGAATTCGACGAATTTCACCTGAGGGTAACTTAACCAAGGCATAACCACCTTCGCGGTTATTCAATGTCGCCTGCTGACCGGCGCTGCGCGCAATTTGTCCACCGCGCCCGGGCATAATCTCGATGCAGTGGATGTTCGCGCCTAATGGAATCGCACTCAGCGGTAGAGCATTCCCGACATTAGGCGGAGCGGCTTCTCCAGCCGTTACTTTGGCGCCCACGCTAAGACCTTCCGGAGCGAGAATGTAACTCTGCTCGCCATCGCTGTACTTGATCAGGGCGATGCGCGCCGAACGATTCGGATCGTATTCGATCGCCAACACGTCCGCCGCGACGTTGCGTTTGCAGCGCTTGAAGTCCACCTTCCGATACTTCTGCTTGTGACCGCCGCCAATGTGCCGTGAAGTGAGTCGGCCCCGGTTATTGCGACCGCCACTGCGCTTTTTCGGCTCAGTTAAGCTTTTAACCGGCTTCGACTTTGACTTCGTGACCTCCTGAAACTTCGGAAGCGACTTAAAGCGCAGAGTCGGTGTAAGTGGACGAAAATTTCGCAGAGCCATAACTAAATCAAATCAATCTTTTCACCTTCGCCCAAGGTGACGATGGCTTTCTTCCAATGCGGCTTGCGACCGAAGTCGGCGCGGCGCTCGCGTTTTTTCTTGCCGGCATAATTGCAGGTGTTCACGGCCACAACCTTCTTTTTGAAGAGTAACTCGATCGCCGCTTTGATCTGCACCTTGTTCGCGCGCGGGCTGACGCGGAAGACATACTTGTTGAGCTTCTCGCTCAGGAGCGAAGCCTTCTCGGTCAGCTGCACCGTCTGGATCAAATCGTAGGGTTCGTTCATGACTTAGTCGTCCTTTCCGCCAACTTCGCGAGCGCAGCATCGGTCACGATGATCTTGTCGAAGGCGAGCAACTGCTCGGTGTTCACGTCGGTCGCGGTCGCAAGTAGAACCGGTTTCACATTACGCGCGGAACGATAAAAGTTTTCGTCGAAGGAGTCGGAAATTAGGAGAACCTTTTTCGCGTCTGTGTGACCTTGGACCAGACTAACGAATGACTTAGTCTTCGCTTCCTTGATGCTGAAGGCATCGACCGTGAGAACGTCGCCCGCGTTGATCCGCTCGCTCAGCGCCTTTTGAAAAGCCAGCCGACGAACTGTCTTCGAGACTTTCTTCGAATAATCGCGCGGCTTCGGACCGAAGACGACACCGCCGCCACGCCAGACCGGCGATGACTTGTAGCCGGCACGGGCGCGCCCGGTGCCTTTTTGGCGCCACGGCTTGGCGCCTGAAAGATTTACTTCGGCTTTTGTCTTCGTGTTCGCGGAGCCGGAGCGACGCGCGGCGCGCATCGCGACGACGACATCGTGAACCGCCTGGGTTCCACGTCCACCTTCGATCAGGTTAATTTTCGCCTCTTTCGCGGCGTCAGCGGTCAAAACTTTTGCGCTCATTTACTGGCCTCGGCTGCAGCGGCGGTCGCTTTCTTCAAGGCCGGCCTAACGACGACATAACTGCCGTTCGCGCCGGGGACGGCGCCGCTGACTAAGATCACTTTGTCCTCTTCGCGCACCTGCAGGACTTGCAGGTTCTGCACAGTCACACGCTCGTCGCCGAGGTGACCGGGCATGCCCATGTTTTTCCAAATGCGACCCGGTGTGGAGCGATTGCCGATGGCGCCGTTGCGCCGATGCGTCTTCGAACCGTGCGCTGCGCCCTGCCCATGGAAATTATGCTTTTTCATCACGCCCTGGAAGCCTTTGCCTTTCGAGCGACCGACGACATCGACCCAATCGCCCGGCTGAAATTGTGTGATCGAAAGATCGATCTCGCCTACCGGCGCGTCCTCATTCAGGCGAAACTCACGCACGAGCTTCTTCGGCTCCGATTTAGCTTTGCCGAAGCCGCCCATCAGCGCCTTCGTCACACGAGATTCCTTTTGCCTGTCGAAGCCAACCTGAATCGCGGAGTAGCCGTCGTTCTCGCTCGTTAGGCGGCGGAGCAAGGTATTATCGCCCGCGGCGATAACGGTGACCGGGCGCATCTTGCCATTCGCATCGTAGATGCTGGTCATGCCGATTTTTTTTCCTAAAAGTCCGATGCTCATGAGATGAAAAATTTTGAATTAGGAAACCAGGAAGCCAGGAAATTTTAGAAAACTGCTCATCGACCTCTCTGATCAATTCCTGGTTTTCTGGCTTCCAAATTAAATCTTAATCGTGATATCCACGCCCGCCGGCAGGTTGAGCTTTTTCAGCTCGTCCACCGTTTTCGCGGTCGGCTCGATGATGTCGAGCAGGCGCTTATGGGTGCGGATTTCAAATTGGTCCATCGATTTTTTGTCGACGTGGGGAGAGCGGTTGACGGTGAATTTCTCGATCAAAGTCGGGAGCGGAATCGGTCCCGCAACACGGGCGCCGGTGCGTTTGGCAGTCTCGACGATGTCGACGGCGGATTGATCGAGCATTCGGTGGTCGAACGCCTTCAAACGAATACGAATTTTTTGCCCGTCGGCCATCTTATTTGGTCTCCTTTTGGTCGAGGACAGCGGCGACAAGTTGTGATGGAACCTGCTCAAAATGCGACGGCTCCATCGAGTAACTGGAACGCCCCTTGGAAAGCGAACGAATCGCGGTTGCGTAACCGAACATTTCCGCGAGCGGCGCCTCGGCGTTGACGATCGTGAGGTTGCCGCGCGCTTCGATGCTGTTGATCTTCGCCCGGCGGCGATTTAAGTCGCCGATGATGTCGCCCTGGAATTCTTCCGGCGTCGAGTTTTCGACCTTCATGATCGGCTCGAGCAGGATCGGTTTCGCCTTCTTGAAAGCGTCCTTGACTGCGAAGATCGCTGCGAGCTTGAACGCCATTTCGTTCGAATCGACGTCGTGATAGGAACCGTCCACGATATCGACATGCGCGTCGATCACCTGATAACCGCCGACGACGCCGTTGAGCATCGCTTCTTCGATGCCCTTCTTGCAGGCCGGAATGTATTCCTTCGGAATGTTGCCACCGACGACCTTGTTCTCAACTGTGATGCCCTTGCCGCGTTCGTTAGGCGCGACTTTGATGATGACGTGGCCGTATTGACCGCGACCACCTGATTGCTTGATCAGCTTGCCTTCACCATCGGCCGGGCTGGTGATCGTTTCGCGGTAGGCGATTTGCGGTTTGCCCGCGTTCGCGTCGACCTTGAACTCGCGGAACATCCGATCGCGAATGATCTCGAGATGCAGTTCGCCCATGCCAGCAATGATCGTCTGGCCGGTGTCTTCATGGGTAAAGACTTTGAAAGTTGGATCTTCTTCAGAGAGGCGCTGCAGCGCCGTCGCCATTTTCTCCTGATCTTGTTTGGTCTTCGGCTCAATCGCCATCGAAATAACCGGATCAGGAAACGAAGGCGGCTCGAGCAGTATCGGGTAATCCTCGTCACAAAGCGTGTCGCCGGTCGTGATGTTCTTAATCCCGACGATCGCGGCGATGTCGCCGGAGTAGCAGGTCTCGATATCTTCGCGCTTGTCCGCCTGAATCTGGATCAAACGCGAGATGCGTTCGCGCTTGTTAGTCCGCGGGTTGTAAACCGTGTCGCCCTTCGAAAGCGTGCCGGAATAGACGCGAAAGAAAACGAGCTTCCCGACGAACGGATCGCTCCAAAGTTTGAAGGCAAGCGAGCAGAATCTGCCGTTGTCATCGGTCGGCGCTTCCATCTTTTCGTGCGTGTCGGGCTCCATCCCAACGGCCGGCGGAATGTCGAGAGGACTCGGCAGGTAATCAATGACCGCGTCGACGAGATACTGGACCCCTTTGTTTTTAAAAGCAGAGCCGCCCACAACCGGGACGAACTTGTTCGCAATCGTCTGCCGACGGATTCCGGCTTTCAACATCGCCGGCGTGACCGGCTTCTCTTCGAGAACGGCCTCGGCGACTTCGTCGTCGATGTTGGAAATTTGCTCGACGAGATCGTTATAAGCCTTGTCGACCGCCGGTTTGTGTTCCTCTGGCAGATCGCGCACTTCGTAGGTCGATCCAAGAATGTCGTTGTCGAGATAAATGATCGCTTTGCGATTCACGACGTCGAGCTGGCCCTTGAGATAATCTTCTTTGCCTAACGGAATCAGGATCGGCCAGGCGTTAGCTGCCAGCTTCTTGCGCATACTGTCGATCGACATCTCGAAGTCGGCGCCGACGCGGTCCATTTTGTTAATGAAAGCGATGCGAGGAACGAGATACTTGTTCGCCTGTCGCCAGACGGTTTCCGACTGCGGCTGGACGCCGGCAACCGCGTCGAAAACCGCGATCGCGCCGTCGAGCACACGAAGCGAACGCTCGACCTCCGCCGTGAAGTCCACGTGGCCGGGCGTGTCGATGATGTTGACGCGCATTTTTACGTCCTCAAACATTTTGTGAACGCCGGCTTCCTTCTTCTGCGTCCAGGCGCAGGTCGTCGCGGCGGACGTGATCGTGATCCCGCGCTCGCGTTCCTGCTCCATCCAGTCGGTCACGGTCGTGCCTTCGTGCACTTCACCGATCTTGTGGATCATGCCGGTGTAAAAAAGGATGCGCTCGGTCAGCGTCGTCTTGCCGGCGTCAATATGCGCGGCGATCCCGATGTTCCGCGTCTTCTCGAGCGGGAACTTGCGGTTCGGCGAATTCGGATTCGTCGTCGCGGGTTTATCTAGAGTCGCAGAGGCCATAACGGAAAATTGTTACCAGCGAAAATGTGCAAAGGCGCGGTTTGCTTGCGCCATCTTGTGAGTGTCGTCGCGTTTCTTGATTGCGTTACCCTGGCCGGCGGCGGCGTCGCGCAATTCGTGGGCGAGCGCGTCGGCCATCGGCATGCCGCGGCGGTTGTCGGCGTAGGTCACGATCCAGCGCATCGCGAGCGACACTTGGCGGGAAGCGGTCACTTCCATCGGAACCTGATAGGTCGCACCACCGACGCGGCGGGATTTCACTTCGAGACGTGGGCGGACGTTTTCGAGAGCCTTGTTCACGACTTCGAGCGGATCGACTGCATCGGAGCCTTCGCGCGACTTGTCGATCGCGGTGTAGACGATTCGTTCTGCGAGTGATTTCTTTCCCCGCTTCATCACGGTCGAGATCAAGCGCGCGACCGCCACGCTACCGTAGCGGGAATCGACCTTCTCTTCTTTCTTATAAGTGCGACGACGACGTGACATGGGAAAATCTCGTTATTTCTTCTTGCCGCCCTTCTCTTCACCACCGCCACCCGCCTTCGGGCGTTTCGCGCCATACTTGGAGCGGCTGCGGCGACGTCCGTCCACGCCTAACGAGTCGAGCGTCCCCCGAACGATGTGATAGCGGACTCCGGGAAGATCTTTGACCCGGCCGCCGCGGACGAGGACGATGGAGTGTTCCTGTAAATTGTGCCCCTCGCCCGGGATGTAGGCGATGATTTCCTGGCCATTCGTTAGGCGAACTTTCGCGACTTTGCGCAGGGCGGAATTCGGCTTCTTCGGCGTGCGCGTCATCACCTGGGTGCAGACGCCGCGCCGCTGCGGACAATTCTTCAAGGCCGGTGATTTTGATTTCACCGAAACCTTCTTTCGTCCCTTGCGAATGAGCTGATTAATTGTTGGCATTTTAGTACAATCCGGTCGCGAAACCGTAAAGTTCCGGGCGACAAAAAAACCGTTCAAGCCGTGTCTACCTTCCTCACGTACTCGAAACGGGGAGCGCGCAATATAGGAACAAAAATTTCCGTCGCAAGATTATTTTCGCCAGAGCGAGGGCACTGAGCG
>DASXPA010000207.1:0-54170 GCA_036493915.1 Chthoniobacterales bacterium | reverse complement strand
CCGCCCACCAGCGTCTGTAATCCCGCGCCAATCGTTCCGAAGATGGAGCGCGAGCGCACGATGATCCCCCTGACGATGCCGAGGGTTTGCACGGTCCGAAACCCGTCGATCTCAAAGGCAGTCGTCGTCATCGAAGTTTGCATCCTTCTTCTATAACGGCGATGCCGCGGGGCGCAAAACCCGTCGCCGCCGCGCTAGTGCCCGGGCGCCGCCGCCGGTGTCGGCTTCGGCAACGCCTGATCACGTTTCGCCCCGAAGAAATCGCCGATGTCGAAGAAGCTGACGTAGCAGATGTAGCCGATGATGACGAAGGCGCAGGCAGTCTGCACATATTCGAGAATGCGAATGTTGATCGGCTTGCGGCGGATCGATTCGAGGATCGCGAGCACAATGTGGCCGCCGTCGAGGACCGGAATCGGGAGCATGTTAAGTATCGCAAGGTTGACGTTGAGGATGACGCTGAACCACAGCGCCAACTGCCAGCCGCGCTCGTTTTCGAAAAGCATGTAATAGACGTGCCCAATGCCGATCGGGCCGCTCATGTGCTGGAACTTCACGTCGGACTTCGGCGAGGCGACCGCGCCGATGGTCTCGAGGGTTCCAGTGACGCTGTTGTAAACTTGCTCGAACGGGTTCGTGTGCGCGATGAACGTGCGGCCGCTGGTGTCCCAGGCGATCCCGATGCGCGGCTTCATCTCACCTTCGGTAGGCAACAACTTTGGCTGCACCGGCACGCTGAGCGATTGATCGCCACGCTGCACCTCGAGGGTGAGTTTTTCCTTGGGATGTTTGTCGATGTATTCGGCGAGCGCGATCGGGCTGTAGATCTTTTGATGATTGAACCCGGCAACGATGTCGTGCGGTCGCAAGCCAGCACCAGCGGCGGGCGAGTTCGCTTCCACTTTTTCAATGATCGCCGTCTCCGCCGGCATGATGAGCAATTGTCGCGTGCTCTGCCGACGCCAGCCCCTGGTTTCGGCTTTGTAAGGAACGACCTGCACGGTTCGCGTCTTATCGTCGCGCTCGAATTCGACCGGCACGGTATCGCCTTCACTGCGGACGACGCTCCAGCTCACGCTGTCGTTCATGCCCGTGAAACGCGTCACCTCGTGACCATCGACGGCGAGAATTTTGTCGCCCGGTTGCAAACCTACCTTCTCCGCGGAGGAGCCCGGAATGACGTAGCCAATTACAGTCGTGACATCGGATTCACCGACCGGCCGCCCAACCGCCCAGACAATGCAGGCGAATACCATCGCGAGAAACACGCTGAAGACCGGCCCGGCGATCGCGACGATGATCTTATCCAACGCGGAAATGGGCGGGAGCTGAGCACGATCGACATCCGCTTCGCCCTCGATGATGTCCATCGGCGCGAGCTGCGGCAACTTCACAAAGCCGCCGGCCGGGATGCTTCCGACGCTGTAAAGGACACCGTTGATCTTCTTTTGCCAGATCGGCTTCCCAAACCAGATGCCGAATTGCTCGATGAAAAGTCCCCGCCATTTCGCCGCCAGGAAATGCCCCAGCTCATGCACGGCGATGAGGAGATTAAAGAGAACGACGACCTCGATGACGAGGAGCGCGACGCGAGCGATGTGCGAAATCATGAAGCTTGTTCGGTAAGAGCGACCGCCACCTCGCGCGCCCAGCGATCGGCGTCCAATATGGCATCGAGCGACGGCTTGGCAACGGACGCGTGGCGGTTCATCACTTCCTCGACCAAACTCCAGATGCGGGGGAACGCGATCCGGCGGTCGAGGAAAGCTGAGACAGCGATCTCGTTGGCCGCGTTCATTACAGCAGGCAAAGTGCCGCCGACTTCGCCCGCGCGGCGGGCGAGATTGAGCGCGGGGAAATCGTCCAGCCGGGGCGCGGCGAACTCGAGCTTGCGAAGCTGCGCGAAATCAAGCGGCGGAAGCGAGTTCGTGACTCGATCCGGCCAAGTGACAGCGTACTGGATCGGAAAACACATGTCGGAATGAGAGAGCTGCGCGAGCACGCTGCCATCCACGAACTCGACCATCGAATGGATGATGCTTTGGGGATGAATCACGACATCGACGCGCCGCATCTCGACCCCGAAAAGCCAGTGCGCTTCGATCATCTCGAGGCCTTTGTTGAAGAGAGTGGCGGAATCGATTGTGATCTTCGGGCCCATGTTCCAGGTCGGATGTTTGAGCGCCTGTTCGGGAGTGATCGCGGAGAACCTTTCGTTAGGCAGTTCCCGAAAAGGACCACCCGAGGCGGTCAAGATCACGCGGCGCACGGCCTCCGGTTCGCGGCCTTCGAGACACTGAAAGATCGCATTGTGCTCGCTGTCCACCGGAAGGACACGAGCCTTTTTCCGCGCGGCCGCGCCCATCACCGCTTCACCGGCCATCACCAGGATTTCCTTGCTCGCGACGGCGAGATCTTTGCCTGCTTCGATCGCCGCCAGCGCCGGACGCAGGCCCGCCGTTCCAACCACGGCCACCAGCACCATTTCCGCATTCGCGACGCAGGCGATTGCTCGCAATCCTTCCTCCCCAACAAAAATGGTCGGCTCGTAATCGAGCGCTTCGCGCAGCTCTTCCACTTTCGTCTCGTCCGCCAGACCGAGCGCTTCCGGCCTCACGAGATTGGCCTGCGCCGCGAGCTTGCGGGCGTTACTTCTTGCGGCGAGACCGACGATCTCCATCCGATCCGGAATGTCGCGCGCGACCTTCAGCGCACTTTCGCCGATCGATCCGGTTGCGCCGAGGACCACTACGCGTTTGGGCTTCATCATCTCGCTACTGGAATAACAGGATGAAACAGGATTGAGGAAAATCCTAATCCGGAAATCAACCTATCCCTCCGTCGGGCCAGAGGGGGCACTTCTGAACCTGCGCCTTACGCTTCTTCAGCGCTCGCTTGTTTTTCATTGGATCAGTTTGAGACTGCAAACCATGACTAGATCGAAGTTCTCCGGTCTCCTCTTGTTGATGTTCGTCCCGTTCTCCCTCAACGCCGCGCAAAAGCCGGCACGGCAAATCCTCGGAATCCGTCTCAGCATGACCAAACAGCAAGTGCATGCACGGTTGAAAGAGATCGGAAAATTTGTCCGTGACGTCTCATTGAAGCAGGAAGTCTGGACAGTCCGCGATCCAAGCTTTTCGAATATCCTGATCGGTTTCACGAAGGACGATCAGCTACGCTATGTCAGTGCCATTGCGCGCGAAGATAAAGAGGCGAAGGGGATTCCGTATGCCAAGATCGGCGATTTGAAAACGGCGAAAGGGGCGGGTGATCCGAAGATCAAAGTCTATAACTACCAATGGCATTTGCCGGCGGAAAACGGCGAACCCGAGACTTTGGTGATCGCGCTTGGGCGTGAGCCGGTCAATTTATCGACTTACTCCCTGAAGCGTCTGGGAGATCGCGCCGGCGAAGAGGACTAAAAAAGGCGCTCTGAAAAGAGCGCCTTCTTCTTTCAGGCGCGCTTCGCTGAGCGAAGCGCGCCCAAGTAAGAGTCTGTTAGACGAGTTGCTTGCGGCGGCGAACTGCCAGTCCAATCATTCCCAAGCCGCCCAGGATCGCCAGCGCCCAGGTCGAGGGTTCCGGCACGATCGTGATGCCGTATGCAGCCTCCGGGATATTATGTCCGACAAAGTTGTTGTCGCCAACCTCGGATGCTCTCGGATTGAGCATCGTCGTCAGCAAGCTGTAACTGCCGACCGGAGCGCCATTGAGCGCGAAGGTTAGCGAGGTGATGTGATACGTGCCGTCGCCGACATCTTCGTTCGGGCCGTTATCCGTGCCACCCAAGTCACCCGATTCACCGTTGGATGGGATGAAGTCAGACATGAAGCCGGGGTCCGCGCCGCTCGTGCTGGAAAAATTCTTTGGCACTGCCGGCTGAGTCGGGTCGATAAAGGTAAAATAGCTGTTCGCGGTAATAGTAACAAACCCCGCCAACGCTTGAGGGACCTGCAGCCAATAGGAAAGGCCATTGGCTGTCAAACCCGCGGCGTTAAACCCGCTGATCGTCAGATTGACATCAAGCGTGAATGTATCCGTGCTGTTGTAGGTTCCAGAATCCGGAGTTCCATTGTTGTCGTTAAACGTGATTGCCCCCGTCTGTCCGAAGGCGACCGTGGAAAGCGAGATGAGGCAGACTGCCGCAAAGAGAAGTTTTTTCATAGAATTTAGCTGCATTTATTGAATGAGGATGCCGTTATAAGGGATTGTTTCGACACATGTCACGACTTTTTTTGATTTTTTTCCGGTCGCCGATGGGCCGCAACCGCCTCGGGAGAGTGTAGCGTTGCGACAGACCAGCTGTTCCTTTTTCGAGACTACGATTTTCGAAAAGCGGATGACAAGACTTATTTCTAGTCCTCAGATCGCTGGCCCCGGGCGCTCGGTTGTGACGCGAAAAAACGTCCCGAAAATGCGCGCCCCGGCAACCAAACTGCCACGCAGCGTCCCCGAGACTTTCGACTCCCCGCCCTTGCGACAGCGATGGTTCACCGGCACTTCGAGAATGCGCAGGCCGGCCCGCGCCGCGCGCATCTGCATTTCGAGATTCCAACCGTAGGTCGGCTCTTTCATCCCGAGACGATCGAGCGCTTCCCGCCGGATGGCGCGGAATGGGCACATGTCCGTGTAACGCACGCCGTAGAGCAGCTGGAGCAAGAATCCCCCTGCTCGCCCGGCGAAGAGTTGCTGAAAATTCATGCTTCCGGGTTCGCGCCGGCCGCGGGTCCGCGAGCCAACAACGAAATCGTGGCGGCCCTCGGCAATTGGCCTAACGAGTTCGCCCATCAACTCGGGGCAATCGCTCCCGTCGCCATCGAGAAAAACCACAATCTCACACCTCGGATCGAGTGCGCCGACTCCCGCGGCGCACGCCCGTCCGTAACCGCGCGGCGCTGTCACAACGCGCGCGCCAGCCTCACGCGCCCGTTCCGCCGTGCGATCGGTGCTCCCATTATCGACCACGATGACTTCCTCAGGAAGACCAGTCGTTAGGCAGGCGCGCACCACCTCGGCGATTGGCTCCTCTTCATTCAAAGCCGGAATGATGACGGAGATCAGAGGACCAGCCACGCGAGCGAAAAGTAAAAGCTGAGAGCGAAAAAATCCGTCACCGCGAGCGTGACCGGGCCGGCCGCGATCTTCGGATCGAGTTTAAGGCGATGGAGGAGCGACGGAACGCCGAAACCAAAGAGGCTCGCCGCGAAAAGCGAAACCAAAATGCTCAACGCAATCACACCCGCCGCGGCCGGATCGCGCTGCCACAACCAGACGATCGCACCCACGAGCACTCCGCAGGAAAGGCCAAGCAGCAACGCGGTGGCGCATTCGCGACGCAAATTATCGAGAAACCAACGCCGGCTCGGCAGCGCGACGCGGAGCGCCTGAATCGTCATCGTCATCGACTGCATGCTTACGCTTTCGTTTAACCCCAACACCAGGGTGAGGAAAAAGGCGATGACCAGACTTTGCGCCAGCGTCGCGCGGAAAGCGCCAGCGAGCAGCGCGCACGCCGTACCCGCGCCGACCGTCGCGAGCAGCCAAGGGAAACGATAACGAAACGCTCGCCAGGGTGAAGCGCCCCGCAGTTGCGCGAGATGCACGCCGAGCGCCTCGAAGATGGCATCGTTGGGCGTGCTTTCGTCCTGCAACATTTCTTCGGCAAACAAACTGGCATCAACGACCCCGACGACCCGCTTCTCCTTATCGACGACCGGAAAAGCGAAGAACTTGTAGAGAACAAAAAACTCGCACGCCTCTAAAACCGTCGCCGTCGCCGGAATGGTCACAACGCGGCGGACCATGATTTCTTCGAGCGGCGTTTCGAGCGGTGCCGTGAGCAAGCGTCGAGTCGGCAGCACACCGACCAGTCGTTCGTCCGCATCCACCGCGAAAAAATAAATGACGCGCTCGCCGACGCCTTCGCGCCGGATGCGAGCGAGTGCGTCAGCCACACTCGCGCTCGCATTAAGCAGCGGGAAGTCCTTGCGCGCATGATCGACGACGGGCGAGTGAAAGTCGGGACTCGCGATCGGTGGATTCATCGCTTCGTCAAGTTAACCACAGAGAGCGCAGGGGATTTCAATTTTATTTCCGTCTCCGCGAACTCTGCGTCGTCCCGCGGTTAGGCTACTTCTTCGCGGCGCGATGGACGATGCCTTTGCTGCGCAAAATTTCGGCGGCTCCGCTGAAATAATCTTTCACGTCGGACTGCGTGCGGATCCAATCGAGATAACGCCCGATACCAGTCGCGAGATCGACCTGCGGTTCGTAACCGGCGGCACGGGCACGCTCGGTGCCGCTCGTCAGATGACGCATTTCGCCCGGACGAAATTCGGCGTTCACTTCCGGCGCGATGTGGATGTCGAGCGCGTCGGAAATGTGCCCCGCGACTTCGCGAATGGGAACGCCGCGGCCGCTGCCAATGTTGACCGGCAAACCGTCAAGTGCGTCGGTCTCGGCGGCGAGCAAGTTGGCGCGCGCGATGTCTTCGACGAAGGAAAAGTCGCGTGTCTGCTCACCATCTTCGTAGAGGACCGGCGGGAGATCGTTAAGAAGGCGGGTGCAGAAAATGGCGATCACACCGGTGTAAGGATTGAAGATCGATTGGCGCGGCCCGTAGGTGCAGGAGTAGCGGAGCGCGACGGTGGGAATGCCGATTTGTTTACCCCAGAGGAGGACCAGTTTTTCCTGATCCACTTTCGTTAGGCCATAAACCGTTTCACCGCCGATCGGCGCGTTCTCGGGTGTGGGCGCGCTTGTCGTCACTTTGTCGCACAGCGGGCAATGGACCTGCCAATCACCGCGCTGCAATTGCTCGACCGGCCGCACCGGCGGAAAGACGAGACCGTGCTCGGAACAGCTGGCCGCACCTTCACTGTAAACCGCCTGCGAACTAGCAACGACGATCTTCTTGATCGGCAGTTTTTCCTCGCGAATGATCTCGAGCATCTGCGCCGTGCCGAACGAATTCACGTGCACGTATTTCGCGATCTCCGGCATGTAGCCGCCGTAAGCCGCTTCGTGGAAGATGACGTCGATGTCCTGGAGCGCCGCGGCCATGGTGGCGCGATCACGCAAGTCGCCTTCGACGAAATCGCTCTCGTTAAGCACCCATGCGGGCCGACCGTGGCGATGGGTTTGCGGTTCGAGATTATCGAGCACCCGCACCTGCCAGCCTTCGCGGCGCAGGAGATCGGTTAGAGTGGATCCAATCAAGCCGGCGCCGCCGGTGACGAGGGCGCGTTTCATAAAGCGAGACGGCGCAGAAATTCCGCCGAAGCAGGCGCGACGAATTCGTTAGGCGAACGCAGTTCATCCTGGAGTCGGCGGAAACTGGCCTCGTCATCCACGTCAAACCCGCGCGGGAGCAGATGAACGCCGAGGCCTGCTTTCTCCGCCTGGTCTTGGGTTTGCCTGAGAACACGCTCGGTGCTCCAATCGATCCCTTCGAAAAGCTCGCGGTGCGGTTGCTTCGTTCCGATTAGATAATATCCGCCGTCGTCTGAAGGCCCGAGAACCACCAGTTCGTTAGGCTGCGAGAGCGTCTTAACGGCTTCAGCAAACGCGTCCGCCGGCACGGTCGGGCTGTCGGAGTCGATCAGACAAACTGCCGCGAAGCCGACGGAGAAGAGATCTTCGGTCGCCCCGATTAAGCGTTCGCCAAAGTTACCATCACGCTGGGGAATGAGCTGGAAAGTTGCCGTAAAAATATCGCGATACGCATCCTCTTCGCCGACCGGCGTGTAGCAGCCGATGCCTTGGGCCTTCTCGCCCGCTTGCGCGATCGCGGCCGCTGTGTCGCGCAAAAAACAAATGTTAAGCGCGGCCGCTTCCTCCGGCGTCAGCGGCGGTGTCAGCCGCGTCTTCACCCGGCCAGCACGCGGCACCTTTGTCATGATGGCGAGGGCGCAACGTCCTTTGGCGGTCGGATCAGGTTCGTTAGGAGAGAGAACGCGGTGCCTCGGGCTCATGCCTTTTCGCAGAGCGCATATTGGTAACGATTATCCTGCCAGAATTTGGATTCCCGCCATGGCTGTGTCGCGACGAGCTGCCGAAATTCCTCGGCCAGAAGCGTGACCGCTTTGCGCGGCTCGCGATAGCCGTTTCGAAAATGCGTCACACGGGCAAGCGTCCACATCGCGAAGAGCGGCACGGAGGCTCGAAAGGCGCGTCGCGGCTCCGCGACAAAACACCGGCCGCCCGGCTTCAGCACCCGATGCATCTCTGCGATCGCTTCCTCGCGTTCCGGCAAAACGGTGAACAGCCGCGAGGCAACGAGTGCGTCATATCTGGAATCACCGCACGGAATATCGAGCACGTTGCCGCGTTCGAAGTCGCAGTTTTTCAAACCGAACCGGCTCGCGCGCCGACGCGCCCAGGCGAGTTGTTGCGCAGAGCGATCCACACCCACGACGGAGAGCTGCGGAAAACGACGGGCAAAGCGGCAGGAGTAAAATCCTGGCCCGCAACCGAGCTCCATCATGCGCTGATTTTCCGGCGGCTGACCTTGCGGCCAAAGGGCGGCGCTGATGCAGTCGGTGTCGTCGCGAAAAAGGTTCTCACGGCAAAAAATATACAGCCAGCCAACCTGCTCGAAGAGGCTGTCGCCTTGTTCGCGAGGCGCGTAGCCTTGCAGCGGCACAAGGGGCGTAAACTCTGGATGCGCTTCAACGGAAGATGCTTCGAGCGCGATTTTGCCGGACATGGGTGTCATTGCTTCGCGGACGACTCCCTCGGCGGATGTTGCTTGTTCTCGGCGCGGAAGTTCCTGCGCAGTTTGGATGCTTCGGTGCGCTGGTTATTCCGAAAAGGCGGGCCCCATGGGATGAAAAAGTTTTTCACCGCTTGATTAGTTAATCTTTCAAGAACCCCAAAGCATTCTTCATCTTCAAAATCTGAATAACTGCCCTAGGCGGATCTTTTCTCCCCAGTCGCGGCAGCGTGGTGACGGTGTGGATAACATCTCTGTCGCGCTCCGACAAAGCGCGCGCGCCATTCGAGCGACGCGCGTTGTTGAACCTTATTGGAAGTTGTTGGCTTCTTTTTCGACGTTCGTTTACAGCAGGGAAATGCGGCTGCTGATCGGACTCTGTATTTTAGGGACGCTGCCGTGGTCAGCGCTGGGCAAAGAACCGTCGCTCTGGCCGCTGCAACAGCAACTGGTCGGCAAACGACTGGTTGATTTGACGCATGCGTTTGCCCCCGGCATTCCGCATTGGCCTGGTTTTCCCGATGAAAGACGCCGGACGATCTACTGGTACAATAAGAAGCCCGGGATGATGGGCGATGGCTTTTTCGCGGAGGTCTTCACCCACGTCGGGCAGTGGGGAACGCATGTCGATCCGCCCGCGCATTTTCAAAACGGCGGTCGCACGGTCGACCAGATTGCGCTCAGGGAAATGATCCTGCCGCTGGTTGTGATCGACGTGCACAAGGAGGTTGTGAAGAATCCGGATTATACGCTCACGGTCGAGCGGATTAAGAAATGGGAGACGGAGCACGGGCCGGTTCCCGCCGGAGCATTTGTCGCGATGCGGACCGATTGGTCGAAGCGCTGGCCCAATGGCGCGGCGATGGAGAACAAGGACGCAAAGGGTGTCGCGCATTATCCGGGGTGGAGTCTGGCCGCTTTGAAATATCTTTACGAAAACCGCAAAGCGACTGCGAACGGACATGAAACCACCGATACCGATCCCGGCCTCGCAACGAGCAAAGACGACTACTCGCTCGAGATTTACGTCCTCACGCACGACCATTATCAGATCGAGTTGCTGACCAATCTCGAGCAGGTGCCGGAAGCGGGTGCGATTGTCTTCGCGACGTTTCCCAAGCCCAAAGGCGGCTCCGGATTTCCTGCGCGCGTCTTTGCGGTGGCGCCGTTGTAGGCCAAGGCATTCCCCCGGACGGTCTGCTGCCGAACTTTTCGCGCGCAGAGGAAGCGGTTTCATGACATATTCGCGCCGTGATAAAGCGAATTCTGGTGCGGTGCCCGGTAACGAAAAAGCTCAACGTAACTGGTCTGACGATTGACGAAGATCTTTTCGAGGGCGCCAAGCTAAAGCCCAAAGATGTGCCTTGTCCGCATTGCGGCGGGACCCACGCCTGGAATAAAAAACAGGCGATCCTCGCTCGTTAGGCAACACCGTCTGCCGTCCATCATGAGGCTGTGCCCCAACTCATGAGTGAGCCGATTCTTGTCGCGCAGAGCGACCGCGCGATTTTTCTCCTCCCGCAGATGGCCAATCGCCATGGCCTCATCGCCGGGGCGACGGGCACGGGAAAAACCGTCACCCTCCAGACACTCGCGGAAAAGTTCAGCGCACGCGGCGTTCCGGTGTTCATGGCCGATGTGAAAGGCGACCTCGCCGGGATCAGCCAGGCCGGCGGCGAGAATCCGAAGTTGCTCGCCCGCGCCAAGGACCTTGGGGTCGTAGATTACAAAGGCGAAGCGTCCCCCGTAGTTTTCTGGGATGTTTTTGGCGAAGAAGGTCACCCTGTGCGCGCGACCGTTTCGGAGATGGGCCCGCTCCTCCTTGGTCGCCTGCTCGATCTCAACGATACGCAGGAGGGCGTGCTCAACATGGTTTTCCGGATCGCGGATGAGAGCGGCCTCTTGCTGCTCGACCTCAAGGATCTCCGCGCGATGATGCAGTACGTCGGCGACAATGCCGATCAGTTCAAAACGAAATACGGTAACGTCTCCGCGGCCAGCGTCGGTGCGATTCAGCGCAACTTGCTCGCGCTTGAAACCCAGGGCGCCGACAAGTTTTTCGGCGAGCCCGCGCTCGACCTCGACGATCTCTTCCAGACAGATGCCAAAGGCCGCGGCGTCATCAACATTCTCGCGGCCGACAAGTTGATGCAGCAATCGCCGAAAGTTTACGCGACGTTTTTGCTCTGGCTGCTTTCGGAACTTTTCGAACGGCTGCCGGAAATCGGCGACTCGGAAAAGCCGAAACTCGTGTTCTTCTTCGACGAGGCGCATCTGCTTTTCGCCGATATCGAGCCAGCGGTGCAGCAAAAGATCGAGCAAATGGTACGGCTCATTCGTTCCAAAGGCGTCGGCGTTTATTTCGTTAGCCAGAACCCGCTCGACATTCCCGACATCGTCCTGGGCCAGCTTGGGAATCGGGTTCAGCACGCTTTACGCGCCTTCACTCCGCGCGATCAAAAAGCGGTCCAAGCCGCCGCGGAAACGTTTCGTCAGAATCCCAAGCTGAATGTGGAAACAGCGCTGACCGAGCTCGCGGTCGGCGAAGCGCTCGTCTCGATGCTTGATGAAAACGGCACTCCGCAAATCGTCGAGCGCGCCAAGATCGTGCCGCCGCGCAGCCAGATCGGCGCGATCACACCGGAGCAGCGGCAGCAGATTATTCAGTCCTCCGTCCTCGCCGGTCACTACGAAAAAGCGGTCGACCGCGAATCAGCCTTCGAGAAACTGCAGATACGTGCGGCGCAAAAGGTCGCGACCGCCGATGCGCCCGCAGTCGATCCGGGAGCGTCCGTTCCTGCGGAGGCGAAGCCGTCGTTTTTTGCCGAAGTCCTCGGGAGCGCGGAGTCCGCCTTCCAGCCAAAAATCGGCCCTCGCGGCGGCCGTTACGACAGCATGGCCACCACGATGATGAAGAGCGCCGCGCGCGCCGCCGGCAGTCAGGTCGGACGACAACTCATCCGAGGCGTTCTCGGCGGCTTGCTGGGTGGGAGCAGCCGGCGTCGTTAGGCTATTATTTTTTCTCCGCCGCCGGCTTCACGTTCTTGCCAGCCTTCACGGTCACATCCTTCGCCGTCATCGTGTAGGTGATCGTGACCTTGTCGCCGATCTTCACGTCGCTCGGGACATTGCTGCTCGAGTCGCGATTGATTTCCCAGCGATCTTTGCCTTTCTGCACCGCGATCATGTTGTCGCTCACGGCCAGGACCGGGCCCGTGACCTGATAGGTTTTTGCACTTCCGCCCGCCATCGCCGCGCTACTGAACACGAGCGTGATCGCTGCGAGCAGACTCAAGGACTTGGTTATTTTCATCATGGGAGGATTACATAATCCCGACGCATCGCTGGCAAGATTTTGTCTCCGACATCGGCGGTCGATGTTGCTGGCGTTGGAGGGTCGAGATCCTGCGAGACCGGAGCGAATTTTTCGTTTCCCCCATTTGCCAGGCGAAGCCGGCACGCTAAGATGCGCGCACGGCAATGGAGTTTGCCCTCCTGAAAACGGAGAACCGCGCGGGCTGATGACTCCTACTGGGGCGCCGAAATTTTTTCGGTGCCGCGGTCGGAGTTTTCTTATGCTCACTTACTTTTGGATCATGATGGGAGGCGCACTCGGGAGCGGTGCACGCTTTTGGGCTTCCGGGCTCGTCGCGGAACGCTTCGGCGAGGTCTTTCCGTTAGGCACATTATTCGTCAACGTGACCGGATCGTTGGTCATCGGCTTCGTTGCCGCGTTGACAGAGCCGGGCGGCGGAGTGCTCGTGAGTCCGCGCATCCGAGAGTTTATCCTCATCGGCGTTTGCGGCGGGTACACGACCTTTTCCTCCTTCAGCCTGCAAACGCTTAACCTCGCGCGCGATGGCGATTGGCTGCGCGCGGGACTCAATTCCGTCTTGTCGTTGGTTTGTTGTTTGCTCGCTGTCTGGCTCGGCCGGACGCTCGCCCTGCTCATTTTATCTCGTTAGGCTCCATCGTTATGCACCTTCCTGAAGACGCGCTCCTGTTGCGGATTTACCTCGGCGAAAGCGATCGCTGGCAACATCAGCCGCTCTATGAAGCGATCGTGATGCAAGCGCGCGAGCGGCGTCTCGCCGGCGCGACCGTTCTCCGCGGGCCGATGGGTTTTGGCGCGGCCAGCCGTATTCACACTGCAAAAATTCTGCGTCTCTCAATCGACCTGCCACTCGTTATCGAGATCGTCGACACGGAGGAAAAGGTGAAAGCATTTCTGCCAACGCTCGACGAAATGATGGGCGGCGGCCTCGTTACCTTGGAGAAGGTGAAGGTGATCCATTATCGCGATGGAACGAAAGCCGACTGAGTCCGCATCCGGATCGTGCTGGCTTAACCGCAGCATTCTCGGCATCGGGCTCGCCAGTCTCTTCTCCGATGTCGGGCACGAAATGGCGACGGCGGCGATGCCAGCCTTACTGGCGTCGTTAGGCGCAAGCTCGGCGTTGCTCGGTTTGATCGAAGGGACGGCCGACGGTCTCTCGAGTTTCGCCAAGCTTTTTTCCGGCCTCTACAGCGATCGGCTGCGCCGGCGCAAGCCGCTCGCGATCGCGGGTTATTTCGTCACCGCCTCGGCCATGGCTAGCTTCGCGTTTGCGACTCAATGGTGGCACGTGCTCGTCGCCCGCGTCGGCGGCTGGATCGGTCGCGGTGCGCGCTCACCGGTGCGCAACGTTCTTCTCACGGAGGCGACCTCGCCGGAAACTTACGGCCGGGCGTTCGGTCTCGAACGCGCGATGGACAGCGCGGGCGCAGTCATCGGTCCGGCGCTTTCGGTTTTGCTCGTGGCGACGATCGGGCTGCGCCCGCTCTTTTTGGTCACTTTGATCCCCGGCCTGCTCGCAGCCTGCTCGATCATGTTTCTCGTCCGGGAGAAAAAACACGAGCCGACAGAACAGCAGACGCTCTGGCAAAGTGTGCGCGCCTTGCCTAACGACTTCCGGCGTTATCTCGTCGGCGTCGGGATTGCCGGCATCGGTGATTTCTCGAAGACGCTGCTCATCCTCTGGGCGACCGAGGCGTGGATGCCGCGCTTCGGCCCCGCGCGGGCCGCGACGCTGGCAATGACGTTCTACATCGGCTACAACATTGTTTACACGATTTCGTGCTACGTCAGCGGGATGCTCGCGGATCACTTCGCCAAACACTGGGTGCTCGCGATCGGTTATTCGGTCGCTGTCATTCCCGCGACGGCGCTCCTTCTGCCCGGGGATTCGTTAGGAAAATTCGCTGTCGTTTTCGCCGGCGCGGGCCTCTATATGGGTGTCTGGGAAACGCTGGAGAACTCGACTGCGGCGACGCTGCTTCCAACCGCGGTGCGCGGCCTCGGCTTCGGTGTTCTCGCCACCGTCAACGGTATCGGCGATTTCATCTCGAGCGCAGCGGTGGGCGCGCTTTGGGTGTTCTCTCCAACTTGGGCGATGTTACTTGTCGTCGTCAGTTCGTTAGGCGGTGCCGCCATTATCGCCAGCACTCGGTAAATCACGCGTCACGAAGCGATGGTCGGTTCAGAACGGGAGCCGAAGGCGGGGATTGAACCCGCGACCTACGGTTTACGAAACCGTTGCTCTACCACTGAGCTACTTCGGCGAAAAAACCGAGGGCGAAGATGACACCCGATAGCGCTTGCGGCAAATTGTGGCCAGTGGCGTTGACGCCGGCTGGTCACGGCCCATCGCCAGCTCTAAGATCAGCCGGGGTCATCGACCCGGCTGCAACGAAATTAGAGGCCAACGATGCGCGGATCGAAAACGAAGTCGAGTGGCTTGGCAATGCGCAGCCGGCGGAAATCCGGGTGCGCCGGGTTAAGGAGAAAATTGCATTCCGCCGGGATGATTGCGCTCGGAACCGACAGGACGACCGACCGCGCGGCGTGCACCCATTCGTCACCTAACGACATCGTCGGCGGACCGGGCGGCGAGGCGCGCCAGTCGGCGGGGAGACTTTTCACCGGCAATTTCTCCATCAGCGCGTCGTCCCATTCCACCCGATAGGCGAGAAACTTATCGCGAGGAAGAAGCGGTCGGAGGTGGACGAAAATTTCCAAGGCGGCGAGTGATTGATGCTCGCTCAGGTAAACCACCGCGACACCGGATGAATTCCAGCGGCCACCAAACCGTCGGGCACCGTCGCCGGAAAAAGCGGCGCGGCGTGGTCGATCGATGCGCCAGCCGATCGGCATCAGGAATAGACGCCGTAATCAATCCGGCCGAGAAGATTTTCGACTTCACGGGCGCCGGTTTCCGTCTCGGCGTAGTCGAGCGGGACCGCGCCGCCAAGTCCGCGTTGCGGAGCCTTCAGCCATTGGCGTGCTTCCTCGGCGCCTCCGAAAAGATGGACCGCGTGGCCAAGGAGACGGGCGAAGCGCACCACTTTGTCCGATTCATCTGTCGTGAGGCGGCCGTTCCCTTTGCGCCGGTGGAGCGTGGCGCGGGAGAGCCCGAGCCGCGCAGTCAGCTGCTCCATCGGCAGCTCGAGTTGTTCGCGCAACGCTTCCAATTCAGCAAACTCCAAACCGGCGCGGACATCGCTGATCACCCGGCGGGCTGATGGTTTTGCTCTCTCTGGGCCGGCGTGCAGCGCGACTAATCCTTTCCCTGAAGCGGGTTTTGTTTTCTGCTTCATATGATACACTATATCGTCTCAAATGAGACAATGCAACTTCCGTCGGCTTGATCCCGAAAATTCCCGCTCAGTCGCAAATCCAATTGCCTCCACTCCGGAGCGGCCGATAGATTGGGACATGAACGCAAATCCGTCGGAATATGCACATCCGGAAGCCTTGGTGGAAGCGGATTGGCTCGAACATCACCTCGACGACAAGGACATCCGGATTGTCGAGTCGAACGAGGACATCCTTCTTTACGACACCGGCCACATCCCGGGCGCGGTTCATATCGACTGGCGTGCTGATCTGCAGGACCAGATCGTGCGCGATTACATCGATCCGGCGAAGTTTGCCGATCTTTGCAGCCGCAACGGAATCGGGCCGGAGACGACCTGTATTTTCTACGGGGACAAAGCAAATTGGTGGGCCTGTTACGCGCTCTGGGCTTTCCGTCTTTTCGGACACAAGAACGTGAAAATTTTGAATGGCGGCCGCGATAAGTGGAAAGCGGAGAACCGTCCTATGACGCGCGAGGTGCCGAAGTATGCGCCCACCGATTATCCCGTGCCTAACGAGCGCAAGGACAAGGAAATCCGCGCCTTTGCCGATGAAGCACTCGCTCAAAGTCTGGACAAGAAGCCACTCATCGATGTGCGTTCTCCGGGTGAATTCAAAGGCGAAATCACCCACATGGCGGAGTATCCACAGGAAGGCGTGCTCCGCGGCGGCCACATTCCCGGGGCCAAGAGCGTGCCGTGGAAAACGGCGACGAATGACGACGGCACCTTCAAATCCGCGGCCGAGTTGGCAAAAATTTACCTCGACCAGTGCGGCATCAAACCAGGCACGGACACGATCGTTTATTGCCGCATCGGCGAACGCTCGAGCCACACTTGGTTTGTGCTGACCTACCTGCTCGGGCTGGATACCGTGCGCAACTACGACGGATCCTGGACTGAGTGGGGCAACAAAGTTGGCGCCCCGATCGAGAAGAGCGCCTGATCTTACCCGTGCTCCTGCTCGTCGTCGTGCTCGAGTTGCCTCGCGCTGGTTGCTCGATTCGATCACGAGCACGATCATGAGCACGAGCCGCACGATGTATCCCGAGAAGCTGCAAAACATCATCGAACTTTTCGAGGCCTTGCCCGAGGTGGAACGGCGTGAAACGCTCGTCGCCTACTCCGATAGCGCCCCGAAACAGGAACCGCGGCCTGACGAGAAGTTCGATCTCGAAGATATCCGAAAAGATGAGGAATGCGCCGATAAGGTTGGCGTCTATCTTCAGGTCGACGGCGACGGCCGCGCCCACTTGCGCATGACGCTCGGCCCGGAGGTGCAAACCCTCACCCGCGCAATGACCTCGATCCTTTGCAAAGGACTCGACGGTGCGACGCCCCAGGAAATTCTCGACATGCCGCAGGATTTTGTGACGCGGATCGTTGGCGCCGAACTCGTGCGGGTGCGCAGCCAGACGACCTATTATGTGCTCACGCGCATCAAGGGCGTTTGCAAAGTGTATCTGGACCGACAACGCGCACGGGAGGTTGCCTGAGAGCGGCCGTTTCGCTTTTTGTTTTTGCTATTGTCCGAGCGTGTAGACTTTGAATTGCGCGCCCCCGGTCGCGCAATTCTCCCCGAGTACGAGTCGCGGAATGCAGCAGCACAAGGGAAGCGTGATGCGAAGCGTCAGTTGCTGTTGAGATTATAAACTTCAACCAGGGCGACTCCAGACGTCTCTCCCATGCCGCGCACGACGGCAGTGTAGTTGCCCGGGATCAGCGTTGCAACGATGGCCGACTCCCTGTCATTTGTCGGAGGAACCGTGGAATCGACAATCTGTTTCTCCTGATCCGACCGCCAGTTGTCATTCGAGAAAATAAGGGAACCCTCAGCATCGTGCAGTTCGAGGATAGGATCGCGCAGTGTCCCTGTGACACCGGCGGCGCTGAGCGAAGGACCAATCGCGCGAACGATCACTTTCGTTGGGTCTGACCCGCCAATAATGAACCCGGCAATCATCGCGCCGTCCCCCGTTTCCACATTGCCGCGCGTCGAAATGTTGCTCACGCGCGAGTTGGATGGGTTCAGATCGTAAAGTTCGAACAGCCCCACACCAGTGCCACCCTTCGCACCACGCAGGACGGCTGTGTAATTGCCGGGCGCAAGGCTCGCGTTGATGACGGATTCGGCGCCATCGGCGGGTTCCAATCCTTGTGGAACCACATCGGCCTGCAAAGAGGTGCAATTGTCGTTTTTCTGAATCAGGGTACCGGTAGAATCGTACAACTCGAGAACCGGATCTTTCAGAGCCCCCCTGACACCGGCAGCGGTCAAAGAGGGCCCGATGGCGCGCAGGATGACGTTCTTGGATTTGTCGCCGCTGATGATGAATCCGCCAATGAGGACACTATCTCCGCTCTTTACCTGGACGCGGGTGGAGACGTTGAGTAAACAGTGGGTCAGTCCGTCCTCCCCCGGCAAGGGCGTCGGGTTAGGACTTGCTCCCGGCGTTGGGGTCGGAACGGGGGTGGCTGTGGGCGAAGGCGTGGGGCTGGGGGTTGGCGTTGCGGTCGGGATCGGGGTGGCCGTGGGTGATGGGGTTGCGGTCGGCGTGGGCGTTGCAGTTGGGGTTGGGGTCGGGGTCGGATTGGGAACGGTATAGCTCTCTTCCTCCGAGGGCAGGCTTTCCAATCCAGCGCTGTTAAAAGCGGTGACGACAAAAAAATATTGCCTCCCTGCCTGCAACCCCTGGACGGCGGCAGAGGTATTTGGCGCCGTGACGTTAATAGTGTTGGGGTAAGGGCCGTGGGTTGCCGTGCCGTAGTGCAGATGATAATGGGTGATATCTGGTTCTGGATTGGAGTCCCAGGATGCTGTGGCGGTTTCTGCAAGAGCGGCTCCCAAAGGGAGAAGAGAAAAAGCGACGCCGAGGAATGAAAGAGAGAGAAATCGTATATTCAGCATACTGAATATAGTAATTATAAGCACGGCGTGTGCCGTCGGTACCTCAGAATGGTTGAGTTTTGCGGGCCTGATCCAGGGGTCAATCAGCGGTTCGCAGGAGGACGTTAACTTCTTGTGCGAAGTTAGTTTGCATTCTGGGGGGACGACTTAAGGGCTGCCAGAAATTGCCCCCGCGAATCGACTTCCGTCATCACCACCAGCCCATTGTCGAAAGGTTCTCCCGCACCCGCGGAAAACTCGGATTTGCGATCTACGCGATCGCGTTGTCGTGGAAACAGGCAACCAAACTTTTGGGCGAGGAGGCGGACCGATCACGTTGAGAAAAGGCCGCGACGATGCGCAGGAGGGAGCTTTCTCGTCGCTACGCGTTCAATCGTGGCTTGCTTCGCGACGCACTCGATTGTCGGCCGAACGCTAAACAAAAGCCGCGCTTAGCGGCGTTTAATTCTTGAATCCAAACGAGCCACGACCGGCATCTCACCTTGGACGCGGCGGGCCGCGCTTTTCAATCAACCTCTATCACGCCTACGAATATGTTTTTCGAATCATTTCTTCAGGATATCCGCATCGGTCTTCGCGTTTTGCGCAAAGAGAAGGTGTTTTGCCTGCTCGCCGTTGCGGTCCTCGCGCTCGGCATCTGCGGAGTGACGACGCAATTCACTGTCGTGAATGCGCTCGTCTTGCGCGGCTTTTCCTTCCCGCATCCCGAGCAACTTATGTCGGTCGGGCTTGTCGATCCGCTCGCCACGCCGCAGCAGAACAACAACGGCGCCGGTAACATTCCATCGGCCCAGGATTACGAGGATCTCCGGGCCGCGCAAAAGTCGTTCTCGCAGATGGCAGCGTACCTAAACGGCTCGACCATCAACGTCACTTACCATGGCCAGCCGCAACGCTATACCGGCGCATATGTGACCGAGGATTTCTTCAAGATCATCGACGTGGCGCCAGTCATCGGTCGGAACTTTACCGCCGACGATGACAAGCCGGGCGCCGAAAAAGTGGCGCTCCTAAGCGACGAAATCTGGCGGCGAGATTTCGATGCCAACCCAAAGATCGTCGGTGAATCCATCCGCATCAATGGCAAGGCGGCGACCGTCATTGGGGTGATGCCGCCGGGCTTTAAATTTCCGCAGGCGGAGCAACTCTGGGTGCCGCTTTATAATGAGTTTCCGCTCAAGCCGCGCGGCGATGCTTCGAGCATTGGGGTGCAAGTCATGGGTCGACTGCGAGCCGGCGTGAGCATCGATCAAGCGAACGCCGAGTACGTCGCTCTCGCCAAACGTCTGGCGAAGGACAATCCGAAGACCAACGGCCAGCTCGTCTCCGCCAACGTGCAACCTCTCCTCAACGCCTTCACCGGTCCGCAGCTGCGCCAGACCGTTTATGCGATGCTTGCGGCGGTCTTGCTTGTCCTCGTCATCGCGTGCGTGAACGTGATGAACATGCAGTTTGGCCGCGCCGCGTTGCGCGCCAAAGAGCTGGCGATCCGCGGCGCCCTCGGGGCGAGCCGTTGGCGACTCGTTAGGCAAATGCTTACCGAGAGTCTGCTTATTGCCACTCTCGGCGCGGTCGTGGGTATCGGGCTGGCTTACGCGGCCGTGGCCCAGATCGTTCGCGCCACCGCCAGTTTCGCCTTCCCGATAGCTTACTGGGTGGTTTTCAAAATCGATACGCCGGTGATCGTCTTCACCGTTGGGATCACGCTTGCCGCGACTCTTCTGTCGGGCTTTATCCCAGCTTATCTCAGCGCGCGCGCCAACCCCGCCGAGATGATGAAAGAGGGCGGGCGGGGCAACAGCAACCGGCTCGTCCAGGTCATCACGCGCGTCCTTGTTGTCGGTCAGATTGCATTGACGGCCGCCCTCCTCATCGCCGCGACGCTGCAGATCAAATCAATTCGCAACCAAAACACCCTCGACTACGGCTACGACGAGAATGGTATCTACACCGCGCGGATGGGCTTGTTTGAAGGGAGCTATCCCGACTCGACGGCGCGCCGGCAATTTTTCGTCCGCGCGCTGCGCAGCTTGCGAATTAACCCCGCATTTACCAATGCCGCGATGACCGATCGTTTCCGCATGACGTTTGCCAACTTCGGCCAATACGAAGTCGATGGGAAAAGCTACGTGACCGATCGCGACCGGCCTTTCGGCAACTCGGAGGCGGTCTCAGATAATTACTTCATCACGCTCGGTCTGAAGATGCTCGAAGGGCGCGATTTCACGATCGATGATCTCGATTCCAAACAGCCAGTCGCGATCGTGAACGCGAGCTTCGCGCGCAAATATTTCGGAAACGAAAGCGCCCTCGGGCGGCGCATTCGCACGTTTAATCCGGCGCGGCCGCAACCGTGGCGCACCATCGTCGGCGTGGTGCCCGATACGCTCATGCAGGGGCCGTTCAATCAGCAAACGGACAACAGCGGATTCTACACGCCGCTGCTCGGGACAGAAGAGGCGCCGCAGTTTGTCACCATCGCGGTCAGGCCGCATGCCGGGCAAAGCGCCGAAACGCTCGCGCCTGCGCTCACTCAGGCGATCGCGGCGGTCGATCACGATCTGCCAGTTTATTTCGGCGGCACGGCAGCGCGCTTACACGACGAAATCCTTAACGGCAATCGGCTGATCGCGAATCTCTTCACGATTTTCGGTCTGGTTGCTGTGGTGCTCGCGGCGGTGGGTCTGTACGGCGTGATGAGCTTTTCCGTGAGCCAACGCACGCAGGAGATCGGCATTCGCATGGCGCTGGGTGCCGACGCCCGCCGCATCCTCCGCATGGTCATGACGCAAGGTGCGTGGCAGGTGGCGATCGGGCTGATCCTCGGTGCGGGCAGCGTGGCTTTGCTTCTCGGCGCGATGGGGCGTGTGGCATTGCAGAATTTCCTCTTCGGCGTCAACGCGCAGGATCCGCTCATTTACAGCTCGGTCGCTGCGCTTCTCGTCGCGGTCGCTGCGGCGTCTTGTTTGGTCCCTGCGGTGCGCGCGACTCGTGTGAATCCGATGGTCGCACTGCGCTCGGAATAGATTCGCCTATCTGTGACGTTTCAATAGGTTCATGCGGGGAAGGATTTGGCAGAGTGGAGGGTGTGAAAACATCCAAACCAGCAAAACCAACCCGCACATGAACGTTCATCACAATGCGCGTTTGACGGCGCGGGGGTCGAGAACGAATCGTGCGCGCCATCCTTGCTCAGCAACTCAGCGTCAAAAGTGCTGGACTCCAAGTCGGCCTCTCCGAGCGCAGTGTGCGCAAATGGGTGGCGCGCTTTCGCGCCGAGGGAGCAGCGGGCCTGCGTGATCGCTCTTTGCGGCCGCGGAGCTGTCCGCGCCAGACTCCTTCGGCTCAAGTCGCGGTCGTGCTGGCGCTACGCCGCTTGCGTCTTCGGGGCTTCGAAATCGTGCGCCAGAGCGGCCTCTCCCGGTTGAGCGCGCTGTGGAGCCGGCTCCGCCGGTCGTGCGCTACCAGCGCCAGCTCCCAGGCGAACTGCTCCACTTCGATATCAAGAAGCTGGGCAAGATCATTTGCCCTAGCCACCGTGTCACTCACGACCGGCGCGATCAGGTCCGCGGCGTCCGCTGGGAATACGTCCACGTCTGCATTGATGATGCAACGCGTCTCGCTTTCGCTCAGATCATGCCTGAGGAAGGCCAACACAGCGCCGCCCTCCTTCTTGAGCACGCTCTGGCTTACTTCGCTCTCCTGGGCATCAAAGCCCAACGCGTCATGAGTGACAACGGCTCCTGCTATCGCTCTCAGCTCTTCCGCGCCGCTTGTCAGCGCCACTGTCTGCGTCACCTCTTCACCCGTCCTTACACCCCCCGGACTAATGGCAAAGCTTGAACGCTTTATCCAAACTTCTTTACGCGAATGGGTCTATGCCGCCATCTACTCCCACTCCGCCCACCGTGCCGCACACCTTCAACCTTGGCTCCATCGTTACAACTGGCATCGACCTCATTCCGCTCTCCTTCACCAACCGCCTATCTCAAAACTCAATCTTACCATGAACAACCTCTTGAGCCTCCACATCTAGCGCCTAACGACTGTTCCGACATGGTCGGTCGCGCACCTGCCGGTGAATTTACACCCCTGCAATAAGAGCTGAGTGACCGTGAGATTTGGTCGGGAGCGGTTAGGTCGCTCGACAGCTTCCCGACACGGCGCGAAAGTGCGCCGCGCAAGTTGCGCATTGTTGTGAGCGCATCCGATCTTTCGCCGACGGAAGCCACGGCACGCGGGATGGTCGACCGCCTGCGCGCCGCGGGCCATCTTGCCTACTTCGCTGGCGGTTGCGTGCGCGATCTGCTCCTCGAGCGAACCCCGAAAGACTTCGATATCGCGACAGACGCGCGCCCGGAAGAAGTGCAGAAAATCTTTCGTCGCACCTACGCGGTGGGCGCGAGTTTCGGCGTCATCGTAGTCTTGGAAAATGATATCCAAATCGAGGTCGCAACCTTCCGTTCCGACGGTGCCTATATCGACGGGCGCCGTCCGGCAGAAGTTCATTTCTCATCGCCGGAGGAAGACGCGCATCGGCGCGACTTCACGATCAACGGCATGTTTTTCGATCCGTCAGCCGAATCGGTGATCGACTTTGTTGGCGGACGGGCGGATCTAAGAATGCGGCTCGTCAGGGCGATCGGCGATCCCGATCAACGTTTCGCGGAGGACCGGCTTCGCCTCCTCCGGGCGATTCGTTTCGCGACCGTTCTAGAGTTTGAAATTGAGACCGCGACCTGGAATGCGATCGTTAGGGCGGCAGACACCATTGGCGTCATTAGCGCCGAGCGGGTTCGTGAGGAGCTGGTGCGAATTTTCCTTTCGCCGCAACGCGTGCGCGGTTGGGACTTACTCGACCGAAGCGGCCTGATGGCGCAAGTTTTGCCGGAGGTCGCGGCGATGAAAGGTTGCCAACAGCCGCCGCAGTTTCATCCCGAAGGCGATGTCTTTGAGCACACGCGTCTAATGCTGGGTCTCTTACCAGCGAAGGTCTCGCTTCCACTCGTTTTTGGCGTCCTCTTTCACGACATCGGCAAACCGCCGACGGCGACCGTCGATGAAACCGGCCGGATTCGTTTTAGTGGCCACGATAAAGTCGGCGCAGAAATGAGCGAAGCGCTCATGCAGCGGCTGCGTTTTTCGCGGGCGGAGATCGACGCCACTGTCGAAGCGGTCGCGCAGCACATGGTCTTCAAGGACGTGCCGAAAATGCGGGTTGCGAAGCTCAAGCGCTTTATGGCGCGAGCGAATTTTTCCGATGAGCTCGAGCTACACCGCGTCGACTGCCTGAGCAGTCATGGAATGCTCGATAACTATGAGTTTCTCCAGCGCAAAACGGAGGAGCTCGCCAAAGAACCGATCATTCCGCCGCCGCTCATCACTGGGCGCGATCTTATCGCTCTCGGGATGAAACCGGGTCCGCGCTTTGGGGAAATCCTAGAGGCGGTCGAGACCCGCCAACTCGAAGGCACCCTAGGCGATCGCGATCAAGCGATCGCCTGGGTGCGAATCGAGTTTGGCGTCTAGGTGGTCCTTAAGGGATCGAGTGACCGGACTTGCTCTTGGTCAAGGAGGCGTCGTTCGCGTTGACCGTGCCGTCCAGGTTCAGATCCGATCGAAAGTTACCCGCGCCGGCGGTTTGCCCGGAACGAGACTTCGCTTGACTGACGTCGTTTCCATTGACCACCCGATCGGCAGTGGAGTCGCCGACGAGGAAGCCAAGGTTAACACTGGCCGATGAGCCCGTGCCGTTGATGTTGCTAAGTGTCAGAGTTATGACCTCGCTATCGGTAAGACCTGTCAGCGGAACAGTCACCGTGTTTCCACTGAAAACGGGTGAACCGGCTGTTCCGGTGCCAGAGGTGACACTGGTCGTCGCCGACGTGATAGGGCCATTGAAGGTAAGGATAATGTTGTAAGTGCTGCTCTGGCGGTCTTCGACACCGGTCGTACCAGTGATCGGCATATCGATATCAAAGGTGCCTGCGCCCCCGTGTGTCAGACGCGAAACAGCCGACACTAACTGTGTCGCCTGCGAGATCGTGAAGTTAGCGATGCGAGTTTTCCAACTCACGTTTGCGGTCGTGGTGTAATACTCGTTCGTGTACCAGAAGGTATGGTCGTCGACCGGGTCGACAGTCATGGCGCTGTAATCACCCCAGCGATGACCGGTGCTGGTCTGGCTGCCAGTTCCATCGATAACGGTTCCTTCACCCAAGGTGAGAACGTTCGGCGGATCCGTGGCGAGGCGACCAGAGTAGCGGATGCTCGGGAAGACCGTGGAACTGGAGGCGGAATAACCGACAGCGATATTGCCATCGCCGTCCATGGCGACACTGCCCATCCAGCGGCCGGTGTCATCCGGCTGAAAGGTGCTTTCCTGAAAGACCGTGACCGGGCCCGAGGAAACGTTGCGCAACTCAAACCAGCGTACCGCCGGGATTCCCGCGGAACTTACCGTGAAGTTACCCACGACAGATTCATGGCCATCGCCAAATTTGCGGTAAGCCAGACGGAACATGAGGCGGTCGCCAATTCCATCTAATCTCGAGGTCGTTCCGGGCTGTGCGACGCAGTTACGCGTCCCCGGGCAAAGCAGCGTAAATGGCGCCGCGGCTGGGTTCGCGAATAGCGTAAAGGTGGTATTTCCTGGCGAGACGAAGTCCGCATGGAAGTGCCAGACCTTATAGACACCGGTTGAAGGGAATTCGACAAAGGAATCCGGAGTGCCAGCTGGCGGCAGAATCGAGCCATCCAAGTCACCCGGCAGAAAGGCGTCTTCGTTAGGACCACCAGTGACCCCGGGAGTGACAAAGGTCGCCGACGGATTGCCGGCGATCATGGCCGCACGGTCGAAGGCGAAGGCTTGCGGGCCGAGAAAGGCCGTTCCCGAAGAGTTGAAGACGTTCATGCTCATGTAATAGGCGTCGGGCCAGACACCGAGATGCGGGTAATCGAAGAAGTTCGAACCGAGATGAAAGCCGTAGCGATTGTAGGTGCCGGTGGCGTCAGACGTGGTCGAGACGGCGATGCACTCATCGGTAATCGGCGTGCCGCCGGTAGCGCTGGCAAATTGCGTGATAACCCAGCGATTGGCGAGATGATCGTAGAGCACCACCGGATCGCCGAAGCCGTGGAGTTGGCAAGCGCCGCCAAACCCAGACCAAATCGAGACAATGCTATTCGGGCCGAGTTGCGATGCGCCGGTAGTTTTGTCGAAGACTTGGAAACCTTCGTTTACCATCTGCACATATTGCGTGCTGCCGACAATGCCGTTGGTGTCGGGCGGCGAGCAGTTGCAGCTCACGCCAGGGAAACCAATGCCGTCAAAGTTCAAGATTGGCGCCGGAATGCTCGGCGCGAGCTTGTGCAGCCAGAAGCCCTGTTGCACCACGGTATCCTTCTTATTGAGGTGATGGCTGGGCAGCTTCGGGTTGAGATTGCCTTCGAGTTCTACTCTTGACTCCGAAGGCGGGGTCGGATTCATGCTCCGCAGAGGAGCTGAGACATCGTGATGGTAGGAGGGAACGACCCGGATTTGGGCCTGCTTAGCCCTGGCTGCGACGGCGGGAGTCGCACTGGCGAAGATCCCCACCGCAGCGAGTGCGAGTAGGAATCCGCCGGAAAAAAGAGCGGTCGCAAGGAGGGTGCGCCGGCTGACATGTGCAGAATGAGTCTTCGATAGGTTCATGGTGTTTTGGTTTTCCTAGCTAAGGAAAAACGCACTCATTAGAGCGGAACAGCGGCCGTTTGTCAGCGCATTTTAAATGACATTTTCGAAAGATAGGCGATTCTCGTCCGCGAAATCAGGTTCGCCCCTTCCGCGTCGACGATCGGAAAAGGCGCCCACTTGCGACTAGTCAAACCGCTGGGTGCGGGCAGATCTCGCCCGCTCCCAACTCACTCTTCACCGACGCGATGGTCGGCCCGATCGTTAGGGAATGGAATGACCCGACTTGCTCTTCACCAAGGAGACATCGCCACTGCTGATCGCGCCGTCATTGACATTCGAGACGGAAGTTGGACGCGTTGGCGGTCTGGCCGGAGGCGGCTTTCGTCGGGCTCACATCAAGCCCACTAGTCGTGTGATTTCCATCCACGTCACCAGTGAGGACGCCGAGATTCACGCTCGCTGAAGCGGTGGCCCCGTTAATCCCCGTCACGGTTAGTGTCATGACTTCCGCATCGGTCACTCCGGTCAGCGGCACGGTCATGGTGGCTCCATTAAAGCTGGCGCTCCAGCCGTCCCAGCGCCGGCAGCCGCGACGCTCGAATCCGAGGCCATGCGGAAGCGCACCTTGATCGACTGACCGGCCAGATTCGGGCCGAGGTTCACGATCGTGTTAATATAGCGGAGTTTCCGCTCCACGCCAGACGACCGCCGATTGGACTCATAAAGGAGGTGCTGATGGTCGCGGTATATCTTCCGCTCACAAAGTTACCACCCACAGCCGGATCAGTCACATCGGTGAAGGCGCCCCCGTTGAGATTGGGCGAGGAGATCTCGAGCACGCCGCCGTCGAAGGTGCTTTCCAGATTAAAGGTTATTGAGGAAACGCAGCGGAATCTGGTCTTTTTGTGACCTTAACCGTTTGGTAATGACGAAAGATCAGCTTTCCACCCGCGGTGGCCCAATGCCCTCTCCGGGGTTACTTTGCCCGATGAAAATCCTCATGATCAGCAGCGAAGGCTGGCCGCTCTCGCGGTCAGGGGCGCTCTCCGACGTGCTCACCGCTTTGCCCCGGGAATTGAAAGCGCGTGGTCACGAAATCTGCCTTGCCATGCCCTACTATCGCGAGTTGCAAGCGGTGCCTGCTCTCACTGCGCGCAGCCTGCCGGTCAGCATCGAAATCGTCCTCGATACCGACACGTACCCCGCCCAGATCCTCGAAGGTCGGACCCCGGAAGGCCTGCAGATTTTCTTCATTCGCTGCGATGAGTTCTTCGACCGCCCGCGCGTTTACGGAGAAATGGGCGAGCCATATGCCGATAACGCCGCCCGCTTCATTTTCTTCAGCAAAGCCGTGGTCGAGCTGACACGTCGGATGACGCCGACTCCCGAGATTCTGCACGCCCACGATTGGACCGCCGCGCTCGTGCCGGTGCTGGTGCGCGATCAACGGTTGCCCTTCGCCACCGTTCTCTCGATTCATCATCTCGAGGAGCAAGGAAATTTCCCGGCGAGCGATTTCGGCCTGACAAATCTGCCCGCGCATTACTTCGAGCCGAGCGGCATTGAATACTTCGGCCGGATGAACCTGCTCAAAGGCGGCGTCCTTTTCGCCGATCGCATCGTCGTCGCGGGCGAGGCATACGCTCATGACATTCAACAGGACTCGTTAGGCGAAGGGCTCGCCGTCGTCCTGCGCGAGCAGGCCTGGCGCTTGCGCGGTATTTTGCCGGGCGCCGACACCGAGCGCTGGAATCCGACCACCGATCCTTTTCTCCCGGCGCGTTACGGCATCGGCTCGCTCGATGTGAAAGCGATCTCCCGCGCCGCTCTCCTCTCCGATCTCGGGCTCGCGCCCGACCCTCGGGGTCCGGTATTTGGAATGGTCACGCGGCTCGTCGGCGAGAAAGGTTTCGATATTCTTCTCCCAGTGCTCGACCGCCTCCTCGCGGATGATGTCCGCCTGGTCATTCTGGGCAAAGGCGATCCCGCTTATGAGACCTCTCTCGGCATCGCAGCGCGCAAATTTCCCGCTCGCCTTGCTTACCGTCAGGAGTACGATGAAGCGCTCGCTCACCTTATCGAAGGCGGGAGCGACATCGCGCTTATTCCTTCCCGCGTCGAGCCGGGCGGCTACTCCGCGATGCACAGCCTGCGCTACGGGGTGTTGCCGATCGCCCGCGCCACCCGTGGCACGGAGCAGATTATCGCCGACTACGATCCCGCAACTGACAGCGGCTATGGCTTTTTGTTTTACCAATACGGAAGCGAACCCTTCTGGGACGCGATCAAGCGCGCGCGGGAAGTTTTCTTCGACCGGCCGCAATGGGATCGGCTCATCCGCCGCGCCGCCGCGCTTGATTTCTCCTGGGCGCACGCGGCCGAGCAGTATGAAGAGTTATACGCAGGGCTCGTTCCACAGGCGCACGCGCCATAAGTGGAGCTGCACTCCAGGGTGAACGCTCTCGACTATAACTAGCGGAAACTTGTCACTCGGCACAAGATCATTGGGGAGCAATGGATGCCGATGGCGCCCACCTCAGTTTGCGCTGAGATAGCGCACGCTACAACGCGCTTGCGGCCACTTCGTTAGGCTCAATCGCCAGTCCGAGCTCGCGGAGAAGCGCGACATCCGCATCGGCCGCGGGATTCTCGGCCGTGAGCAACTTGTCGCCGTAGAAGATCGAGTTCGCCCCCGCGAAAAAGCAAAGCGCCTGCCCTTCCCGCGACAGCCGGGTCCGCCCGGCGGCGAGCCGGACGCGCGCTTTCGGCAGTGCCAGCCGCGTCACCGCAATCAGCCTAACGAGGTCGAAAATATCGACCGGCGGCTGCTCCGCCAGCGGTGTCCCGGGCATCGCCATGAGACAATTAATCGGCACGCTCTCCGGCGACGGATCAAGATTATTCAACACCTCGAGCATGCGCAGACGATCGGCCGCCGACTCACCCATCCCCACGATCCCGCCGGAGCAGACCGACATCCCGCTTTTCTGCACCGCCGCGATCGTCATCAGGCGATCGGCAAACGTGTGCGTGCTCACAATCTCCGGATAAAACTCCGGCGAGGTATCAATATTGTGATTGTACGCGGTCACGCCCGCCGTCCGCAGTTTCTGCGCTTCGATCTCGCCGATCTGTCCGAGCGTGACGCAAACCTCCATCCCCAGCTGGCTCACTTCCCGCACCGTCTTCAGCACCTGTTCAAATTTCGGCGTCCCATCGCGGACTCCCCGCCAGGCTGCGCCCATGCAAAAGCGCGTCGCCCCTTGCGCCCGCGCCCGTTCCGCGGCGGTCACGATTTCCTCTACCGGCATCAGCTCCTCGCGTTCGAGACCGGTGGAATAATGCGCACTTTGCGCGCAGTAAGCACAATCCTCGCTGCAGCCGCCGGTCTTGATCGAGAGCAGGCTGCAGCGCTGCACGTGTTCGCCGCGCCAATGTTGCAAATGCACCGCGCGACTCTGCGAAATCAGATCGAAAAGCGGCTGATCATAGAGCCGTTTCAGTTCCACGAAATCCATCGTCTGTTATTCTTAACCGCAGAGAACGCCGAGTGCACAGAGAGAAGAGAAAAACTTTCGCGTGCTTTGACAAGAACCGCTAAACCGAAATCGGCGCCTTAATCGCCGGATGCGGGTCGTAGCCAACAAGCGTGAAATTCTCGAAGCGGAAGTCGTGGATGTTTTTCACCGCGGGATTCAATTCCATCTTCGGCAGCGGCCGCGGTATCCGTAGGAGCTGTTCGCGCGCCTGTTCAAGATGGTTTCGATAAAGGTGCAGATCGCCAAAGGTGTGGATGAACTCGCCACTCGTTAGGCCGCAAACCTGGGCGACGACCTTGGTGAGCAGCGCGTAGCTCGCGATGTTGAAGGGGACGCCGAGAAAGAGATCGGCGCTCCGCTGATAGAGCTGGCAACTAAGCGCTCCGTCCTGGACGTGAAATTGAAAAAGCGCGTGACACGGCGGCAGCGCCATCGCGTCCACTTCCGCCGGGTTCCACGCGGTCACGATGAGCCGGCGGCTGTCGGGGTTGCGTTTGATCTCAGCGATTACGTTCTCGATCTGGTCGATGTGCTCGTCGTTAGGCCCGCGCCAGTCGCGCCATTGCGCGCCGTAAACCCGCCCCAGCTCGCCGCGCTCGTCGGCCCATTCGTTCCAAATGCTGACGCCCGCCTGTTGGAGCGAACGCACGTTCGTTTCTCCGCGCAGAAACCAAAGCAGCTCGTGAATGATCGACTTGAGATGAAGCTTCTTCGTCGTCAGGAGCGGGAAGGTTTCACGCAAATCGAAGCGCGCCTGTGCGCCGAAAACCGAGAGCGTGCCCGTGCCGGTGCGGTCCTCTTTCGGCTTTCCCTCTTCGAGAACCAAGCGGAGCAGATCCAGATATTGCCGCATCAGCCTAACGAATCGTTAATTAGCAAGACCTTGTCTCAGAAGATTTCTTTACCACGGATAACGCGGATCTCACGGATGGGCATGTGAAACAGTTGCGCCGCGTCCCGTCGCTAAATGAACCTCCACTTTGGCGTTTTGCCGTCGGCTTCCGTTTCCCAGAGTCGCACGCCACCGGGGTAAACGTTGCGGTTGTGACCCAGCTCGACATCGCTAGGCAACTCCTCGAGCAACTTCGCATTCCCGCCGCCGAGGACGACGCGATCGGCGATGAAAGCGATCTTCATCTGCTCGATCGCGCGTGTCGCTTCTTTCCGCCACGCTTTTTTGCCAAGTCTCAGCATCCCCGCCTCGCCCAGTTGATCCTCGATGATGCCATCGTTGATGTAGGGAAGAAATCCGAGTTCGAGTGAGAGCACGTGTCCGGGCCAGACCAAGGTGGAGCCGAGCCCAGTGCCGAGGCCAAGGAAAAGCATCCTTCCCGCGCCTTCATAACTGCCGAGGGCCTGCAGGGCAGCGTCGTTCACCACCTTGGTCGGTTTGCCTAGCGCCTTCACGAAATCGAATCCCATCCATCCCGGTCCGAGATTTTTAGGGTCCTTTAGGATCTGGCCCTCGTGCACCGCCGAAGGGAAACCAACCGAGATCGCGTCGTACTCCCAGTCCGCTGTGACTTCTTTGATCTGCGCGATCGTCTCCTTCGACCCGAGCTTCCGGCCGGAAGGAAATTTGCGCCGTTTTTCCTCGGCGGAAATCATCAGCTTCACGTTCGAGCCGCCGATGTCGACGACGAGGATTTTCTTTGTCATGGGCGCTCGGAGGGCGGAATCCTCATCGGTGAGAGCCGCATTTTGCCTTCGCTTTGTTTCTCCGCGAGCTTTTTCGCCTGCCGCCGCGAGAGTTCGCGAAACTGCGCCTGCGCCTGCGCCGGTGCCATGCCGTCGGCTGCTTTCAAACGCACATAAGTCCCATCGGCCTGCAGTTCGCGTGCCTTGCCGTAATCGGTGAGAAAGCGCGGCAGGACATCGTGAATGATCTCATCGCGCAGCACCGGCGCGTCGATCGGGAACGCGATCTCGACCCGGCGATAGAAATTGCGCGGCATCCAATCGGCGCTCGCGAGGTAGAGGCGCGGTTCCTCGTCGCCGTTCTCGAAATAATAAATGCGGCTGTGTTCGAGAAAACGGCCGACGATGCTGATGACGCGGATGTTCTCACTCAGACCCGGAATTTTCGGCCGGAGCGCACAGATTCCCCTAACGATGAGATCGATCTTCACGCCCGTGCAGGAAGCCTCGTAGAGTTTCTCGATCACCTCGTGGTCGACTAAGGAATTGAGCTTGGCGATGATCCGCGCCGGTTTCCCCGCGGCGGCGTTGTCGCGTTCCTTCTCGATCAAACCGACCAGCCGCTCGTGCAGGTCGAAGGGCGCGACGAGCAACTTCTTCAAGCCGGGATAACCAGCGAGCCCCGTGAGGGTGTTGAAGACGATGGCAACTTCCTCGGTCAACTCCGGCGACGTCGTGAAGAGGCTGAAGTCAGTGTAAATGCGGGCGGTCCGTGGATGGTAGTTGCCGGTGCCGAGGTGGACGTATTGGCGCAGCCGATCGCTGTCACGCCTAACGACAAGCAAGGCCTTGCAATGCGTCTTCAAACCGACGACGCCATAGACAACATGCGCTCCCGCTTCCTCGAGGCGGCGCGCCCATTGAATGTTGTTCGCCTCGTCGAAGCGCGCGCGTAATTCGACCAGCGCCGTGACCTGCTTGCCCGCGTCCGCGGCGTTAATCAGCGCCTCGACAATCGGCGAGTCGCCGCTTGTCCGGTAAAGCGTGATCTTGAGCGCGAGGACCTGCGGATCATTCGCCGCGTTCTCGATCAGTTCGACCACCGGGTCGTAACTCTCGTAGGGGTGATGCAACAAAACGTCCTGCTTGCGCATCGCTTCGAAAATATCGACGTGCGACGGCAGCGCCGGATCGCGCGCTGGCTGGAAGACACGATCCTTCAGTTTCGCGAAGGCGTCGTTCGCGACCATCGGCGCGAGGTGCGTCATCGAGAGTGGGCCGTCGAGTTTGTAAAGGTCGGGCTGCCCAAGTTGGAAGAAATCGAGGAGCAAATCGGAGAAGTCGTTAGGGCAATCGGCCTCCACTTCCAGGCGCACGGCGTTGCCGCGGCTCGAGCGCCGCAGTTCCTGTTCGATGCTTCGAAGCAAATTGTCGGCTTCTTCTTCGTCGACGTAGAGATCGCTGTTGCGGGTGACGCGAAAAGCGTGCGCGCCGTCGATGATCAAACCGGGAAACAATTCCGCGATGTGGTGTTTAATGAGAGAGGCGAGGTAAAGATAATGCCAGGTCTCATCGCCTTTCTCGCCCCTTGGCATGAGGATGAGGCGCGAGACTGCGCGCGGCACTTGCACGATCGCGTGTCGCGGCTCGGCGGCCTTCTTCGCGCGCGCCCGCACGAGGACGTTGTGACTTTTATTCAGGAGCTGCGGGAACGGATGGCTCGCATCCACCGCCAGCGGCGTCAGCATCGGAAAGACTTCCTGTTGAAAATAACGCCGCGCCCAGGCGGCGCGTTTCGTGGCCAGATCGGCGCTGTTGCGGATGTGGATGTTGTTCTGTTTCAGGAGCGGCACGAGCTCATCGTTCCAAAGCGCATATTGCGTCGCGACCATCTCATGCGCGATGCGCTGGATGGCGTTGAAGATTTCCGTTGGACTCATTCCGTCCGGGCCGACATCGCTTGTCTCGCTCGCGATCTGTTGTTTGATGCCCGCGACACGGATCTCGAAAAACTCGTCGAGATTCGAGCTCACGATCCCGAGAAATTTCACCCGCTCGAGCAGCGGCTGGGCCGGGTCCTGCGCCTCCTCGAGGACGCGGCGGTTAAACTCGAGCCAGCTCAGCTCGCGGTTAATAAAGTTGTGCGGGTCGGAGAAATTCGGACCGCTGCTTTGTTCATCAGGCAACTGCATCGCGACGACGTTATCCGGCATCTCGGAAGAAGAAGACGAAGTGCGGGACGGCATGGGTATAGCGCAGCCCTGGGGGGTAGGATGGCAACTAACTCTCAAGCCGCAAAGCGTGCAAATCCAACTCGCACTCCTGATCGGCGGCTTCGATCACGGCACGAAGAGGACTCGCGGGTGCGCCGTTGACTCACCAGGTTTCTCCGCCAACCTCCCGCTCATGGCTCGCCGTCGCTCGGAAAAGCACAATGCAAAGTGGTGGGAACTCGAAGCGCTCGAATGGCTCGCCATCATTCTCGCTTTCCTCGGGATCATCGCGGTCTTCTGCGTCTTCTTTATTCGCCGGCATGTCCTCGAGTATCACATCCCGCACACCTTCGCGGTGACCGACCCGGAGTTCTTCGGTTCCGCCCTCGCCCTCGCCGACCCGGTGCCGTTAGGCGGGAACAAAATCGAGCTGCTCCAAAACGGCGACGAATATTTCCCCGCGATGCTCGCTGCCATCCACGGCGCCAAGAAGACGGTCAACTTCGAAGCCTACATCATTTACTCCGACAAAGTTGGCCACGCTTTCCGTGACGCTCTCTGCGAACGCGCCCGCGCCGGCGTGGAGGTGCGCGTCCTCCTCGATGGCGTCGGCTCTGGTTGGAAGCTCGATAATTCCGACGTCGCCATGCTGAAAAACGCCGGCTGCAAGTTTGCCTACTATCATCCGCTTCTCTCCTGGCGGATCGATCGTACCAACCGCCGCTCCCATCGCCGCGTCCTCGTCATCGACGGCCGGATCGGCTTCACCGGTGCGGTCGGTTTTGCCGAACAATGGTCTGGGCACGCGCAGGATGCGAAACATTGGCGCGACATGCAGGCGCGGATCGAAGGCCCGCTCGTCGCCGAGTTGCAGAATGCCTTCGAAGCGCATTGGATCAAGACGTTTGGCGAAACCCTCAGCGGCGAAGACCAGTTCCCTAACGAATCCCCGGCCGGTAACCTGCGCGCCCAGACGATCGCTTCGCATTCCTTCTCGATGGCGCCGGTGCCGGTGGCGCAAGCGGTCGCCTTCGCCGCCGCGACCAAGCGCATCTGGATCACGAACGCCTATTGCACTCCGACGGACGACCAGGTCGACGAACTCGTTAGTGCGGTACGGCGCGGCGTCGATGTGAAATTAATCCTCCCCGGCCGGCATGACGATCAGCCCCTAACAAAAAGCGCCGGCCGCGCCGCCTACGGCAGGATGCTCGAAGGCGGGGTGAAGATTTTCGAATACCAGCCAACCATGATCCACACGAAGTCGATGGTGATCGACGGTCGCTTCGCGCTCTTCGGCTCCTCGAACTTCGACGCCCGCTCCGCGCAGATAAACGAAGAGCTCGATCTCGCGGTCTACGACGAAAACTTCGGGCGGAAGATGGAGCAAATCTTCGAAAAGGATCTCGCGCAATCGAAGCAATACACGCTGCAGGAGTTCAGGAATCGTTCGCTCTGGGAGCGAACCACGGAATGGCTCGCGCTGCCCTTCCGTTCGCAGATGTGATGGAGGGACGCCCGGCGTGGCGTCCCCGTTTCAGAGCCGGGGACGGGCCAGCGCCCGTCCCTCCACTGTTTGCAAGACGCTCAACGATTGCGAAAGCACTACGAGGTCGGCATCCATTCCTTCCGCGAGCGCGCCTTTAATCGTCCATCCCATCGCCCGCGCCGGAGTTTCCGTCGCCATGCGAATGGCTTCGTGAACGGGCACACCAACGCGCTCAACCATTTGCCTAACGAGATCGATCATGCGCGCGCCGCTACCCGCGAGTGCCGATCCATCCGCCAGCCAACAGGCGCCGTCGCGCACCACGCATTCCGCTCCGCCTAACGAGAATCGATTTTCGTTAGGCAAGCCCGCACCGGCGCTCGCATCCGTCACGAGACAAACTCCGGCCGCGCCTTTCGCGCGATAAAGCATTCGCATCAGGGTCGCCGAGACATGATGACCATCAGCGATCAGCTCGCAAAAAATCTCCGGCTCGCTGAGTGCGAACTCGAGCAAACCGGCGGTGCGTTCGCCACCTCGCCGCCGCATCGACGACATGCAGTTAAAGGTGTGCGTCACCTGCCGCATTCCGCGCTCGAATCCGGCGCGCGCTTCGTCGTCCCACGCCGTGCTATGTCCGCCACTGCTGGCGATTCCCATATTCGTTAGGCGAGAAATCAAATCGAGCGTGCCGGGCACTTCGGGCGCCAGCGTTACACGTTGAATCACCGGTGAATGTTCCAACAGTTGCTTCACCCGATCTTCCGTCGGCTCGACGATAAACTCCGCACGTTGTGCGCCATGTTTCTCTCGCGAAATGAATGGTCCCTCGATATGCGCGCCGCACAGTTGCGGGATTTCTGGCCGCGCCGCCTCGATTGCCCTAAGGACACTGACCACCTCGTCCAGTGGCGCGGTTACAGTTGTTAGGCAAAGCGAAGTCGTTCCGCCGCCGGCGTGATAGTCGCAGATCGCGCGAAATGCTTCGGGCGTTCCTTCCATCGTGTCGCGCCCGAGCGCGCCGTGCACATGCAGATCGACGAACCCAGGCGCGAGAAAGTTGCCATCCAGATCGACGACTTCCTCGCCGCGTTCCGGCGCGATCTTTTTGCCGATCGCGGCAATCCTGCCACTCGCCACCCGCAGCGACAGTCCGTCCGCGATGCGATCGGGAAAAATCAGGCGGCCGTTGGTAAAGAGCATTGGCCGGCAATCATCGCGTCCGCCTCCGTCCCCGTCCATCCCCTCCTACTCGTGCTCCTGCTCGAGAGATCGGTTACGAGCAGGAGCACGAGCACGTCTCTGCGCGCGTCGCCGACAGATGTTCGGGGCTTGCGCTCCGCGCGCTGCGCGCGGAAAGCTCGCGTGCCATGAACGCCCGTCGCTGGTTTCGTCAATTCGCCGTCCGCGGCGTTTTCTGGCGGCGCTATCTCGACTTCGGGGTGACTAACGTCCCTATCTATCTGCGCACGGTCATGATCGTTCTCTGGACCTGCTTTTTCTTCTTCTTCGCCGCACCCGCCCGTCGCGCTATCCTGAGCAACCTCGCGGTCATTTTGCCGGGCTCTTCGCGCCTAGCGAACTATGCTCGCGCCTGGCTGACGCTCTTTCATTTCGCCTGGACGATTTCCGACGCCGCCGATCACAAACTGGCGCGAACGGAATTCGCCTACGAAGTCGAAGGCGAGGAATTTCTCGACCAGCTGGCGGCTGCGCGCGGCGCGATCCTGCTTACCGCGCACATGGGAAACTACGACCTCGGCGCTGCGCTTTTTGCGCAGCGTTATCAGCGGGAGCTGCATGTGGTCCGCGCTCCGGAAGAAGACCCGGCGACAGCCCGGCACCTCGACGAATCGCTCGAGCGCGCGAGCGGCGGCGGAGTCAAGGTGGCCTATAACACTTCGGCGACGGCGCTGCCGCTCGAGTTGCTGAATGCCCTGCGCTCGGGGGAAATTGTTTCCGTTCAGGGGGATCGCGCGATGCCCGCTGTCTCGCAGCGGAAAGCGTGGCTTTTCGGCGAGGTCGTTAGGCTGCCGGACGGGCCGTTCATTCTCGCGCTCGTCGCGGGGACACCGATTTATCCGCTCTTCATCTGGCGGACAGGGTTTCACCATTACAAAATTCTCACTCTTCCGCCGTTTCATTGTCATCGTGCAGGTGACTCGCGGGAAGCCGCGGTGGAGGCGGCGCTCGCGACCTGGTGCCGAACACTCGAGTCCGTGGTTAGACGAAACTGGTCGCAATGGTTTTCGCTCGTCCCAATTTTTCCCAGCCGATGAAGAGCCGCGGCTATCTCTTCGCGCTCCCGCGACTGCTCGCGCGTCTCGCCGGTTACGAAGTGTGTCGCGCGGAATTGAGCGCCTGGGAGGTTTATGGCTTTGGCGTTTTTGTTTTCACGATGGCTTGCGTCGTTGCTGGCTGGGCCATCTGGCCATTCGTCAGGCCGGGATTTGTGATCCTGCTGCCGATTGCTGTCTGGGTGGCATTCTTGCTTTTGTATTACGTCAACTTCCTCCTCGCCCAACTCCTTCGCCGACTCGGGTTTTACACCGCGGTGACGAATAATCCGCTGCAGCATTTCGTGATCATGGCTCTGATGACATTGTTGGCGGCGTGGCTCATCGTCGCCGGCAATCCGTGGCTGAGGTCGTTAGGCGTTTTCTGGTGCGCGCTCGTTGCTTTGAATTTGCTCGCGCTCGCCCTGCTCAAGATTCTGCATGCGCCGTAAAGTCATCCTTGGCTTCGCGATTTTCGCCGCCTTCTTTTTTCTCGGCGTGGTTTGGTTTCATCCTTGGCTCGCGCTGGCGGTGCTCTTTTGTTCGCACGTGCTCATTCTTTTCCCGACCCTGGTCGCAAATTGTCAGTGGTGGGGACCGGTCGTTAGGCGCTTCGAAACGAAGGAGCGCGAGGTTTGGCTCACGCTTGACGACGGACCCGACGCGACGCAAACGCCGCGGATGCTGGAGCTGCTCGAGCGTTTCGAAGCGAAGGCAACGTTCTTCGTCGTCGGAAAACGCGCCGTCCAGTTCCCGGAGCTGATCGAGAAAATTGTCGCGGCCGGTCATGAGATCGGCAATCACACCTGCCTGCATCCAAGCGGGAGTTTTTGGATGTTGGGGCCGAGACGGCTCGCGGCGGAGATCGATTGTTTCCCGGTGTCATCGCCGTTTTTTCGCGCGCCGGCGGGATTAAAAAACGGGTTTCTGCATCCGCTCCTGGAGCAGCGCGGAATGCGGCTGATCGGCTGGACGGTGCGCGGGCTCGACACTTTGAGCCACGACGCTTCGGCGGTGGGGGAACGGATTCAGCGCCGAGTAAAGCCGGGTGCGATACTCCTCCTCCACGAAGGGCACCGCGCCGCGACCGAGCCGGAGTTTCATCCCCGTTGTCTCGAGCGCACGCTGGCCCTCCTCAAGCAAGAAAAGTATCGCTGCGTGCTTCCGCGGCCGGAACAGCTGCGGCCGCACGCCGGCGAAAAATAAAGAGGTGATTATTAAACGGTGTCCGCCCCCAGAGCGGCTCGACGCTCCGGCTGAATTCGTTAGGCGGAAAAGGCGAAAAAATCAGTTCTCGGGTGGGAAAGTGGAGCGGCGCGGCGACGATCCAGGTCGTCGTTTGCGCGAAGCGCTCCGCCAAATAAGTAAGCCAAAAGCGGGCGTTATCGTCGCGCGGGCAGTCGCGGATGACGAGCATGCCGCCGGGTGCGAGGCGCGGGACGAGACGCTCGAGAAGACGTGCCTGTTCGTCAGGCGGGAGGTAATGGAGGAGGTCGAAGAGGACAATGTTGCCGCGCCGTTCGGAAATCTCGGTCGCGTTTTCCTCGACGAATTCGAGATCGCGATAACCAGCCCGGCCCACCGCCTCCCGGGCACGCGCGATTTTCCGTCCGTCGCGATCGAGCCCCACGATAGGGGCGCGAAAGCCACGCTCGCGCAAATAAAACGGGAGCAACCCGACGCCGCAGCCGACATCGATGAGCGTCTCGCGCGATTCGCCTAACAATCCGAAAGCCGTCGTGAAAATCGGATCACTGCGCAGTTTTCGTCCGACATAAAAGCGCAACCAGAGTTCGCCGTAACGCCGCGCGACCTGCGCGCACGCCCGCTCGTGTTCGGCGGCAGCGTTTCCATTTCTCATTGCGTGCCTCTCTCGCGCTGACAGATTGAGTCTGCAAATGACCGACCTTTTTTTCGATTACAAGGTCGAGCATTTCTTTGACGAAATGTTTTCCGCACCGGGCGAGGCGCGTCCGCATTACCGGCGGCTGCTGGCGAGTTTCAAGGAAATGGGCGCGGCTGATTTCGAGCGCAAACGCAGCCTCGCGGCGACCTCATTTTTGCAACAAGGTGTCACCTTCACGGTTTACGACGACGACGAGGGAACGGAGCGGATTTTTCCCTTCGACCTCATCCCGCGGATCATCCCGACGCGCGAATGGGAACTGATCGAGCGCGGCCTCGTGCAGCGGATTACGGCGCTCAATCTTTTCCTGCACGACATCTATCACGCGCAATCGATCCTGCGCGACGGCGTGATCCCGAAACAGATCGTCTGGGAGGCGACGAATTTTCGGCCGGAGTTCATGCACTTCGATGTGCCGCGGAACATTTACATTCACATCTGCGGGACGGATCTCATCCGGGACGCCGACGGGAAATATCTCGTCCTCGAAGACAACGCGCGCTGCCCTTCGGGCGTCTCTTACGTGCTCGAAAATCGGCAGGCGATGAAGCGGATTTTTCCGCCGCTCTTTTCCGAATATCGGGTGCGTCCGGTGGAAAATTACGCGCAGGAATTGCTCAACGTCCTGCGTTACATCGCGCCGCGCGATCGCGAAGAGCCGACCGTCGTGCTGCTCACGCCCGGCGTTTACAACTCGGCCTATTACGAGCACTCCTTCCTCGCCCGCTCGATGGGAATCGAGATTGTCGAGGGGCGCGATCTTGTCGTGCAGGACGGCTGCGTGCACATGCAGACGACAAAAGGACTGCAGCGGGTCGATGTCATCTACCGGCGGATCAACGACGACTTTCTCGATCCGCGCGTGTTCCGCAAAGACTCGGCGCTCGGCGTCCCGGGGTTGGTCGATGCTTATCGCTGCGGCTGCGTGAGTCTCGCCAACTCGATCGGCACCGGCGTCGCAGACGACAAGGTGGTCTATCACTTCGTCCCGAAAATGATCCGTTACTATCTGAGCGAAGATCCGATTTTGGAAAATGTTCCAACCTATCTCGCGGCGCAGCCTAACGATCTCACTTACATCCTCGAGCATCTGCCGGAGTTGGTCGTGAAAGCTGCCAACGAGAGCGGCGGCTACGGCATGCTTATCGGCTCACAGGCGAGCGCGGCGGAGCGGGAAGAATTCGTCACCCGGATCAAAGCGAACCCGCGCAACTACATCGCACAGCCGATCGTGGCGCTCTCTCGGGCTCCGAGTTTTTGCGACGATTCGATGCGCGGCCGCCATGTCGATCTGCGGCCTTATATTCTCTACGGCGAGAAAGTCACCATCATCCCCGGCGGCCTAACGAGAGTAGCATTGCGCGCAGGGTCTCTCGTGGTGAACTCTTCGCAAGGCGGTGGGAGCAAGGACACCTGGGTGGTGGAGGAAGACGTTGAAGCGTTAAAGAGTTGAAATGATCAAGCGGATGGAAGTCTTCAACCCTTCAACGCTTCCACTCTTCAACCCATCATGCTAAGCCGCGTCGCTGATTCCCTCTACTGGATGAGCCGCTATATCGAGCGGGCGGAAAATGACGCCCGCCTGCTCGACGTCAATCTTCAGCTCCTCCTCGATCTTGGCGGCGAAGCTGAGGCGATGCAGCATTGGGCGCCGGTGATCGCGTCGCTCGAAGAAACGGACCTCTTCGATTCGCTCTACGCCGCCGCCGACGAGCAATCGGTGACCGATTTCCTCACCCTCCAGCGAAAAAACCCGAACTCCATCCTCTCCTGCCTCACTCTCGCGCGCGAGAACGCCCGCACTACGCGCGAGCAGATTTCGAGTGAAATGTGGGAACAAATCAATCGGCTCTATCTCTTCGTGCAGAGCGATGAAGCGAAACTGTTGCTAAGCACGAGTCCGCACGAATTTTTTACCCGCGTCATCTTCGGTTCGCATCTTTTTCAGGGCATCACCGACGCGACCATGACCCACGGTGAGGGCTGGGATTTCATCCGCATCGGCGCCTTTCTCGAACGCGCGGATTCCACCTCGCGCATCCTCGATGTGAAGTATCACATCCTTCTTCCGTCCGGCGAAGACGTCGGTGGCAACGTCGATACCATTCAGTGGATGGCGATGCTCAAATCGGTCAGCGCGCTCGAGGCTTACTGCAAACTTTACGTCAGCCAGGTCGCGCCGTGGAAAGTGGCGGAATTTCTCATCACGCATCGCGAATTTCCGCGCTCGATTCGTTATTGCGTCGATTCGCTCGATCGCGCGCTCCATCGCATCTCCGGGGTCGACGAAAGTCGCTATGCGAACGAAGCGGAGCGGTTTTCAGGCCGGCTGCGCTCGGATGTCGACTACATCACGATCGGCGAAATTTTTGAGGTCGGGTTGCACGAATATCTGACCACGGTTCAAGAACGGCTCGTCGAGGTGAGCAATGCGATGTATGCGACCTACTGTGCCAGCCTTGCCCGCGAGTAGCATCAGCTACCGAGCAAACCTGCATACCACGCGAGCAGATCTGCGCCAAAAAACATCCAGACGAGTGCGCCAAGCGCGAGATAGGGACCGAACGGGATCTTCGCCGACCAGCCGCGTTTCCCCAGCGCCATCGTCGTTAGGCCAACGAGCGAGCCGGCAAGCGATCCGGCGAAGACGCTGAAAAGCACCGCGCGCCAGCCAAGAAACGCGCCGATTGCGGCGAGAAACTTAAGATCACCGCGGCCCATCGCTTCGCGGGGGATTTGCAGTTCGCGCACGATGCCGGAAATGCGATCGGTCGCGTCGAGCGCAAAAGTCTTCTCTCCGATCGTCAGGCGATCGTAACGCAGCTGCAGGGTCACGTTTTCAAACCCGCACGAATCGACCTCAGCGGTGTCGCAATGCAGCAACATGATGTCGCTCTCGCGGGCAAAGTGATCGCTCCACACTCCGCGCTCTTCGCCAACGACAAGCTCCGCATCCTCGCCTTCCCGCACCCAGCTGAATGGGGTCGGCTCGTTCAGTCGGATGCGTTTCTTACCGAAAGCTTTTTTGCCGCCTTCGAGCACGAGCCAGAGGAGCGCGTACCCGAACGCGGCCGCGCCTAACGACCATAGGAGCGCCTGCCAGCGCGAGCTCTCCTCCATCAACACCGGAAGCAAAAAGCTCGCGAGCAAACCTGCAATCACGCCGCCGATCGTGACTTCATCAGGAATGATGAAGTGCGTGAAATCGATAAATGTCGCAACGATGAGCAGACTAACGAACACCCAATGGGCAAGCGCGATCGGCCACGGGAAAGTGAGCCAGATGGCGAGAAAGAGCAGCGCCGTAAGCAGCTCGACCGCGAAGTAACGGAAAGCGATTTTGCTCCCGCAGTGGGCGCATTTCCCGCGCAGCCAGAGCCAGCTGAGGAGCGGAATGTTTTGCTGCCACGGAATCTGCTGTTTGCAGGCCGGGCAGAAGGAGCGGCGCGGCTCATTTACGGAAAGATCGAGCGGCAGCCGATAGATGCAGACGTTGAGAAACGAACCAACCGTCGCGCCGATGACAAACGCGAAACTGCGAAAAAGCCATTCGTAAGTCGCGGGTGTGTCCACTCGTTAGGCGCTAGCCGCGCGTTCCGCTTTGCGCTGCATGAACCACGCGATCCAGATGCAGCTCTCGTAGAGCAGACACATCGGCAGGCTCAGGGCGATGAGGGTGAGCACGTCCGGCGTCGGCGTGATGATGGTGGCGAGAATGAAAATAAGAACGATCGCATAAGGCCGGGTGCGGGCCATGAACTGGTAGGTAACAAGGCCGAACCGAACGAGCGCGAGAACCACGATTGGCAGCTCGAAAGCGAGCCCGAAGCCGAGGACGAAACGGGTCACAAAGGAATAATATTCCTGCACCGTCCAGGTCGGCGTCCAGCCTAACGACTGCGTGTCGTGGAAGAAAAAGAGGATTGTTTTCGGGAGAAGCCAGAAGTAGCAGCAACCCACACCAATCAGAAAAAGCGCGAAGCTCACGCCGATCGCGGGAAAGAGAAACCGCTTCTCCACCGCGGTCAGCGCCGGAAGGACAAATTCGGCGATGAAATAAAGGAGGAGCGGGAACGAGACGACGATCCCGGCGTAAAACGCGAGGTGGAACGAAACCGTGATCGAGTCGGTAATGCCGAGCGCGCGCAACGTCCCCGCCTGCGCTCCGACCTCGTAAAGCGGCTGCTGCATGACGAGGACGAGCCGCTGCCGAAAAGCGAAGGAAAGCACCATCGCGACGATGATCGTGAGGGCGATTTTCACGATCGTCCAACGCAAGTCCTCGAGGTGTTCGAGGAAGGGCTTCGAGCTTTCGCTTTCCGGCGGATCGCGAAAGGAAAAGACGTCGCGCAGCTTCATTCGTTAGGGGAAAAGATCGCCGTGCGCGACCAGCCGGGCCCAAAGGCTGAGGGTGTTCGAATCACGCACTTCGCCGTCAGCGATCATCTGCCGGAGCACGTCGGCGCTGAATTCGCGGCAATCGACAATCGCCTCGCCCTCATCGTGCTTCGAACCCGCGGAGCTTTTCTGCACCGGTCGCGCGAGAAAAAGATAGCAATGTTCATCCGTCAGTCCGGGTGAAGTGAAAAAGTAGCCTAACGAAATCAGCTCTGCGCCGGACGCGAGTTCGTAGCCGGTTTCCTCGCGCAATTCTCGCCTCGCCACCGCGCGCACGGCAGCGTCATCAGGCTCGAGCGACTCGTCGATCTGTCCTGCCGGAAAAGACCAGATCGCGGTCCGGATCGGAATCCGCTCTTCCCGAATGAGAACAAACTTTCCTTCCGCCGTGAGCGGGGCGATGACGACCGCGGGCTTGCGATGGACAATCGACCATTTGCGCGGCTCGCTTCGCGCGGGTGTGCGCACATCGTCGGTCGCCAGGGTCAGGTGCGGACTCTTGAAATGCGTTTCGCTGGCCACGGTTTCCCATCCGTCGCCATCGCGCACGAGGTTGCTTTTTTGCACGCGGGCAAGGTATGGGCGGCGTCGCGAAAAGCGAATTTGCTCCGGCTACAACTCGAGCGTGCGTGTTACGCGAACGGCTACAAAGCGCGTTTGCGGGAGGATGAACTTGCGCAGCTCCAAATCCACCCGCGCGATGGCAAATCGTTTGAATAAATGTTCCGCCATCTTGGCCGCCAAGGTTTCGATCAACTTGTCCTGTCGCTCCGCGACAAAGTTCCGTAGCTCCTCGCAGACCGCCGCGTAATCCACCGCGCGCGCGAGATCGTCATCGAGGGCGCGAAAATCGTGGCGAGGCTGCAGCGTGATTGAAACCGTGAGACGTTGCGACGCGGCGCGCTCTTCCTCGGGAACGCCGACCCGGGCGCTGAGCTCCAGCTCTTCAATGTGGATGGTGTCGTTAGGCGAAGACATGCAGGTTTGAAACTGCGATAGATTGTCGGCAGCCGCACTTCTAAAGGCGCTATTTCCGAAGATAAGCAGCGATCGATTAGTTGTGGAGGATCGCCATTCCCGCGCGGTGCCGGCCGCCGGTTGCGATTGTGATAGATTCGCCCCCGCTGTGACTGGAAACCCCGGACTTCATCTTCATACCGGCAATCGCCTCGAACTTCTTGCCGCTGCGCTCGCGCGGATTTTCGAGAAGCCGTTGCGCAATCCTTTTGTGGCCGAGGTGGTGGTGGTGCCGAGTCTGGGTTTGGAACGCTGGCTCACGCAACAGCTCGCAACCCGACACGGCATTTGCGCGAACATCGACTTTCTCTTTCCGCAAAAGTTTGTCGCCGGACTGATGGACGAAGCGCTCCCGGGGGGTGCTGCGGCGCGGTTCTACGCGCGGGAGAATCTCACGTGGCGCATCATGTCGTTGCTCCCTGCGCTCGTCGGTCGCGATGAGTTCGCTGAGCTGCGGCGTTATCTCGATCAACCGCGGCCGGAACTGCGGCTTTTTCAGTTGGCGGGCAAGATCGCCAGCGCCTTCGACCAGTATCTCGCGTTCCGGCCGCTGATGATTCTCGACTGGGAATCCGGCCAGCAGACGCATTGGCAGGCGGTTCTTTGGCGTGAGCTCGTTCGCTCGGCGCCCGGTCTGCATCCGCCGGCGTTGGCGAACGAATTTTTTGTCCTTCTCGGTCGCGGCGGCGCGCCGCTACCTGAGCGGGTTTCGCTTTTTGGTCTTCCGACGTTGCCGCCGTTTTACGTCGAATTTTTGCAGGAACTCGCGCGCGCGACTGAGCTTCATCTTTTCGTGATGCGGCCGACGCCGGAATGGTGGAGCGACATTCGGTCCGAGCGCGAAGAATTGCGCGCGCGCCGCAAAGCACCGGCCAGTGCGCAGCTTGATTTGCAATTTGAACGCGGCAATCCGCTGCTCGCTTCCTTCGGCAAACTCGGGCGCGAGTTTCTCGAGAACATCACCGCGCTCAATTCGACGGAAGAGGACGAGAAATTTGCCGCGCCTAACGACGAGACGATGCTGGCGCAGATTCAGCGCGATATTTTCCAACTGCACGATCCGCTCAGGAACGCGCCGCGCCCGACCGCGCTTAATGATCGTTCGCTCCAATTCCATTCCTGCCACAGCCCGATGCGCGAGATGGAGGTGTTGCACGATCAGTTGCTCGCGCTCTTCGAGCAGCATCCGGATCTCAAGCCGCACGACATCGCCGTGATGGCGCCGGACATCAGCATCTACGCGCCATTCATCAACGCCGTCTTCGACACCGCGCCGGAGCGGCTGCGCATTCCATTCAGCGTCGCTGACCGCGGCGCGCGCGCCGAGAACGGCATCGTCGACACGTTCCTGCGCATCCTTGAAGCCGCCGGCAGTCGCTTCGCCGCCGGGAGCGTCATCAGCGTTCTCGAATCGCCCCCGTTGCAGCGACGCTTCGAGCTGGTCGATTCCGATCTGGAAATCATTCGCGGCTGGATTGAGAAAACCGGCATCCGCTGGGGTATCGACGCCGAACAACGGGCCGCGCTTGGGCTGCCCGCGTTTGCGGAAAACAGTTGGCGCGTGGGGCTTGACCGGCTCCTTCTCGGCTACGCCGCACCGGCGCATGGTGAGCAACTCTTCGAGGGCATCCTCGCCTATGACGAAGTCGAAGGAAGCCTCGCCGAAACCCTCGGACGTTTCGTGGAATTCTGTGAAGCCCTCTTCGCCACCGCTAGCTCGTTGCAGCATCCGCGTTCGCTTCTCGATTGGCAGGAAACACTTCAGCAAATCACCGTCCGCTTTTTCACCGCGGAAGACGAGCGCGAAGCGGAGCTGCGCCAGTTGCAGCGCGTCCTCGAGTCGTTAGGCGAAACCGCCGCGCTCTCCAATTTCGCCGAAGCCGTCCCGCTCGACGTCCTCCTCGCGCATCTCGAACAGGCGCTCGCCAGCACCGAGAGCGGCTCCGGGTTTCTCGTCGGCAAAGTCACCTTCTGCGCGCTCAAGCCGATGCGGACGGTGCCGTTTCGCGTCGTCTGCCTCGTCGGAATGAACGACACCGCCTACCCGCGCCACGATCGCGCGCCGGGCTTCAACTTGATCACGCAGAACCCCCGCCCCGGTGACCGCTCGATGCGGGATGACGATCGCTATCTTTTCCTCGAGGCGCTCCTCTCTGCCCGCGAGGTTTTCTATGTCAGCTACGTTGGCCAATCGAGCCGCGACAACAGCGCCGTCCCGGCAAGCGTGCTCGTGAGCGAATTGCTCGATTACGCGCAGGCGAGCTTTGCGAGTCCGGACACTGCGCTCGTCACGAAGCATCGGCTGCAGCCTTTTAGCGCCGCTTATTTCGAGGGCGAGAGCGGTCTCTTTAGTTACTCGGCAGAAAACTTCGCCGCCAGTGAAGTCGCCGCCGCGGCGCGACGCGATCCGCCGCCTTTCATCAGTGAGCTCATCAGCGAACCGGAAGCTGAATGGCGCACGCTCGACGCCGCGCAGCTCATTCGCTTCTTCGGAAATCCCGCAAAATTTTTGGTCGAACAGCGTCTCAATGTTCGCCTTCCACGGCGCGACGAACTGCTCGAGGAAGCGGAGCCGTTCGAGATCAATTCGCTCGCAAAATACCAACTCGAGCAGGACCTCGTGACGCGCGCGTTGCGCGGCGAACCCCTCGACCCGCTGTTACCGGTTCTGCGTGCGAACGGCGAGTTGCCGCCAGGCCATGCAGGCGACGCGCGTCTTCGGGAAATGTTCGACGCCGCAGAGGAGTTCAGCGCCCTCGTTAGGCAGCATCTCGGCGGCGGCGCGGATGAGCCGCGCGACGTGCAGCTCGCGCTCGACGACTTCGCGCTCAGCGCGCGCCTCGAAAGGTTGCACGGCGGCCGACTCGTGCACTATCGCCTAACGACGCGGAAACCGAAGGATTTGCTCACGGCGTGGATCAATCACTTGAGTGCGAATACCGAGCAGCGCACCGAATCAGTTCTGATTACTGCGGACAAGGAGAAGCGTCCGGTGCTCGATTCTTTTGCGCCCGTCGATCGAGAAAAGGCGGTGGCGCATTTACGCAACTTACTCCAGCTCTACTGGCGCGGTCTCCGCGAGCCGCTGCGTTTCTTTCCTCGCAGCTCGCTCGCTTTTGTCGAGCAAACGCTCAAACCCAAAGGCAACCTGTCGCCGCTCGAGAAAGCGCAGGCGAAATGGCGGCGGTTCCCAGAACAGTGGGAGCCCGACCGCGGTGAGAAGCCGGAAGCAACTGACCGACATTTCGACTTTGTTTTCCGCAATGTCGCCGAACCACTGGATCGCGAATTTGAGCAACTTGCCGTCGCTGTTTTCGCGCCGCTTTTGAAAGGGATGCGCTCATGAAGGCGCGAGAGCCATTCGATTTGTTAGGCACGGAAATCGGTGCAGGCACGATGCTGATCGAAGCGAGCGCCGGCACCGGAAAAACCTTCACGATTTCCTTTCTCGTTTTGCGTCTCCTCCTCGAGCGACCGGAGCGGACGATCGATCGCATTCTCGTCACCACCTTTACCGAACTGGCCACCGCGGAACTGCGCGGTCGCATTCGCGAATTGCTGCGGAAAGCGATCGCCGCTTTTCGCTCAGACAAGTCGGATGACAAGTTGCTCGCGGGGCTGCTGCGAAAGCATCGGAAGGATCACGCCGCCATCTCGCGGCTCGAAGCGGCGCTCATAAATTTCGACGAGGCGCCGATCTACACCATCCATGGTTTCTGCCAGCGGGTGCTGGCGGAGCGCGCTTTCGAGAGCGGAACACTTTTCGACGCGGAGCTGGTGACGAATCAATCGGATCTGCTGCGCGAGATCGTGCACGATTTCTGGCGGACACATTTCTACGAAGGCGACCGCTTCACGGTCCTGCTCGCGCTGAAGAACAAGATCACGCCCGATAAGTTATCTGCCGACCTCGAGGAGCTGATCCGTCACCCAACGTTACGTGTGCTCCCAGAAAAAACTCGTTCGTTAGGCGCCCTCGGCCGCGACCTGAGCAGCACGCTGGCCGAGCTGCGACGCAGTTGGGCAAAGGAAGAGAAGAAACTTCGAGAGCTTTTTACAAACGCGGCCTGGGCCAAAAACAATTCCGCCAAGCCGGAGAAAATGCTCCCGCTGCTCCAAGCTCTCGGGGATTGTCTCAGGGAAGGCGGGACGGTCGAACAACTCGCCTGTTTGGAATCTTTCGCCACGACGAAGATCAGGAAGGATGTTCGTGCCGGTCGCGAGGAACCACAGTCGCCGGTCTTCAACCTTTGCGACCGGCTTCTCGAGCTCGAAAGCGAATTTCGCGTTGCGCTGCAGGCGGAATTTTTCTCCTACGCGCGCACGCAACTGCAGGAGCGCAAACTCCTCCGCAACGTTCTCTCTTACGACGATCTTCTGACGCGACTTGACGCTGCCCTCGCCGCGTCCGGCGGTGATGAGCTGGCGAAATCGATTCGCGAAAAATATCAGGCGGCTTTGATCGATGAGTTCCAGGACACCGATCCGGTGCAGTATTCGATTTTCTCCCGCATCTACGAAGGGAGCAGCGCGCCGGTCGCGCTCATCGGCGATCCGAAGCAGGCGATCTACGCCTTTCGCGGCGCGGACGTTTTCACCTACATGAAGGCTGCCGCTGCAGCCGGACGCGAATTTACCCTCACGACGAACTGGCGTTCGGAAAGCGGACTCATCGAAGCGGTGAACAGTCTCTTCGATCGGGAGAAGCCGTTCCTGCTCGAGGAAATCAAATTCGACCGCGTCTCGCCGAGTCCACAGGCAGACGACAACGTACTCCGGATCGACGGGAAACAGGAGCGGCCGCTCCAGCTTTGGCTCGCGGAAAAGGAGGACGACCTGGCGGAAGTTGTGGCGTCCGAAGTGGTGCGGCTGCTCACGAGTGGCGCGACAGTTGGAGAGGAGCCGCTTGAGCCGCGCCATCTCGCCGTCCTCGCGAGTACAAACGCGCAGGCTGCGCAGGTTCAGGATGCGTTGCGCAAACGCCGTGTGCCGAGCGTGCTCTACAGCAGCGCGAATATTTTCACCACACACGAAGCCGCCGAGCTGCGCGATGTCCTCGCCGCGGTCGCGCAGCCGAGCTATGAGAAGTTTGTTCGCGCCGCGCTTGCCACCGACGCACTCGGCCGCACCGGCAATGATCTCGATGCCTTCACCCACGACGAGATCGCTTGGGAAAGCGAGCTGCTCCGTTTCCAGACGTATCACCAAATCTGGCGCGACCGGGGTTTCATCCAGATGCTGCGGCGTCTCTCGAGCGAGCAGAGCGTCCGGCGGCGGCTCCTCAGTTTCCCGGATGGCGAACGCCGCCTAACGAACTTCCTGCATCTCGCTGAAATCCTGCACACGGCCTGCGTCGAGCATCGTCTCGGCATGAATGGTCTTCTCAAGTGGCTCGGCCAGCAGATGGAAGGGAAAGGGTTCGCCGATCGCGAAGAACACGAACTGCGCCTCGAGAGCGACGAGAAAGCGGTGCGCATCATTACCGTGCATAAAAGCAAAGGCCTTGAATTCGACGTCGTCTTTTGTCCGTTCGTCTGGCATGTCGGCAAAACTCGAAACGCCTTTCACGACCCCTCCGCCGATAACCGGCTCACGCTCGACCTGAGCGATCCCAATGCGCAAAAAGAGCGGCGCGAAGAAGAAGCGCGTGCCGAACAGCTTCGGCAATTCTACGTCGCGGTGACCCGGGCCAAACATCGCTGCGCCATGCTCTGGCGGCCGCCCGGCAGAGGCGACGACAAATCGGCGCCGGCCTATCTGCTCGGAAATCCGGCCGCGCTACCGCCGGAGATTTTGTCGAGCAAGCAGATTGAAATCGCTCCGTTGCCAGAAGCGAGCGAAACGATTTGGCCGTCGCCGAGAAATGAGACCACAGCGGCGCCTGAGCCGCGGCAGTTCGACGGCGCGATTGATCGCAGTTGGGGTATCGCCAGTTTCACCCGACTCGTGAGCGGGCGCGAAACGGATCTGCTCGATGAAGGCCCGACTCTCGAGCCCGGGACTGAGGAGGTGCCGGAGGCGGAAGGCATCCATGCTTTTCCGAGGGGAATCCACGCCGGCACTTGTCTGCACGAAATCATCGAGCAGGTGGATTTTGCAAATCTCACAGCGATGCCCGAAATCGGACAGCGCCGCCTGCGCGCCTACGGGATCGAGGGTTTCGACGACGTGGTCAGCGGGAACGTGCGACAGCTGGCGTCGCTGCCGCTCGTTGCGAGTGACGAAGCCTTTACGTTGAGCAAAGTGCCTAACGAATCGCGGATCGCGGAGTTGGAGTTTTCGTTTCCGGTTCATCGCCTAACGACTTCGAAACTGGCGGAAGCGTTCGCGCTGAAAGAGCTGCCGTTGCAAATCGAGCGCCTTCAATTTCAGCCGGTGAATGGCTTTATGAACGGCTTCATCGATCTCACCTTCGAGCACGGCGGTCGTTTCTATTTCGCCGATTGGAAATCAAACTGGCTCGGGCTGACGACGGCAGCGTATCGCCCCGGCACGATCGCCGCCGAGATGCAGCGCAATTTTTACACGCTCCAGCTCTGCCTCTACAGCGTGGCGTTACATCGCTATCTGCGGCTGCGCAAACCGGGCTACGACTTTGATCGGCATTTCGGCGGCGCGTTCTACATTTTCCTGCGCGGCATCGATCCCGCGCGGCCGCAAAACGGCGTGCATTTCGAGCGGCTGAGCCGCGCGTTTCTGGAGAAGCTGAACAGCATTTTCGAGTCATGAACAGCGAGACGAGCTTCAGCGCGCTCGATCGGCACTTCGGCCGATTCCTGGAACGTCTCCAAGGCAGCGACGCGGCAGAAGTGCACCTCGCCGCGATGTGCGTAAGCCGCGCGCGGGCCGAAGGTCACATCTGCGTTGCCCTGCCGGAGATCGCCGCTCGTGAAGGGGCTCCGACCGCTGCGGCATTGCGCAAAAAACTGCGCGCCAGCAAAATGGTTGGTGCGCCCGGCGAATTCACGCCGCTCGTGCTCGACGAACACGATCGGCTTTATCTGCGCCGTTACTGGGAATACGAACAGCAGCTGGCAGCAGCGATTCTCCTTCGTTCGGCTGCGTCTTCTCCCGTTGCGCGAGAGGACGAAAACGATCTGCAAAAGGTCGCGGCTGTGCGCGCGGTGGCGCAGCGCTTTACCGTCATCACCGGCGGCCCCGGCACCGGCAAAACTCGGACCGTAATGACAATCCTCGAGCTTCTCCTCGAGCAGACGGGGGGCGACAAACTACGCGTCGCGCTCGCCGCTCCGACTGGGAAAGCGGCCGCACGCCTGACCAATTCGCTCCGAAACGCGAAACCGAATTTCGAAGCAACCACCATCCACAGGTTGCTCGGTTATTTGCCCGTTTCCGCCAGTTTTCGTCACGACGCCGAGCACCCCCTCCGCGCCGACGTCGTCATCGTCGATGAAGCATCAATGGTCGATCTCGCGCTCATGGCCAAACTGGTTGCGGCCGTGCCACCCGATGCGCGCTTAATCCTGCTCGGCGATCGCGACCAACTCGCCTCGGTCGAAGCTGGCAGCATCCTCGCAGATATCTGCGCCGCGGCGGAAAACGCTTTGCCTAACGAACCGCTGCGTCGGGCGGTCGTGGCCTTGCAGCGAAACTATCGCTTTGCTGAGTCAGGCGGGATTTACCGCGTCAGCACCGCAGTCAACGCCGGCGATGCCGATGCCGCCATCGCCGAATTGCAGCAAAACAGTGACGACGAAGCAAAATGGGAACCGCTGCCCGCGGCGGCGAAACTTCCGGCAATCCTGCGCGAGCGTGTCATCGCGGCGTTCCGGCCTTGTCTCGAAACTGACGATCCGCTGCAATCGCTCGCCCGGCTTCAGGCGTTCCGCATTCTCTGCGCTCTTCGCCACGGCCCCTTCGGCGTCGAAAACCTCAACGCCGTCGCGAAAGAGATTCTCGCCGGGGCCGGTCTGATCGGCCCGCAGCGCGGCTGGTATCGCGGCCGGCCACTCACGATTATTCGGAACGACTACAATCTCGGCCTCTTCAACGGCGATAGCGGCATCACCCTGCCCGACCCCGAGAGCGGCGGTGAACTGCGCGCCTTTTTTCTCTCTCCCGAAGGTAAACTCCGACGGTTTCTTCCCTCACGCTTGCCGCTGCACGAGACCGCTTTCGCCATGACGGTGCACAAGAGTCAGGGTTCTGAGCTCGACCGTCTCCTCCTCATTTTGCCGGAGAAAGACAGCCCGCTGATCACGCGAGAATTGCTTTACACCGCCATCACTCGCGCCCGTCAACAGGCCGAAATCTGGGCCCCCGAAGAAGTGCTGCGAGCCGCGATCGCGCGACAAGTCAGGCGCAATTCTGGCCTGCGGGACGCGCTCACCGCGACGAGCAGATCTGGAAAAATCAAAAGCCGGCAATCGGGTTCGAACCGATGACCTGCTGATTACAAATCAGCTGCTCTACCAACGGAGCTATGCCGGCGTTTTCCCTCGTAGAATAGGCGGAAACTCGGAGCTGCCAAACCGCTTTATACACCCCTTTTATACACCCCCCGGTTGAAAGCGAGTTGGCCTCTCCCGCTCGGCGCACCGCGTGAGATTTTCGGGCCGCTCGCCCCAGCGTTCAACGTCGCTCCACGAACAGAGCTTGTTCACAGGCCCGCTGAAACAAAGTCGGCTGATGAGTCTTCGGGGAAAGCCGACTTGGGAATCAACGGCGGTTCAAAACTTGGTTCGCTACCGGCCCGCCGGAACGTATTTCGCCCGATTCAAAGTCAGCGGACGACCAATTTTGAAGAGCTTGGAGACGACTGTGTTTTCGGTGGCGAAGCAGCGTCTGCCAGAAGTGATGCGCGATCATCGCGCCAAGCTCGAATCGATGACGGCTGTCGCCATCGGCAAGATGACCGTTGGCGATGCCGTGACCGCCTATCAGGAGAAGGTCCGCGGGAACGTCTCGCTCAAACCGAGATCGAAGGACTATTACTACGGATTAATCGATTTTATCAATCGCTCTTGGCCGGCGCTTTTCGGAATGGATGTGCGCAAGGTTAGCGAACGGGATTGCTCGGAGTGGCTGGTTCGATTTCAAAAGCAGTATTCGCCCTCGGTCGTGAACAATACGATCAGCGCACTGCGGAGTATTTTTGCCGAGGCAGTAACGAGCGGTGCGCGCTTCGGCAATCCGGCCGCGAATCTTTCGCGCATGCGAATCCGGGCAAAGCAATTGGAGCTGCCATCTCGCGAACAGTTCCTGAGGTTCGTTGAGGAAATTCGCACAGCCGGAGCACGTCAGTCGAAAGATTGCGCGAACCTTGTGCGCTTCCTCGCCTATAGCGGCTTGCGTTTGGGCGAAGCGAAATTCGTCGCTTGGTCGGATGTGCTCTTCGATCGCCGCCAACTCCGTGTTCGCGGGCATCCGGTCACAGGAACGAAAGGCGGTGAAACCCGTTACGTCCCGATGATCCCCGAACTGGAAAAAATGTTAACCGAACTGCGGAAGGACCGCTCCGGCGAACCGTCAGACGCGACCGTTATGCGCGTGTTCGAGGCCCAAAACAGCATGACACACGCGGCGGCGAAGATTGGAATGAGGCGAATCACGCATCACGACTTGCGTCATTTATTCGCGACGATCTGTATTGAGAGTGGCGTGGATATTCCGACAGTTTCGCGTTGGCTTGGCCATAAGGATGGCGGCGCCTTGTGCATGAAAACGTATGGGCACCTTCGCCAAGATCACAGCCTCGCCCAA
>DASXPA010000206.1:0-2993 GCA_036493915.1 Chthoniobacterales bacterium | reverse complement strand
ATGATGGGATCGCGCTCGTTCCCGAGCTCGTGAAAGTTCTTGTCGTTTACCCAGACATTTTGCGCGAATTCAAACTGGCGGATGAGGCTGGCGCAGCCCACGAAGGAAGCGATGCCTCGCTCCACCCCATCATCCGGCGCGCCTTCCGGTAAGGCCGGTCCGTACGTTCCCCCGCGACGAATCATCCGGCGTCGATTCATGTTCGCCGCGGTATCGCGCGGATTCATGCGGCGAATGTGTGAACCAAGCGGCGCGGCATAACCGTGCGGGTCCATCTTTCCATAATCAAAGTTGTTGTTCCGCTGGCGGTCTGCGCCTAGCTCTGGATCATCCTTTTCCGGCGCAAGGACGAGAGGAGCGCCGCTGCGCCAGCGTCCCATCAGCTTCGCCGCGATGAGTTCTTGTTCCTCAGGAGTCTCACCATGTTGCTTCAAGAAATCGCGGAACTTACCGACATGTTCTTCCAGCCGGCGATAGGCCACGAAGCTACCGTTCCTCGAAAGGATCTCAGGCTTCGGCAAACCATTGGTGGGGCCGTTCTCGTCTGGGTAGCCAAGGAAGAACTCACCCGGCTTAAGTGGATGACCCGACCCAGGAGTAGGCACGTCGCCACCCAGACCTTCGATCGCCGGCAGCGAAAGCCGATCACGATAGCCGAAATGATCGTGCGCATACTCGAACGGCGGCGTTGCCTCCAAATCCAACGACGAGATAACTTCCACGCCTGGGCATTGCGCGAGGAATTGCCCGTGCTCGGCTCTGCATCGTTCCCGTTCCGGGATGTCACGGGCAAAGAGGATGGCAATGGCGTGGAGTTCCGGGCTGGCGGTCCCGTCAACCCAGTTGGCCGGATCATTTTGACCGGTGTCGCCGAGAACTTCCGCGCGCGCCACCATGCCCTGACGAAACTCGTCCGGAAAACTAGCTAACGAATCTTCATCGACGCCGAGCGCGCGTAGACCATTCCAGGTAAACGCGACCGTTACCCACCTTGATTCCGTTTCGCTCGCAGCTCTAACTACGCTGGCGACTCCTACCTTGTCGATAATGCCACCGACCCACGCACGTCCAGCAGCCGGCTGCTTAAAGGAGAGGAATTCGTAACGCGCCGTCATCGCGTGCGGGCGCGCCATGAGGAAGTGTTGGATATCGTCAAGTTCCAGCATATCGATTCGCTTAAGTCGCGCCGGCCTCACTGCATATAGTCGAGCATGTGGCCGAAGGCGGCCTTGAGCTTGAGCGCTTTCTTGACTTCGTCCGCGCTCACATATGGATACTCACCATATTCGAGAAAGCTGGGACGGTGGTGATCGCGGACGAACTTGATGAACGCGGCGGCGTTTGTCTTCCAGTCTTTCGGGAAGCCTTCCAGATTCTCAAAGACTGTGTTCAGGCCGGTGGCGGCGAAGATCGCCACCGCGTCTTCGGTGTATTTATCGAAATCGGTATCAAAGATTCCCATGTATTGGAAGTAAGTGTCCCCTTTGATTTCAAAGAGGTTCCAACGCAGATAGTGGAGTCTTAACACCGCGAGAACGTCGGGCGATCCGGCGACCGCTGTCTCAATGTTTCTGGCATATTGATAGAAGTGCTCTTCAGTGCCGGGAATGATCTTCGCAATGATGGAGAATCCATAGCACGCGGGAGTTTTGGGGAAGATCGGGCCGTAGCGGCCTTGCTCCACTTTGTCTGGGAAGAATCCACCCTTGGGGATCGCCACGGCGGCGGGTTGGGTCCAGTCGTTTTGTGTTGGTGTGTCTGCCATAACAGTATTTGTCGTTAGTTGTTGCTAGCTCGTGGTTGTTTGAGATGAAAGGGCTCCGCGCGCGGATCGATCTCGCCCGGGTAAAAAAAGTCCGGCGTTTTCTCGGCAATCGAGTGAATTCCAGGAAGGGTCGCCATTAAGATTTTCGGGCCGCATACGTTAAGCCGCCGGGGCGAGCCTTCGTGACAGTGGCATGAGGATCAGCAGCCCGACGATCGCGACGACGATCACCATGACCACCACCTTCGGGTCTTCGAAACTCTGGGCAGCCACCACGAGCGCGGCGGCAATGTTGCGTTGCGCCGTCCCCAAAGCCAGGACCCGTCGAGCGTCCGGTTCAGGTCCGCCGAGCAACCACCCGATGCCGAAGCTGATTATAATAAAGAGCAGACCAGCGAGAATCGCGCGCGTGCCGAAAACGGCTAGAACATTGTTAAGATTGACCGTAATGAGCAGCAGAGTGAAAAGAATAAGGCTCAGGTTCGAAATCCGATCGAGGATCGGTCTCGTGCGGGCGGCCGCAGCAGGGAACCGGGCTTTCACCACCAGCGCGGCGGCCAGAGGAAGGAGCATCAGCAGAAAAAGGGAACGGGCAATCTTCGCGGAGTCGACCGAAACGCCTGAAAGCAATAACGGCAGGACGAGCGGCAGAAAGCCAACCGTGATAACCATCAGCAGGACCATCAAGCCGACGGCGAAGGCCAGGTTGCCTTTCGCCAGTTGGGTGAGTTTCGGCAGGAATGGTGCGCCGGCCGCCGATCCCAACAATAGCAAACCGACACCGAACGGTTCGTCGAGTCGTAGCAGTGCAGCGAGACCCAGGGCGACGAGCGGTACTAAGACAAAATTTGCCAGCAGCGACATGACTACGCGTCGAACACTGCGCAGAGGAGTGGCGATTTCGCCGAGGGTGAGCCCCAAACCCATCGACAACATGCTTGATAGGACAAATCCGAGCATGCAGACCGGGACTAGTTTTTGCATCAATTCCATAGGCGCTTACCGGAGTACCTCCACGGCAATTTATTTTCGGTTCGGTTCACGTGCGGCGCGGGAGTTAACCTCGTAGAAGGATCTGAACATTTGAGACAACTGCTGTCGTAAGTATCGGCGAACGTCGCCGATCGGGAAATAGGACTTTGGTCCAATGGAAGCCCTAGGATGGAAGCGCTAATTTTTTCCTGAAGGAAACGGGGCCGGCCAGCAGGAAAACGTGAGTGCGGCCACT
>DASXPA010000205.1:0-12546 GCA_036493915.1 Chthoniobacterales bacterium | reverse complement strand
CCAGGTTGCCGAGCATGACACCGAAGGCGATTGTGGTCGCGGAGTCGAAGCTGTTTTCGTCGTCAAAATCGATCGCGTCCAGGGCCGGAATGGCGGCTTTAAGCGCGGCGAAGTCTTTGTAGAGAATGCTATCTTGGCCAGTCCCCTGTGCTTGCACGAGCGCTTTGATATCCTGCCAATCGCCGAAGTTCGATGAGCCGATGCTAAAAGTGACTCTCTGGACCGTCCCTTCTTTGAGTGTCGCCATGTTGGCCGCGAAATCCGGATGCGTTTGGTCTCCAATGTAGGCGCCGTTGGAAGTAAGGGGGAATTCGCCGTTAAAATTCAGGTCGCCATTGGGCTTGACCTCGATGTTCCAGACAATCGCCTCCGTGAATCCGGAATTTTTGATCTCGTTGATGTGCGCGCTCGCGTTGATGTAAAATGGCCCGCCGCCGAAAATCCCGGTGTATCCGGTTTGGGCGCGAGCCGCCGTGCCGAGACAACTGAAGGCGAGAAAGAGCGCAGCGACGCCGTGGAAAAAAGCTCTGCGGTTATCACGAAATTTTGATTGCATGGGAAAAGCTCGTGTAGGGGATCGCCGCGGTAGTCGTCAAGGTTGAATCGTCGTTGCGCAAACGAAGCCATCGCGTTACGGAGTCTCCTCACCTCAGCCAGAAATTAACACGATGAGCACCGAAACTGATACCAAACCAGCCTACAGCCCCGGCCTCGCCGGCGTCATCGCGGGCGAAACCGAAATCTGCTGGGTCGATCCCAACGCCGGCCTGATGTATCGCGGCTACGACATTCACGAGATGGCGGAAGAGGCGAGCTTTGAGGAAGTCGCCTATCTACTCCTCAATGGTGAGCTTCCGACGACGAAGCAACGCGAGGAATTTGCGCAAGCGATTGCGAGCGAGCGGCCGCTTCCGAAGCAGGTGCTGGAAATGATGCGCCTCCTCCCAAAGAATACGCATCCGATGGACATGCTGCGGACCGGGGTTTCCATGCTCGCGCCTTTCGACTCCGAGCTGAACGACCAATCGCACGAGGCCAACATTCGCAAAGCGATTCGCCTGATCGCGAAGACAACCACCCTGATTGCGGACGGCTACCGCATTCAACAGGGCGAAAATCCGCTCCCGGAACGGCCCGACCTGACGATGGCGGGGAATCTCTTCTACAAGTTGAACGGCGAAGTCCCGCCATCGTGGAAGATCCGGACGATGGACACGATTTTCATCCTTTACGCCGACCACGAATTCAATGCCTCGACCTTCGCCGCCCGCGTCACCGCCTCGACGCTCGCCGACATGTATGCCGCCGTGACGAGCGCCTGCGGCACGCTTAAGGGCCCGCTCCACGGGGGCGCCAATGAGGAATCGATGAAAATGCTCGACGACATCAAGACGCCCGATCGCGCCGAGGGCTGGATGATGGACGCGCTCGCGAACAAGGCGAAGATCATGGGCTTTGGCCATCGCGTTTACAAAAAGGGCGACTCGCGGGTGCCGATCATGCGCGAGATCGGACGCGACCTTGGTAAACGTGTCGGAAAAGAGCAATGGATTCCAATCTGCGAGAAGCTCGAAGCGACGATGGATCGCGAGAAGCGTCTTTGCGCGAATGTCGATCTCTATGCTGCGCCAGTTTTCACGATGCTGGAATTCGATCCGGCCTTGAACACGCCGATCTTCGCCGCCTCCCGCGTCGCCGGCTGGTGCGCGCACGTCGTCGAGCAGCAGGATCACAATCGGCTCATCCGTCCGCGCTCGCTTTACACGGGGCCGGCAGCGCGACCCTACAAGGCCGCCGCCGCCTCTAACGGCTCGTAGCGAATCAAAGCCATTCGATCCGCAGATTTCGCCGAGGGCCGCAGAGGAAAAAATCTTAGCGATCTGCGTCATCTGCAGAAACAACCTCACATGCCGAACGACAGCTTATCGCTCCAGGAAAAATACGCGCCTAACAATGCTTGCTGGGGCTGCGGTCCGGCCAACGCCGAGGGCTTGCGCATCCGCAGCTTCCCGAAAGGCGACGACGAGGTCGTAGCGGAATGGAAACCGGAGAAGAAATACGAAGCGTTTCCCGGCGTCCTCAATGGCGGCATCATCGGCACGCTACTCGATTGCCATTGCAACTGGACGGCGGCGTATTTCCTCATGAAACAGGCGGGTGAAGATCGCGTTCCCTGCACGGTGACGGCGGATTACGCGATCAAGTTGCTGCGCCCGACGCCAACCAACGGTCCGGTTTTTCTTTCCGCCAAAGTGGTCGAATCAAACGCCGATCGCGCGACGATCGAGGGTACTCTCACCGCCGGAGGAAAAGTTTGCGCAACCTGTCGTGGCACCTTCGTCGCAGTGAAAGAAGGTCATCCCGCTTATCATCGATGGTAGGCGCGTTGCTGGCGGCGGCCCTCCTCGCCGTTGCGGCCAAGCCGCCTAACGATCAGACAGTCGGTCGCATCGCGGCGCTGGAAAAAAGCAGCGGCCGCCATCTCGGCGTCGCCGCGCTCGACACCGGCAACGGTCGCAAGATCGAGTATCGGCCTAATGAACGCTTCCTCATGTGCAGCACCTTCAAGGCGCTCGCCGCCGCGGCCGTCCTGCAGCGGGTAGACGAGGAAAAAGAACATCTCGATCGCTTCGTTCCCTACCACGAAAAGGATTTGCTCGAATACGCGCCGATGACAAAGGAGCATGTGAAAGAGGGCGGCATGAAGCTCGGCGAGCTTTGCGCGGCGGCGATCGAGTTGAGCGACAACACCGCCGGCAATCTCATTCTGCACAGCATTGGCGGCCCGCGCGGCCTAACGAACTTCTTAAGAAGCCTGTCGGACACAAAAACGCGTTCTGATCGGATGGAGCCCGAGCTGAACAACGTCGCTTCAAATCCGCAATGGGACACGACGACGCCCGCCGCGATGCGCAACGACTGGGTGAAGATTCTGACGACAAACCTGCTTTCGCCAAAGTCGCGCGAGCAGCTGGCGAGCTGGCTTGCGCACAATCAAACCGGCGCAAAGACGATTCGCGCCGGCGTTTCCTCGAACTGGAAGGTCGGCGATAAAACGGGCCGGAGCAGAAGCGGTGCGCTTAATGATGTGGCGATTCTGCGTCCGCCAGATGGAAAGCCAATTTTCCTCGCGATCTATTCCACCGGACCACACGACGATTGGGATGCGCAAAGCGCCGTCCTCGCAGAGGTCGCGCGGATCGTGGCGCAAAGCTTGCGGCCTGACGATTCGAAGATGCCCTAGAAATCGGCCCGCAAGAGTTTGCCGGAACATCGTGCTTGCAGAAAACCTTGAGCGCACCGCCCCCTCCGCGGTGTTTTCTAGCTTAGAATTCCCTGCCCGAATTCCGTCGATGCGCACGGCGGACCGGATAGTGTAAGGGAAGAGCATGAAGACTCTGGAATTGCTTCCGCCTAACGACACCATGTATCAGGCGCTCCTCGCGCGCGATTCGACTTTTGAAGGCATCTTCTTTGCCGGCGTGCGCACGACGGGCATTTTCTGCCGGCCGACCTGCAGCGCGAAGAAACCGGCACGCGAGAACGTCGAGTTTTTCCCCTCGCCTAACGAAGCCCTCCTCGGGGGTTATCGCCCTTGTCTTCGCTGTCGACCGATGGATCCGGTCCAGCGGCCGCCGGAGCTGATCGAGCGTCTCCGCGCGGAAGTAGAGAAAGCGCCGGATGGCCGCCTCACCGACAAAGAACTGGCTGCGCTCTCGATTGATCCGTCGACGGCGCGGCGGCAGTTCAAGCGCCATTACGGAATGACCTTCCAGGCCTACCATCGCGCGCGGCGCATGGGCTTGGCATTACGCGAAGTGCGCAACGGCGAGCGTGTAGAAGACGTGCGCAACGGCAGCGGCTTTGAATCCGAAAGCGGATTCCGCGATGCCTTCACAAAGATTTTTGGCAAAACCCCGAGCGCGGCGAAACAGCAGGGTGGACTTTTCGCGGAGCGAATCGAAACGCCGCTCGGCTCGATGCTCGCGATCGCTGACGACGTCGGGCTGCGGCTGCTCGAATTTGTCGATCGGCGGGCGCTCGAGCGGGAGTTGTCGATCTTGCGCACACGTTTGAAGACGAACGTCGTGCCGGGGCAACATCGTCACCTCACGGCGACGCGGAGGCAGTTAGACCATTATTTTTCGGGGAAAAATTTGGAGTTTAGGGTCCCGCTGGCACCGGTCGGATCGCCCTTTCAACTGCGCGACTGGAAAATGCTACAATCGATTCCGTTAGGCGAAACGCGTTCCTATTCCTGGATGGCGGAGCAACTTGGCGATAAGGAAATGCGGCGCGCAGTCGGTCGCGCGAATGGCGAAAATATGCTTTGCATCATCATTCCGTGCCATCGTGTGATTCGCGCGGACGGATCGCTTTGCGGATACGGCGGTGGGTTGTGGCGCAAGAAATGGCTGCTCGATCACGAGCGGCGATGGGTTCGTGAATCGGGAATCGAAATGCGCGAATCGGAAGCAAGCGGCGAGTCGCGAATCACGGCATGAAGCGCGCTCGCGCCCAGGAGGACTCGAACCTCCGACCGTCGGATTAGAAATCCGATGCTCTATCCGGCTGAGCTATGGGCGCCTCCGAGCCAGGCCCCCAAGTATTCCACCCCAGACGGAACCGGCAAGCAGCTCTCTTCAGGAATCGGTAGTCTAACGCCTAACGAACTGTGAGATTCACCGCCACCTGCTTCTCGTGTCGGCCTTTGATCAAGCAGCTGGTAGACGCCAGGCTGCAGTTGGACTTGGACAATCTTCGTTTCCTGCGCCGGGAGCGTGAGCTGGAAATTCTCCTTCGCTTCCGGGCCGCGTGCGGTCAGGCTCAGTTTTCCCTGCTCGCGTTCCTGACCACAAACGCCCTCTTTCCTCCATCGATGCTTTTCGGAATCTGAATTCCATCGGCCGTAACGGTCACCTTTACCTAATGGGCGTCGGAGGCGGCACGGCTCACGATGCTCACGCCACGCTGTGGCGATTGATTCGTCCGGCCATCGAACTGCTCGCGCTTCTAGCGCGATGGCGATTAGGCGCAGCCAGTCGCGGCTGCCGTTGTGGCCTTGCAACAGTGGCGCGGCTTATTCCCCGATCCCCTGCTTCAGCTCCCAAACGCGCAAAGCCGCCAAGAGCAAACTCTTCGTCCGCGTCAGCGTCCCGACGGCCGGGCGAGTCGCCTCGCTGTCCTTTTTCTTCGCCGCCGTCTTCGGACGGCGCTTGCTCTTCTTCGGCGCTTTTCGTTTTGGCAATTGCCGCACCGCTGCCTCGTTTACTTTCAAGTCTCCCCCTGATGTTATTGGCCCCATGGTGTTGTTCCTTTTGAACTAGCAGCTTCCCTGCCACTTGTTTTTGATTCGTTTCCGACGGCGTTTCGGTTGCGGAAAAGCGCTTGTGCCTCTTCGCTTCTTCGGCGATTTCATCCGTTCATGACGAATCGCAAACTGGGCTGCCTTAGCATTTTTTTGTTCGTCGCCCTGTGCGTCAGCCTGTTGATGAATCTCGTCCTCGTGACGCTGGCGTTCCGCCGCCTGGAGGGCACAGACGGACAGGTGGAATATCGACCGCGTTTTCGTGAGCTGGTGGTGCAAATGGGGACGCGCGGGAGCACGAGCAAGATTGCGGTGATCCCCTTGCGCGGTCTCATTAGTACCGGCGTGGGCGGCAACGTCGGCGACTCGATGGTGGAGGATCTGCGCTGGGAACTGGAACAGGCACGCAACGACGACAGCGTGCGCGCGGTCGTGCTCGAAGTCGATTCGCCCGGCGGTGAAGTGACCGCGGCCGACATGATCTACAACGCGGTCGCGCAGACGCGCGCGCGCAAACCGGTCGTCGTTTACATGGAATCGCTCGCGGCCTCCGGCGGCTATTATGTCTCCTGCGGCGGGAGCTATCTGATGGCAAACGAGACCAGCATCACGGGGAGCATCGGCGTCATCATCGAGACTTTGAACTACGAACAGCTCTTCAACAAAATCGGGCTCGCTTCGGTTGTTTTCAAAAGCGGGAAGTTCAAGGACATGTTGAACGGCGCGCGCCCGATTACGCCCGAGGAGCGCGATTACATCCAGAGCTTCGTGATGAAAACCTACGACAAGTTTCTCGGCATCGTCGCGAAGGAGCGGCATCTGCCGGCCGATCAGTTGCGCAACGGGATCGCCGACGGGCGCATTCTTTCCGGCCGTGATGCGCTCAACGACCACTTGATCGATGGCCTCGGCCAGGTTGAAGACGCGTTCGTGAAAGCAAAAGAGCTGAGCCGCGCACCCAACGCCAAGGTCGTGAAATACGGACCGCCATTCAGTCTCGGCCGGGTCTTCCGCATGCTTACAAAAAGCGGAGACGCAAAGATCGAAGTCTCGCTCCCGGGGGCGTTCACGCCGCAATTGCAAAGCGGGCGCGCTTATTTTCTCCCAAGCTTTTACGCTCCCTAAAGGGACCGGCTGCGAGATGTTCGACAGCCTGATCAACACGCTGCTCGTGGTGGCGGGCCTGTACGTTTACCTCGCACTCGTCCGCCAGGTCGCCCTGCGCGAGGTGAATGGCGCGGCGTCGTTAGATGAAAAGCAATTCGGGCTGCCGGAAGTAATCGCGGCCCTGATTCTGGTCGGCTGGTTTCTCCTCAATCTGGGCGTCGCGATCCGGAGCGGCGAAACCATTTATCGGACCCGGGATTTGATTATCACCGGATTCTTTTCCCTCGCGGTCCTGTTCGTTCTCACTTCCCTCCTGCAGTTCCGCGGCTTTAGCGTGGTCTCGTTAGGCGGATTCTCTCGTCTCAGTTTCGGACGCATCGTCAGCACCGCCGCCGTCCTCCTCCTCGCCGCTTATCCGCTCCTCTTCGTCGCCGACGAAATCTCGCACTGGTTTCTTGGCAGCGGCTCCAGCCGACAGCAGATCGTCGAAATGTTCACCGGCTCAGAAACGCTGCAACAGCGGGTCATGATCATCGTGCTCGCGGTCAGCATCGCCCCGGTGACGGAGGAATTTATCTTCCGGTTTTTTCTCTACGGCGTCCTCAAACGTTATCTCGGTCGCGGCGCCGGTCTTTTCCTCAACGCCCTCCTTTTCGCCGCCGTGCACGCCCACCTGCCGAGCTTCGGGCCACTCTTCGTCCTCGGAAGCTGCCTCACCATCGCCTACGAATGGAGCGGTTCCATCCTCGTCTCCATGACGATGCACGCCCTCTTCAATTTCCTCTCCCTCAGCGCGCTCGCCTTTCCAAATCTCCTCCCGCAATGAATCTGCGCGAGCTGGGTGAAGACCGGCTGATTGCGGATTGGATCGCGCGTCTGGAAACGCGCACTGACGTAATCGCGGGCCCTGGCGATGACTGCGCGGTCGTTAGGCTACGCGGAGCGAAGGAGTTGCTCTTACTGAAAACGGATTGCGTCGTCGAAGGCGTGCACTTTCGGCCTAACGAATCGCCGAGGGCGGTCGGCGGTAAGGCGATGGCGCGCACGCTGAGCGATTTCGCCGCCATGTCGGGGCTGCCGCAATGGGCCCTCATCACCTTGATCGCGCCGCCCAATCGCGAAACGCGCTGGGCGAAGCAGATGTATTACGGCCTCGAACGGATCGCCCGGAAATTTGAAGTGGCGATCGTCGGCGGTGAAACCAGCAGCACAAAAGGGCCGGCCGTTATTTCCATCAGCGCCGTCGGAACCGTCGAAAAAGATCGGTGGGTCTCGCGCGGCGGCGGAAAAGTCGGTGACGCCTTGTACGTCACAGGCAAACTCGGCGGCTCGCTTCGCAAGAAACATCTCACCCTCGTCCCAAGAATTTCGGAAGCGCGGTGGCTCACCTCCAACTTCCATCTCCACGCAATGATGGACTTGAGCGACGGCCTTGGCGCCGACCTTCCCCGTCTCGCGAAAGCCAGCAAAGTTGCCTTCGAGATCGACGAAAAATCCCTCCCGCGCACCCGCGACTGTTCGGTCTCGCAAGCGATCAACGACGGCGAAGATTACGAACTCCTCTTCGCGCTCTCGTCTAACGACTCCGCAGCTTTGGAAAAGAACTGGCGCAAAAAATTTCCGCGACTTCCGCTCACGCGGATCGGCTCACTTCTCCCGCTCTCCGCCTTCCGTCTCCCGCCCTCTTTCCATGGCTACGTTCACTTCGCATAGCGTCGAGGAGACGATCGCATTCGCCCGGAACTGGGCCAAGTCGCTCCAGCCTAACGACGTCGTCGCGCTCCGCGGCGATCTCGGCGCGGGCAAAACCCATTTCGTCAAAGGTCTCGTCGCCGGTTGCGGGAGCGCTGAGGCAGTGACCAGTCCGACCTTCGCCATTCTGCACGAATATGGCGGCGGCCGGCTGCCGATCTTTCATTTCGATTTTTATCGGCTCGAACATTGCTCCGAAATCGAGGGCATCGGCTTCGAAGATTACCTCCAGGACAACGGCGTCACCGTGATCGAGTGGGCCGATCGTTTTCCAGAGCTCTTACCGGAGCGCACGCGCTCGCTCGATTTCGCGCTCGGAAGCGGAAATGAGCGCATCATCAGCGAATGAAAACCCTCGCGCTCGAGCTTTCCACTGCCCTCGGCAGCGTCGCCTGGCTTGGCGCGGACGGCGCCAGCACCGTTAGGAAATTTCCCGCAGATCGAAAGCACTCCGGCTTGTTCTACGAAAACCTGAGCGATCTGTGTCGCGACTGCGGCCTGCCAGAAGTCATCGTGGTCGGGCTCGGCCCAGGCAGCTACGCGGGCGTCCGAATCGCGATTGCGACCGCCCTCGGGCTGCGCATCGCGTCGTCGGCGCGTTTACTCGGGCTTCCCTCTATTTGCGCATTCGATTGCGCGCGATATTGCGTCATCGGCGACGCGCGCCGGAGCAGTTACTTTTTTGCGCGCGTCCAAGATGGCAACTGTATCGAAGGTCCGTGCTTGCTGAGCGAAGAGGAGTTGCAAGCAAAGTTAGACGACCAATGCGCAGTCGCCGTTTTTGCCTCGCAGCCTTTGCCCCAATTTGCACGCGTCGAGACAATGCATCCTTCGGCCGTGCTGCTCGCTGCGCTCGCGCAGAAGAGCGATCTCCGGTCGGATGAACCGCTGGAACCAATCTATCTGCGCACGCCTTACATCACGACCCCGAAGACTATTCCATGGATTCGTTAGGCAAAGAACGCTGCTGGGCTGAGATCGATCTCGCGGCTGTGCGCCACAATGCCCACGTCGCACGCGAACGATCCGGCGCGGAGACGGAGCTGCTCGCGATCGTGAAGGCGAACGCCTATGGCCACGGCATACGCCAGATCGCGGAGGCTTTGCGCACGGAGGCTGGTCTTTTCGGTGTCGCCAACCTGCAAGAAGCAATTGAACTGCGGGAGAGCGGAATCGAGAAACCGATCCTTATTCTTGGTCCGGCCCTCCCGGAGGAACGCGCCGCGATCGTGAGGCGCGGTTTTATCGCCTCGGTTTCGAGCGCAGCGGAAGCCCACGCCTTCGCCCCCGGCGTGACGATTGATTTTGTTGTCGACACAGGAATGGGCCGGATGGGTTGCTGGGAAGAAGAAGCGGTCGCGGAGATGGAGACGGTCGCGCAAATGGCAGAGGTGAACTTGCACAGCGTTTCGACGCATCTGCCAGTGGCGGATGAGGACGCCAATTTCACCGAAGAAGAATTGGCGCGATTTCAAAAGCTCGTTAGGTACCTGCGTGCGCGGGTTCCGGGCGCGTGGAAAGCGCATGTCCTGCTCAGCGCCGGCATTCTCGGCTTCCCGCAGCATCGTTTCGAGATGGTGCGCGCGGGACTCATGCTCTACGGCAGCTCGCCCATGCCTAACGAACAAAGACTCCTTCATCCGGTAATGACGCTAAAATCACGCGTCGCCCTCCTCCGGGAGCTGCCCGCCGGCCGGAGCGTCAGTTACGGGCGCACCTTTATAACCCCGCGACCGATGCGAGTGGCGACGATCAGCGCAGGATACGCGGATGGTTTCCCCCGCGCGCTCTCCAATCGCGACGCGGCCGTGCTCATCGGCGGTCAGCGCTGCCCGGTCCTCGGCCGGATCACAATGGACCTGACGATGGTGGATGTTTCCGCGCTTTCCGAGGTTCAGCTCGGGGATGAAGTTGTTCTCTTCGGTAAACAGGGAAGCGAAGAGATTCTCGCGGCGGAGGTGGCGGAGCGTGCTGGCACGATTGCGTGGGAGATTTTCACGGGCGTTGGCAGCCGAGTGCGGCGGGTGTACGGTCAGTGAATCGAGACCTGTGATTCGTGAAATCAGCCGGAGTGCACCCACGAGGTAACGATTCACGAATCTCCATTCACGGAGCCATGTTCCAAATCATCTTCAACGAGTTGAGCGCGGCGGAGATGGCGGCGTTGCCGAAAACGCTCCAGCTCGATCTGCTTGCGGAATTTCAGATTCTGCCCGAGGACCTTGACCACCTCGACACGAGCCGCTTTGGCGTGATCGAGCGCGAGGGGAAGAAGCTGCATCGTTACCGCGCCAAAGACTATCGCATCTATTTCGAGCGCAGCCCGGAGGGGGTCACCGTTCATCGGGTGCTGCACAAGAACACGCTGCGGGACTTTCTTTTCCGGAGCAAGCTGCCGATGGCGGAGGACGATCAGCTCGGGAAGACGCGGGAGTTTTGGAAGTTGATTGAGCAGGGCGAGAAAACCCGCAAGGCCTGAATCAAATTCTATCGTTAGGTAAAGCTTGACACCTTCAAGCGCGCCCGGAACTCTCGCGCCCAGCAAAGCGGATTTCGCTTTGTCCAAGCCCGCCAGGACGAGCTGAGAAGATGCCGGCCGACTTGGGAACCAGCCAAGAAAGTAACCAATGAAATTATCCACATGCGCATTCGCGCTTCTCGCCTGCCTGCCGTTCGCGGCCGTGCAAGCTCAAGACTCTTCGCCATCGACGGCGAATTCAACCACGGCAGCCAAGCGAACCGACATTTATCATGTCTTCATCGCGAAGGCTGCTCCCGGCAAAGCGAAGGAAATGGAAAACTGGCTAAAAGAGCCGGACCCCAAAAATCCAAACGCCAAAAACATCGTGCTGCGCCATGAGGAAGGGGATTCATGGGATTTCGTGGCGATCGAATACATTGGCAAAAGCGCAAAGGTCGAGGTCGGCGAGCCGAACACGATGACGCCGCAGCAGCGCTCGCTCGTTGAATGGCATGGCGACACGTTCGTCAGCGGTCCGCCTTGGGCCGAATTCGCGAAGCAGATGGGCTTGAACGGCGGAGCCGCGAAGTCGGCCGACTCCGTCTACCTCGTCTCGGATTATCGAGCGGTCCCTGGCGAGCGCGATGCACTGGAAAAGGCGCTGAACACTCCGCCGCAAGGTGATACCGCGTCCGGCACCGTGCTCCTCGCACATGTCGAAGGCGCGCCGTGGAATTTCCTCGCGATCACGCGCTATGATTCGTGGGACAAAGTCGCCGAGAGCGAAAAGAGCAGCATGGCGCAGACAAAAAAAGGCGAGGGCGGCTGGTTTGAGTTGCGCCAGAGCTGCGCGCAGCACCACGACACGCTGACGGATCGCGTCAGCCCGTAGGTTCCATCGCGGCCGGAGCGTTCCAACCGCACCGGCCGCCGCTCAATGGATGTGCGCGCTGCACGACCTCAGAGTGCGCCGCAGCCGAATACCTTTTGATGAAAGACACGAGCGTCACAAAGGTCACATCGCAGTTCTCGCCTCACGGGCCGGAAGGGGAGAAGTATCTCGCCTCCGGGGTGCACGTCGCGATGCGGCTCTGGGAAAATGAAAAGCCTAACGATAAGAAGCCGATGTCGAAACATCCGTACGAAGTGGTCGGGTATGTGATCAAGGGAAAGGCGGAGCTGCACCTCGAAGGTCAGACGCTGATTCTGAATGCGGGCGATTCCTACGCCGTACCGAAGAATGCGGAGCACACCTACAAGATTCTCGAGAACTTCACCGCGGTAGAAGCGACCAGCCCGCCGGTGTTCGCGCACCGATAGACGTTGAGAACGCGCCACGGCTATCGCCCAGTCTGCGCCTGGTCAATCACGAGGCAGGCGAAGCGCACCGAGGATCTCACGTTTGGTCTGATAGCTTCGCGCTCTCTGGATTGACTATTCCAGACCAACCGTGTGATCCCTTGCCGCCTTCGCTGGCTCGGGATGACAAGTAGGATGGCTGCGGCCGGAACCTGGGAAGCTCGAACGTTAAACGTAGATTCTACAGAACGTCGAAGCCGCACCCCCCGTTGGCTTAAGGTGCTCCGAGGAGAGAGCAACGCCGCGATTACTTCATCAGCAGCACGGAGCGGCTGCGTTTGATTTCACGCGTGATTTTGCGGTGCATGTGCGCGGGCATGCCGGTGACTCGGCGCGGAAGAATCTTCCCGCTCTCGGTGACGAACTTGCGGAGAAGGTCGGGGTTTTTGTAATCGATCGCTTCGGCCGCGATGTCGATGCGGCGGCGCGGCATCGTGCGGTTGGCGCGACGGAAAGCGGAGCGGCGTTTGGCGGTTTTTGGTTGCATGGTTACTTCGTCTCCCGGTGGAGAGTGTGCCGCTTCATGAACGGATTATATTTTTTCTTCTCGAGGCGATTG
>DASXPA010000204.1:0-14490 GCA_036493915.1 Chthoniobacterales bacterium | reverse complement strand
CGCAGTTTTCAAAATCTGGCGCGGCGACGCCAGCGGAGGTTCCTTTCACGACTACAGCACCGGCGTCTCCGAAGGCATGGTTGTTCTCGATGCCGTGCACGAGATCCAGGCCCATCAGGCGAACGACCTCGCTTGTCGCTGGAATTGCAAAGCGGGCAAGTGCGGCTCCTGCTCGGCGGAAGTAAACGGCATGCCGAAACTGATGTGCATGACGCGCTTGAACGATCTTCCGCTCGACAAACCAGTCACGATCGAGCCGATGAAAGCTTTTCCGCCCCTGAAGGACTTAATCACCGATGTCTCATGGAATTTCGCGGTCAAAAAGCGGATCAAACCGTTCAAGCCGCGGCTGCCCGACGCGCCCGACGGCACCTGGCGGATGCAACAGCGCGATATCGATCGGGTGCAGGAATTCCGCAAATGCATCGAGTGTTTTCTCTGCCAGGATGTCTGCCACGTCCTGCGCGATCATCACAAGCACGACCAGTTCATCGGCCCGCGCTTTTTCGTTTACTCTGCTGCACTCGAGATGCATCCGCTCGACACGGAGGATCGGGTGGGCGAGCTGCGCGAGACGCAAGGGATCGGTTACTGCAACATCACGAAGTGTTGCACCAAGGTCTGCCCAGAAAGCATTCAGATCACCGACAACGCCATCATCCCCTTGAAAGAACGGGTCGTGGACGAGTATTATGATCCGCTCGGCTGGCTCTGGAAAAAGGTCCGGCGCCGCAACGAGCGCGCGCCTGCGCCTCAGCATGACGCCTAACGAACCTATGTCTGAGTTGAAAAAACTTTCTCCGGAAGCGATTCCGGCCGCGCTGGAAAAGGCCGAGCGTTACCGTTTGCTCAACGAACCGGCGGAGGCCGAAAGCATCTGTCTCGATATCCTCGCGACCGATCCGGAAAATCAGCCCGCTCTCATCGCGCTCCTCCTCGCGGTAACCGATCGTTTTAGCAAAGGCTATGGTGTGAGCGACACGCAGGCGGACAAGCTATTGGCTCGCGTCAAAGGTAATTACGAGCGTGCTTATTACTCAGGCATTCTGGCGGAGCGCCGGGCGAAGGCGAAACTGGCACAAGGCAGCCCTGGCTCAAGTCATCACGCCTATGACGACTTGTCCGAAGCTATGCGCCAGTTTGAGAAAGCAGAAGCCATTCGGCCGCGCGGCAACGATGACGCGCTCCTTCGCTGGAACACCTGCGCGCGGATGATCGCTAAAAACAAACTCGTCCCGCGCGACGAAGAGTGGATCGAACCCCCGCTCGAGTAAGTGCGACGCCGCACGGACGCGATCCGGCAGCGGTTCGCTCGATATTTGGCCGAATCGCGCGGCGCTACGATCTGGCCAATCACCTCCTCAGCGGCGGGCTGGATTTCTGGTGGCGGCACGCCGCATCGGCAGTCGTTAGGCAATGGCAACCCCGCCGTCTGCTCGATCTCGCTACGGGTAGCGGAGATCTCGCGCTCGCGCTGGCTGCGAAACTTCCGCAGACAGAAATCACGGCGGCCGATTTTTCCGCCGAGATGCTCGCTGTCGCGCAGGCCAAAGGCCTAACGAACACCGTCCTGGCAGACGCGCAGGAGTTGCCTTTTCCCGACGCCAGCTTTGATGCAGTTACTGTCGCCTTCGGTCTGCGCAATATGGCGGATTGGAATGTGGCTCTCTGCGAAATGGCGCGTGTCCTCACGCCCGAAGGTCACTTGCTTGTCCTCGATTTTTCTCGTCCACGCGGACCTCTGCGCCCGGCCTACCACTTTTATCTCCATCGCTGTCTGCCGTGGCTGGCGGGAGTCATTACGGGGGAGAAGCAGGCTTACGAATACCTCGCTGCTTCCATCGAAAAGTTTCCGAGCGGACAGGCGATGACCACCTTGCTCGAAGCGAACGGCTTCCGCGCGGAGCGAGCGCGGCCGATGAGCGGCGGGATCGCCACCATCTACACGGCTCAATTAAAGGAGAGTTCCAAATAGGAGACTAACCGGCCACGGCAGCGTCTGCCGGCTCGCTCTCGATGCCTTCGTAAGTCTCGGCGATCAGGTGATCGACCACGTCGTGCATGTTGTGCTGCCGTTCCCAAGCCGTAATCTGCCGGTCGGCTCCCGTCCCTTCGCGCATGATCCTGCGTACGTGCGCTATCTCGCGCTGGCTGCCGAGTTCTTCCACCTCAGCGCTGATGAATTCCAGCAGCTCCTCGAGCAGATCGCGCGCGTCGACCTCGGATTCGCGCCCGAAATCAATCAACTTCCCCTCGAGCCCGTAACGCGAGGCGCGCCAGCGATTCTCATCGATCAGGCGGCGTCGATAAACGCGGAAGGTGGTGTTGCGATGAAACAACTTGTAGAGGCGAACGACGATCGCCTGGATGAGCGCGGCGAGCGCCATCGTGTCATCAACGCGTGATTGCGCGTCGCAGATTCGCACTTCCAGCGTGTCAAAAAACGGGTGCAACCGGATGTCCCACCAGATCTTTTTCGGGTTATCGATGCAGCCGGTCTTGATCAGCAGCTTCGTGAAATCCTCATACTCGGAAAGGCTCTCGAAGGCGTCGGGCATCCCGGTGCGCGGGAAGCGTTCAAAGACTTTGAGGCGATAACCTTTCAAGCCGGTGTTGCGTCCGACCCAGAAAGGCGAGTTCGTCGAGAGCGCGTAGAGATGAGGGAGGAAATAGCGCGCCTGATTCATGATGTGGATCGCGGTTTCGCGATTCGGGATTCCGACATGAACGTGCAAGCCGAAGATAAGATTCGCGCGGGCGACCTGCTGCATGTCCTTCACGATTGTGGCGTAGCGTTCGCCCTCGGTGATGCGCTGGTCGAACCAATGCGAGAACGGATGCGTTCCGGCGGAAACGAACTTCAATCCGGCGCGGGCGGCCGTCTTGGCGAGATGGGCGCGAAGGGCGATGACCTGTTCGCGCGCCTTGGCGATATCGCCGCAAACGTCGGTCCCAACTTCCACAACCGACTGATGCATCTCTGGCTTGATCTGCTCCTTCAGCACGACCTTGCCTTCGCCAAGAATTTCCTGGATATGCGAACGCAGCTCGCGCGTGTCGGGGTCGATGATCTGAAATTCCTCCTCGATCCCGAGCGTGAAAACGTGATCGCCCATCGCCTAACAACAAGCGCCAACTCCACGTCCAGCGCAAGCCAGAGCGCGCGCGAAATATGTCAAGCCGGCTGCTTGCCTAACGATAACCAGCCGACTTCTGCCTAACGAATATCAGGTTGATGCAACGAACCTGGATCGCACTTGGCCAGACCGATCAGGCCTGGGTATCGAGCATGGTCCCGGCCGCGGTCGAGGAGTCGGTGGTGCCGCCGCTTGCGGTCGAGAGGCCGCCCTTATCCTGCTGCATTCCCATGCGATGATGATGTTTCATCGCGTGCAGGTCGTGCTTCAGGCTCATGAAAGCCTGCTGCGCGCTGCTGATGTCATTGGAGTCGAGTGCACTCTGGAGCGAGGCCATATCCTGGCTCACGGGGCTGTCCTTCGACAACGAATTGACCTTCGTCGCCGTCTTCCAGCTGCCGGTCGCGAGATCGTTTTGAAACGCAGTAAGGGCCGCTTGCGCGTCGCTAATACTGCCCGACTTCAGGGCGCCCTGGAGCGCTTTGAGTTCCTGCACCGGCTGAGAAGTGGCGGGTGGCGTCCTCGGATCGAAAGGGCTGCAAGAGCCCGCGGGTGATATGCTCATTTAGCCTGTCGACGTAGCAGTTGACGTACCAAGGCTGCCGACGCACTCGGATAGCCTCGAGGTGCGAATGAAGATACCGATGAAAAATCTGCGCATTTCGATCCGGGGGACCGTCGCGGCAGAATTTGCCGCGCTCCTTTTACTGAGCGCCTTCGCACTGCCACCTGCCGGCGCTGGTGTGGTCGTGGAACGCTGCTCCTACCCGAGCGGCGGAGTGAAAATCCTGGTTGATGTTTATCATCCCTCGGCCGCTGGTCTGCATCTTCCGGTTCTGGTGCTCAATGGTGCCGGTGGCATGCTCTTCGACGGTCCGGAAATGACGCGGGTGTCGCAGCGCCTCGCGAGCGCGGGCTTCGAAGTTTATCAAGTGCATTACTTCGATCGCACCCACACTTGGTTCGCGCGCCAGACGGTTCTTCTGAAACTCTTTCCTACCTGGCTTGGGACGGTGCGTGATGCGGTCGATTGGCTCCACGCGCGTCGGTCCGACACTCCGAAGATTGGCATCTTCGGTTATTCGTTAGGCGCTTTTGCCGCCATTGAAATCGCGCGCCGCGATCCGACGATTGGCGCGGTCGTGGAAGAAGCGGGCGGTTTTTGGCACGGACATCCGGAAGGTCCGACGCGCCAGCCGCTCCCGCCGGTGCTCGTGATCCATGGGACCAGGGACACGCGCGTGCCCTACGAGAAATACACGAAGCCGCTGATCGCCTTCTTGAGCGCGCATCATGACCCGTTTGAGAAAAAGTTCTATCTCGGCCAAGGTCACGATTTCAGCGCTGCGGCGGCTGCAGACGTTCGTGAGCAGGCGGTGAAATTCTTCACCAAATATCTCGCAGACTAACGTGGAAGCGGCGCACCGAAGTTAGATTTTAAAAGCTTCCTCGATCACGCAAGCCTGCTCGCGCTTGTGCACGGCGAGGGAGCCGACCGCCGGACTCGCGCTGGCGTTGCGTCCCGCGTAGGCGATCTCCGTGCCTAACAACGCCCGCAGGCGCGGCTCGATATAGGTCCAGGCGCCCATGTTTTGCGATTCTTCCTGGCACCAGACGATCTTTTGCGCGCGGATGAAGCGCGCCAGAATTTCGCTCAGCTTCTCCTGTGCGAGGGGGTAGAGCTGCTCCAACCTAACGATCGCGGTATTCGTAAGGTTTTGCTCGCTACGATAGTTGAGCAGGTCGTAGTAAACTTTGCCCGAACAAAGAATGACGCGCTCGATTTGCTCGGGCGGCGCCGCATCCGGCGCGGCCAGAATTTCGTCAAAGCTGCCATCCGTGAAATCTTCCGCGCGCGACGACGCTTGCTCGGAGCGGAGCAGACTTTTCGGCGTCATGACGATGAGCGGCTTGATGAAATCACGCTTCATCTGCCGGCGCAGGACGTGAAAATATTGCGTCGCGGTCGTCAGGTTGCAGACCTGAATGTTATCCTCCGCGCAGGCTTGCAGGAAACGCTCGAGGCGCGCGCTGGAATGTTCTGGCCCCTGGCCTTCGTAGCCGTGCGGGAGGAGGAGGACGATGCCGTTGGGCCGTTGCCATTTTGATTCCGCCGAGACGACGAACTGATCGATGATGGTCTGCGCGCCATTCGCGAAATCGCCGAACTGCGCTTCCCAGAGACAGAGCATGTTTGGATAATCGAGCGCGTAGCCGTAGTCGAAGCCGAGCACGGCCGCCTCCGAGAGCAGGCTGTTGTAAATGCAAATGCGCGCCTGGCCTGGCCGGAGATGGAGCAAGGGCAAATACGGTTTCCCCGTTTTCGCGTCGTATAGAAAGGCGTGGCGATGACTGAACGTGCCGCGCCGGCTGTCCTGCCCGCTCAAGCGCACCGGCACGCCTTCGAGGAGAAGGGAACCGAAAGCGAGTGCCTCGGCAAATCCCCAGTCGTAAGGCCCGCCGGCTTCGAAGGCGGCGCGCAGCCGATCGATCGTTATGCGCTTCACTTTCGGGAGAATGTTGAACTCGGGCGGCACAGTCGTTAGGCCGTCGACGATCTGCTGCAGCATCTCGGGCGAGATCGCGGTTGGCGCCGGCGTCCAATTATAACCGGGCTGAAAGACGGCGTTCGATTCGCGGAACCGGTCCTTCCTGTCGGCCTTTTCTTTCTCGATCGCCTTCACCCTTTCGAGGGTCAGTTCAAGGCGAAGATCGAACTCAGTTTCCAGGGAGGCCGCGTCATCGGCGCTGAGGACGCCGGCTTCCAGAAGCTGGGCTTTGTAAAGTTGCGTGACCGAGGGGCGCTTCGCGATTTTAGTGTAGAGATCGGGCTGGGTGAAAAGCGGTTCGTCGCCTTCGTTGTGTCCGTAGCGGCGGTAGCAATACATGTCGATGACAACGTCGCGTCCGAATTCCTGGCGAAAATCGAGCGCCGTCTCGGTGACGAAACGGACCGCCAGCGGATCGTCGCCATTCACGTGGAAAATCGGGACCTCGATCATCTTCGCGATGTCAGTCGCGTACATCGAGGAGCGCGCGTCTTCCGGCAAAGTCGTGAAACCAATCTGATTATTCACCACCACATGCACCGTGCCGCCGGTGCAGTAGCCGTGCAGCTGCGACATGTTAAGGACTTCCGAGACGATCCCCTGACCGGCAAACGCGGCGTCACCGTGCACGAGCAATGGCAGCACTTTCCGCCGATGCTCAGTGTCGCGACGCATCCGCTGCCGCGCCCGCGCGATGCCTTCGACCACCGGATCGACCGCCTCAAGGTGGCTCGGATTTCCCGCAAGTCGGATCTCCACCTGCGCGCCGGAGGCAAGCTTGCGCACGGTGCGATAACCGAGGTGATACTTCACGTCTCCGTCGCCCGCGACGAGCTCGGGAATGTAGTTGGTGCTGAACTCGGTGAAGATGATCTCGAGGGATTTTTGGAGAAAATTTGCGAGCACATTGAGCCGGCCGCGATGGGCCATGCCCATGCAAATCTCCTCGATCCCGACGCTCGGACAGCGATGCAGGACCGTGTCGAGGATCACCATGAGCGACTCCGCGCCCTGCAGCGAAAACCGTTTCTGCCCGACGTAACGCGTGTGCAGGAAAACCTCGAACGCTTCCGATTCGAGCAACAGGCGCAGGATCGCAATCTCCACCCCGGTCGAAGCCTGATGCTTGGTCGGCCGGGCCTCCAGCCGATCGCGCACCCAATGCCGGATGCCTGGGTTCTGGATGTGCTGGAATTCCGATCCGATCGACTCGGCGTAAATCTCATCGAGACGGGCGATCATCTCGCGCAGCGTCATTTTTTTGTTCTTGAGAAAATATTTGGACGAGACCTGCCGATCGAGATCCTGCTCGCTGAAGCCGAGCCCGCGCAAATTGAGCAGCGGGTTTTCGGGGCGCTTCTCTGCGAGCGGGTTGATTCGCGCGATGGTGTGGCCGTGCCGGCGATAGGCGTAGACGAGACTGTCGACCCGTTCCTGTTGCTCGGCCTCCTTCCCGGCCGCGGGAGGCGGAGTCGCAGCGGTGGCCGCGCCGTTGCGTTGCTGCGCTGTCTCACCGAGCTCGAACCCTTCGAAAAACGCCCTCCAACTCGTATCGACCGCCTCCGGATTTTTCTGCCAGCGCCGATAATTTTCCTCGATCAGGTCGAGATTTCCGCGAGTCGCAAACGAGGGACGCATACGCGTGGTACTTTGGCGGCGTTTGCGTAGGGGGCAAGTTGACACTGCCGGTCGCGCTCCGATGTTCGCCTGCAAAGTGAGCCGGCGCCCATGACAGCAGAAAACGTTTTCCAATCGATCACGGTTGGACGTCGAGTTGCGTCCTTACTTTTCCTCGCCCTCGCCAGCGCAGGCTTCGGCCAAGTCACCCCGCCGCCGCCGTCACCGCCCGCGCCGACGACCCCGCCGCCCGCTTTGGCAGGTTCTCCGCCGGAGCCTGCTTCCGAACCGGCCGTGCTCGCCGTCGCGAAGGTTTTGCCCGCGGTCGTGAACATCAACACGGAGCGCGTCGTCAGGCGGCAGGTGCGCGATCCGTGGGATGATTTTGCCGCGCAATTTTTTGGCGTTTATCGCGGCCGGCCGCGCGAGATTCGCCAAACCTTGCAGAGCCTCGGCAGCGGGTTCCTCGTCGATCCCACCGGTTATATTGTGACTAACGAGCACGTCGTCGCGCGTGCGGCCGATCTCAAAATCGAAGTCATCACGAACGACAACAAGAGTTACAAGGCGCGCTACATCACCGGCGATGAAAAGAAGGACCTCGCCTTCATCAAGATCGACAGCGACAAGCCACTCCCCTTTGTCAACCTGCACGATATCTCGCCGAATTTGTTAGGCGAAACCGTCATCGTCGTCGGCAACGCCCTCGGTTATGGCACCTCGATCAGCCGCGGCGTCCTCAGCGGATTGAAGCGCGAGATCATGGTCGAGAACGTCGATTATCACGATCTCATTCAAACCGACGCCGCGATCAATCCGGGAAACAGCGGCGGTCCGGTGATCGATCTCGACGGCCGGTTGGTTGGGCTCAGCTCGGCGAAAATGGCTTTCACTCCGCAGGGCATTCCGACCCAGGGACTGGGCTTTGCCATTCCCGCCAATGTCGTTAGGCAAGAGGTCGAGCAGTTCAAAAAAATCGCCGAGAAACAACCGACGCCGAAGCCGGGTGCGACCGATGAGGAGACTGGTTCTTCAAACGCCGAGCGCCTCTTCGGGTTGCAGTTACAGGATCTTACCAATGAGCTGGCGGATGCGCTCGGTTACGCGGCGGGTCACGGCGTCTTGATCAGCGCGGTTGATCCGGATAGTCCCGCGGGACAGGTCGGGGTGGAGCGCGGTCTGGTCATTTATCGGATTGGCAAGTTCGACGTCAATTCCGTCAAACAAGCCGAAGATATCCTGTCGCACGCGGACAGCGGGTCGGCGGTCGATTTCACCGTTGGGATCATCGGCCGCGGTGGCAGCGGAAGGCGCATTCAAACCATTGAATTGGACGCGCGTTGAAAATTTTTTTCGAAGAAATTGCCAACGCTTTCGCGGTTGGCGTTGTCAGTAAAAAACTCACCGCAAGATGATCAAGGTCGAAAATCTCACGAAACGCTATGCCGGACAGACAGCGATTGACGATCTGAGTTTCGAGGTAGGCAAGGGTGAGATCATGGGCTTTCTCGGGCCTAACGGCGCCGGCAAAAGCACCACCATGCGCATCCTTTCGAGCTTCATGCCGCCGACCTCCGGGCGCGCCTCGGTCGCGGGGTTTGATGTCTTCGAGAAGTCGCTCGAGGCGCGCTCGCACCTTGGCTACATGCCGGAAAATGTCCCGCTCTATAATGACATGCGGGTCACCGAATATCTCGATTACCGTGCCGCGCTGAAGGGTGTGCCGCATCGCCGGATCAAAGAACGCGTCGGCGACGTGAAAGAGCTTTGTGGGCTGAAAGATGTGGAGACGAAGCTGATCGCCGCCCTCTCCAAAGGCTATCGCCAGCGTGTCGGGCTAGCCGATGCGCTCGTGCATGAGCCTGACCTGTTAATCCTCGACGAGCCGACGAGCGGTTTGGATCCCAATCAAATTCGACAAGTGCGTGACCTGATAAAAAACCTCGGGCGTCAGCACACCATCCTGCTTTCGACGCATATCCTGCCGGAAGTGGAGATGACTTGTAATCGCATTATCATTATCAATCGAGGGAAGATCGAAGCCTGCGACACGCCGGAGAATTTGCTCCATGAAATCCGTACCGCGACCGCTGTTACCCTGGAAGCGAAGACAGGCGCGGACGATGGGGCAGAGCAGTTGCGGAAAGTGCCGGGCGTGAAAGATGTCAGCCTAACAAATGAAGGAGACTGGAAGCTTTTCTCCCTTCGGACCGAAGCCGACGCGGATGTCCGTCCGGAGGTTTTTCAATTGGCAAGCGATCGGAAATGGATCGTGCGAGAGCTATCCCAACGGAAAGCCACGCTCGAAGACGTCTTCGTAGAGATCACGCATCCGGATGAGGAATGAGGCGGGAAAGCAGCGCCCATCCTGTCATCCTGAGCGAAGCGAAGGATCTCGCGATCCACATGTGCTCTGGGCCCACTTCTCGCTCGCCCGCGAGACCGTTCTTTGCGCTCGCGATTACAAACCTGGCTCGACAAAAATCTGATGCGTAAATTTTTCACTCTACTCTCTCGGGAAATCCGGAGCTACTTCTACTCCCCGATCGCCTACATCGTTCTCGTCTTCTTTCTCCTCGTCAGCGGAGTCGACTTCTATTTCCAAATTTCCTTCATGAACCAGCGGCCGGTGCCCTACTCGGTCCAGGAAGCATTCTTTAATTCCGTCTTCTTCTGGTTCGCTTTTGTCCTCGTGTTCCCGCTGATCACGATGCGGCTGTTTTCGGAGGAGTTTAAACTCGGGACGATCGAGCCGCTTATGACTGCACCTGTGCGCGACTGGCAGGTGGTGCTCTCCAAGTTCTTCGGCGCGCTCTTTTTCTATGTCGTTCTTTGGATTCCCACCGCCCTCTACTTCGTCATCTTTCAAGCGATCACGCATCAACCGGCAGCGAGCTCGAGCGGCGCCTACTTTGGCAGCTATCTCATGCTCTTTCTCCTCGGTGTCTTTTATCTTTCGATCGGTTGCTTTGCCTCGGTGCTGACAAAGAACCAGATCGTCGCCGCCATCATCTCTTTTGCCGTCATTACCTTGCATTTCTTTTCCGGTCTGATCGCTTTCATTCTCGTCGACATCAGCTCGGCAACGCGACAGTTGCTTGGCTACTTTTCCGCGATCGAACAAATGGGCACGCTTTCCCGCGGGGAGATCGATACCCGGCCGATCCTGCTTTATCTCAGTTTAACGATTGTCATGCTCACTTTTACCTATCAGGCCTTCCAATCCCGGAAGTGGAAGCTCTAAGCGATGGCTGAGGAGACCGTAGCAACGCCGCCGCCGAAAAAGATTCATCGGTTTCAAATCGGGCTCAATGTCATCGTGCAGGTCGCGATCGTCATCGTGCTTGCGGCGATGGTGAATTATCTCGGGTTTGAGCACTACCGTCGCTGGGACTTATCCCGCGATAAGAAGTTCGCTCTCTCCGACAAAACAAAGCATTTTCTCCAGAGCATTCCTGGTAAAGTGCGGGTGACTGTGTTTTTCGCTGCGAACAGCCCGATCTACAGCGATGTGCAAAATCTCCTCACCGAATATCAATACGCTTCGCGTGGGAAGATCGATGTCGAGTATGTCGACCCGCAGCGCAACCTGACGAGGGCAAAACAGCTCTTTAACAAATACAAGGTGGTAACGGACGAGAGTGTCCTCGTCGTCGATTATCAGGGGCGCAACAAGACGGTCAAAGCCTCCGAGATGGCGGACATGAGTGAGGCCAATCCGATGAGCAGCGAAGAACCCCAGGTCACGGCTTTCAAAGGCGAGCAGGCGATCACAAGCGCGCTCATCGACATCGTTGAAGGGAAGAAGAACCCCGTCGGCTACATCGTAGGTCACAAGGAACCGCCTCTCACTGACTCTGGTCCGTTGTCGGTCGTGAAGACGTTCGTTGAAAACGAGAACGTGCAGTTCCAGGAGTTGAATCTCTTCGAAGTTCCCAGTATTCCCGCCAACGTCAAAGTGGTGATGATTGATGGGCCGCAATATGACTTCTCAGATCGCGAGATGAAGTTGTTGCGCGAGTTTTGGAACAAGGATGGGCGAATCTTGTTCCTTCTCGATCCTGCGGCGAAGACGCCGAGACTGACGGCTTTTCTTAATGAGCTCGGCGTAAAAGTCGATGACGATCGCCTCATGGCCATGGTCAAGACCGGCATTCAGGAAGTCGCGCGGGTGCGCGATGTCGTGGCGCATTTCTTGCCGGATAACCCGGTCACCAAACGTCTCGCGGATGTGCGGGCGCCGTTCATCGGCGCGACCAGCTCTTTAACTTTGGAGACGAAGCAGGTGGCGGCAGCTAACATTCATCTTTCACCACTCGCTCAGGCAGAGAAGGGATACTGGGGTGAGACAGACTATTACTCCGACGACGAGGCGTTGCTGCAGTTCGATCCCGTGAAGGACCGGAGTGAGCCGTTGACGATTGCGGCTGCGGTGGAAAAGGGCGGAAGCGCCGACACGCGGGTGCAGATTAATTCGGCCCGATTGATCGTGGTGGCGAACTTCACTTTTATCCAGGATGACGCTCTGACTCAGGGTCAGCAAGGGTTGGACTTCATTTCCGCGAGCCTCAACTGGCTCCTGAATCGGGAGCAGCTCATCGGGATCGCCCCGAAGATTCCGCAAACGCTCACCTTCACTCTCGAAGAACAGGCCCTGCGCAACCTTCGCTGGATCATTCTCGTTCTCATTCCGCTGGTCCCAGCTCTGCTCGGCCTCGCGGTCTGGTGGCGACGGCGTGCCTAACGAGTTTAAGAGATGAAGACCAGGACCACGCTCATCCTTCTCGCCCTTGTCATCGCCCTCGGTGTTTGGATCAAGTTCTTCGAAAGCAAACAGCCCAACACCGAGGAAGCCCGGCGCGAGGCGGGCAACGTTCTCAACTTCGACCGCGAGAAACTCGACGGGATCGTCATCCAGAACGGCGACGATCGGATTGAACTGTATCGGAAAGCGGGCAAATGGCGGCTGACCGCTCCTGTCCAGGACCAGGCCGACGCCGCTGCGATCGACAACCTGATTTCGGACTTGGAAAGCTGGCGCAAGGTTGCCGTGATTCCTCCCAAGAAAGGCGGCGCTAAGGAAACCGATTTCGGAGAATATGGTCTCGCCAATCCCAAACTGAGTCTGAAATTGGAGATGCCGGGCGGCTCCCCCGCAATCGCATTCGGCAAGGACGCGGCCTTTGAAGGTGAGGTGTATGTGCGTGTCGGCGAAGCGCCGGAAATCGTGGTCGCGGGAAAGAGCGTGCGCGACGATATCTCGAAAAAGCCGGACGACTTTCGCGATCGCAAGTTAACCAGCCTAACGAGTCCAGAAGTGACTCGCGCCGTCCTCAAAAGCCCAGCCGGCGAAATCGAGCTTGCGAAGAAGAACGAGCGCTGGGCGATCGTGAAGCCGCTGCAGGCGCGGGGCGACGATCAGAAAATCAACGATCTCCTCGCGCAGATCACGAACGCGCGCATCCAGAAATTTATCGGCAATGATCAGGGCGACCTGCACAGCTATGGTCTGGCCGAGCCGCGAGGCTCGATCACGATTTACGGGACCGACGACAAAGTGGGCGAGACGCTGCAACTCGGCTCCATCGTGCAGAAAAAGAAAGGTCAGGTCTATGTCCATTTCCTGCCGCGCCACAGCATTTACACGCTTCCGGAGAAGACGGAGGAAATCCTCAAGGTTAAGCCTAACGATCTCCGCGACCGGCATCTCGTGAGGGTGGATGCGAATAACCTCGACCGCATCCACATCACGGCGACGGGCGAGCCGGAAACAGTCCTGGCGCGGAAGGGAGAAAAATGGACGATTGCGAGCCGCAACAACGAGCCCGCTAACAGTCAGGAAGTGGATCGTTTGATCGCGACGTTGAACGACGAGCAGGTGACAAAGTTTGTTGCCGACACCGCCTCCGATCTGGCGAAGTACGGCCTCGATCATCCGCAGCTGCAACTGACCTTTAGCTCCTTCGCCTCCGAGAATACGGCCGAGACAGGCGCAGGAGAGCATCCTTTCCTGACGTTGTCGTTTGGGAAGATCGAAGGCGGCGAGGTCTATGCGCGGGTCGGCGAGGAACCGTTCATCGTTGCTGTGAATCATAGGTTCCTCGGCGATATCTGGGTCGATCCGTTGCAATGGCAGGAGCTCCAGATTTTCAAATTTAAGCCTAACGAAATTCAGCATTTCTCACGCGTGACGGATCGCGAGGAGACCTTCGAGCGCAGCGGCCCGAAAAGCTGGAAACCGCCCACGGGCAACGGCGAGGCTGAGCTCACGGATGTGCAGTCCTTTCTGAATACCTTGTCCTCGCTGCGAGCCGTCCGTTGGATGGGAGCGACGACGCCGGCGCAAGGCTTTGATAAGCCCGAGCTGGTGGTCACTTTTTCCACTGCCGCCGCTCCCAAAGTGCTGCACAAACTGACCATCGGTAGCCGGACGCCGAAGGCGATGTGGTATGGCAAAGTAGACGACCGCGACGGCACCTTCGTGGTCAACAATCCAGACTTCACCGCCTTGAAATTGCCGCTGACAAAAGCCTCACCGACACCTTCGCCGAGCCCTTCGCCCACGGCGAGTGCGTCGTCCAGTCCCGCGACCACCGGTTCACCGGGGGCCGCGCCATCAGCTACTCCTGCGCGCCGGTAGTTAAGATTCTTGCTCTCGGAAGGGGGACAACGCGGAGCCCCGAGAGTGAGCCGACCGTTTCGGACGCGGCTCTTCCTTCGTCGCCTCGGCGAGCAAAAACTTCTTCTCCAGCAACGAGGGGGAAGGAGGTTTGATTGCGGCAGTTTTCCGCGTAAAGACTCCCCACTCCAAATGTCCGACCGCCAGTTTACGAGCGCCATCGATCCGGAATTGATCCCGGGCGCGCGCAATGCGATCCGCGATTGTCTGCGCCTGCAGCCGGACGAACGCATTACCATCATCACCGACGAAGCGACGCGCGAGATCGCCGCCGCCCTCCAGAGTGAGGTGGAGGAAGTCGGCGCGGAGCATGCCATTTTTATGCTCGAAAATTACGCCGAGCGCCCCCTCACGAATATGCCGCAGATCATCCTCAACGATCTTGCCATCTCGCAGGTTTCGATCTTTTGTGCGCAAACCCAGCGCGGCGAGCTCGGTTCGCGCATGGAGATGAGTGACGTGGTGAACAAGAATCACATCCGCCACGGCCACATGGTGAACATCAGCC
>DASXPA010000203.1:0-2789 GCA_036493915.1 Chthoniobacterales bacterium | reverse complement strand
AGCAGAATGCTGATGATAATGCAGGTGACGATCGGAAAATAAAAACTCGAATGGCCGCGCTCGATCCGAATGTCGCCCGGGAGTCGCCCCAGCCAACTGCCGCCGAATCCGCTCCACAAGACAAGCCCGAGCAAAACAAGGACGACGCCGAGAACGACAAGCATTTTACCAATATCCGGCATGGCCTGAAAAGATTGCGCCCCCCTTTGCTCGGGGCAACCGTTTCCGCGACGATGCAACTCGGCCAACTCAGCGAGGCTTCTCTTTACGCGAGCGATCTCGCGGCGGCGCGGCATTTTTATCACGAGATTCTCGGCCTTGAGGTTGTCTCGACCTTGCAGGATCGCGGGATCGCTTTTCGTTGCGGCATGACGGTTCTGCTCGTCTTCGATCCGATGCGGACGCGGGTCCGCGACGCGGGGGTCCCCGCGCATGGCGCAATTGGCCCCGGCCACGTCGCCTTCGTGGTGGAGGAGGAGGATCTCGGGAAGTGGCGTGAACATTTCGCCAAGCACGGAATCGCAATCGAAGAGGAAGTGGTATGGCCGCGCGGCGATCGCTCGCTTTATTTTCGCGATCCGGCCGGGAACGTGATCGAGTTCGCGCCTCCGGCGATGTGGCGCTCAAGCGAATCCGAGTAAGTTGCGCCGCGAATTTTTATTTACGACGATGCGCTTCCTATGCCGCCTAACGAAAAATCTCCGACTGCTTTTCCTTCTGCCGACGGCTGCCTTCGCCACCGACGTCCTGACCTGGCATAACGATCCCGCCCGGACCGGCCAAAATCTGGAGGAGCGCGTCCTCATACCAGCGAGCGTGAACTCGGACGACTTCGGGAAGCTTTTCGACATCCCAGTGGACGGCAAAGTCGACGCCCAGCCGCTCATCGTCACCGGCCTGACGATTCCCAACAAAGGCACGCACAACGTCGTCTTCATCGCGACCGAGCATGACAGCCTTTACGCCTGCGATGCCGATGACGGCTCGCTCCTGTGGAAGGCAAAGGCGACCGGCGCCGGCGAGAGGTCTTCCGACGACCGTGGTTGCAGCCAGGTCACGCCGGAGATTGGCATCACCTCGACGCCGGTGATCGATCGAAACGCGGGACCGCACGGAATCGTTTATCTCGTCGCGATGAGCAAGGACGCGGGCGGCAACTACTTTCAACGCCTCCACGCGTTCGACCTAACGACCGGCGCAGAAATGTTCGGCGGGCCGGTGGAAGTGACCGGCATCTATCCCGGAACCGGCGACAACAGCAGCAACGGCATGGTCGTTTTTGATCCAAAGCAATACAAGGAGCGGGCCGGCCTCGTGCTCGACAACGGCGTTGTCTATCTGCACTGGAGCTCGCACTGCGATCATCGTCCCTATACCGGTTGGGTAATGGGTTACGATGCAACCACCCTCGCGCAGGTGAGCGTGTTCAATCTCACCCCGAACGGCACCCACGGCGCGGTCTGGCAGAGCGGCGCGGCGCCTGCGCTCGATCCCGCGGGAAATATTTATTTCCTTGATGCCGACGGCACCTTCGAGACGACGCTCAACGGGAGTGGTTTCCCTAACAATGACGATTTCGGGAATTGCTTCGTTAAACTCTCGACCGCGAACAATACCGTGCAGGTGGCGGATTACTTCACCATGTACAACACGGAAGCGGAATCAGGCGCCGACCAGGACCTGGGCTCAGGCGGCGCAATCGTACTTCCGGACATGACCGATGCCGGCGGCGTCGTGCGCAAGCTCGCCGTCGGGGGCGGAAAGGATCGCCACCTCTATCTCGTCAATCGCAGCACCATGGGAAAATTTGTGCCCGGCGCGGCGAGCAATTTCTATGTCTATCAGGACCTGTTTCCCGGTTTCGCGGCCGGACTTTTCTCGACCCCGGCTTACTTCAACGGCCGGCTCTACGTCGGACCAGTCGGCGATACGCTCCAAACCTTCACTTTTACGAATGCGAAGCTCGCAACCATTCCCTCTTCCGTGAGTGACGTGACGTTCGGCTATCCCGGCACGACCCCGGCGATTTCAGCGAATGGCAACACGAATGGGATCGTCTGGGTGGCGCAAAACACCAACCCGGCTGTGCTCCACGCCTACGACGCGAAGAACCTTGCGACGGAACTTTACAATACCAACCAGGCGTCTAACGAGCGCGACCATTTCGGGATCGGGAACAAGTTTATCGTCCCGACGATCGCGAACGGAAAAGTCTATGTGGGGACAACCAATAGCGTCGGTGTCTTCGGTCTTCTCGATCCGCCGCGTTTCGCCAACATCGCGACCCGCGCGAGCATCGGCACAGGCAATGACGTTCTCATCGGCGGGTTCATCGTCCGGGGCGGCCAACCGAAGGACGTGATCGTGCGCGCGATTGGTCCTTCGCTCGAAGTGGGAGGAACGCCGCTGCCGGACCGACTGGCCGATCCGAAGATCGAGCTGCACGGCCCGAGCGGTCTTGTCATGACCAATGACAACTGGATGGAGAGCCCGAACAAGACGAGAATCATGAAAGCCAATCTCGCTCCTGACGACCCGCTGGAGTCGGCAATTTTTGCGACGCTCGCTCCCGGCGAATACACCGCGATCGTTTCCGGGGCCGATGGCGGCAGCGGGGTCGGCCTGGTGGAAGCCTACGATCTCTCGACTGCGCCAGCGCCGTCAAGATTCGCCAACATTTCTTCACGCGGATTTGTCGGGACGGCCGACGATGTGCTGATCGGCGGCATCATCGTGAGGGGAGTCGCACAGCAGCCAATCGTTTTTCGCGCCATCGGTCCGGATGTCGG
>DASXPA010000202.1:0-9195 GCA_036493915.1 Chthoniobacterales bacterium | reverse complement strand
CGACGAGCTGGGAAATTCTTTGGTCTTTGTTCACGGAGAGCTTAGATTCGCGGCGGCTGAGATGACCGGCAACCGGGCAGGCGGGATTTTTCGATTGAGGGGCTGGTGCGCACACACCGCCGCGGCTCGCGGATGACAGGTGCCGGCCTAACGATCCTCCTCGGCGCGATCGCGGTGCTGATTTTTTTCTCGGCACTTTTCTCCGGCCTGGAGACGGCGCTCTTCTCACTCAAGAGCCATCAGATTCAGCGGCTGCACGATCATCATCCGTCGCTGACCGATTTCCTCCGCCTCTTTCGCGACAGCCCGCGCCGCGTCCTCAACGTTCTTCTTCTCGGCGGCACGCTCATCAATGTCCCGCTGATCATTCTTTGTCTCGTTCTCATTTGGGAAGGACCGCTCGCGGCGCAACTGCCGGAGTGGCTGGCGGCGCTCGCCATTTTTGCGGTCATCGTTTTGCTCTGCGATTTAACTCCGAAGCTGCTCGCGATCTCGAAACCGTATCGGCTCTCCACGCTCGGTGTTTTCACCCTCAACGTCCTCCTCCCGCTGCTCGATCGCGTCGGACGCGCGCTCGAGAGCGTGAGCGCGGGGGTGATCGATCGGCTGACGCCGGCGTCGTTGCGAGTGCGACGGAAGATCAGCGACGAGGAACTCGAGACGCTCGTCGAGATGGGCGAGGAGGAAGGCAGCCTGCAGGAGTCCGAGGGCGAGATGATCCAGGAAATCATCAAGCTCGGCGACAAGACAGCGAAGGATTGCATGACGCCGAGAGTCGACACTTTCGCGATCCCGGATGATTTGCCTAACGAGGAGGCGATCGCGCGTTTGCAGGAGCGGCGCCATCGGCGGGTGCCAGTCTATGCGGAGACGCCGGATCAGATTGTCGGGATCGTCGATGTGAAAAGCTTTCTTCTCAGTCCGTCGCGACCGTACACCGAGACACTCATTCCGCCGTCCTTTGTCCCGGAGACGATGGGCGCGATGGATTTACTCCGGCAGTTTCTCTCGCACCGACAAGGGCTCGCCATCGTCGTCGATGAATTTGGTGGGACGGAGGGCATCATCACGCTCGACGACATCATCGAGGAAATCATCAGTGACGCGGCGCCGTTGGGCGATGCTGAGCTTTACATCGAGCCACTCGAGGAAGGGCGATTTCTCGTCAGCGGCAACGCGCGACTCGACGATCTCACCGAGCATCTCGGTTTCGAGTTGCAGGCGGAAGGGATCGACACCATTGGCGGCTTTGTTTTTAACCGGCTCGGCTATTTGCCTAACGTTGGCGCGAAGCTCGAACTTCCGCGACTCAATCTCACCGTGCGCCGGGTGAGCCGGAAGCGGATCGAAGAGATTCTCCTCGAACGAACCGCGGCGGTCACCGAAGAGGAGCCGGGCGAAAACGGCGCCGCGGAATCATGATTTCCTGGGTCATTATTTTCTGCTGCTGGGTGGTCTCTTTCGTTTACGCGGGAATCGAGGCGGGCCTGCTCTCGCTCGACCAAGTGCGGCTGCGTCATCAGGTGAAATTGCGCAATCGCTCCGCCATGCTCCTCGACCGGTTACTGAAAAAGCCGGAGCGGCTCCTCGTTACCATCCTCCTCGTGACCAATCTCGCCGACATCACCGGCCTGCTGCTTTTGACGCGCCGGCTCGTGCGTTCGTTAGGCGGTTGGGGTTATCCGATCGCTCTCCTCCTTGCCGGCCCGATTTACCTCTTCATGCTCGGCGTGCTGCCGAAATCACTCTTCCGCCGCTTCCCCTACCGCGCGCTCGCCGGCCTCGCAGGCCTGCTCGAGTTCACCTCGCGCGTTTTCTGGCCAGTGCTCGAGCTCGGCGCGCTTTTCGGCCGCCTCTGGTTGCGGAAGAGAACTGCGACGCCGCGGATGTTCGCCGCGCGTGAGGACTTGAAACAGCTCACGGTCGAAAGCGAACTGCAGGGCGCGCTCACTTCCGCCGAGCGGGCGATGATTCACAATATCGTCGATTTCCGCACCGTAAAAGTGGCGGACGTCATGCAGCCGCTGCGCAAAGTCATCGCGGTCAAGCCCGACGCAAGCGTGGCGGAGCTCTTGCAACTGAGCGCGAAGACCGGCGTCGATCGGGTGCCGATTATTTCGAAAGGTGTGGCTCTCGGTTTGGTCAACGTCTTCGATGTGCTCCTCGATTCGCGACCACGGCGAGCGTTGCGAGATTACAGTCGCCGGCTCGTCACCGCGGCGGAAAACGAATCGGCCTATCGCATCATCCGCCGTCTGCGCGCGGCGCGGCTCACGCTCGCGGCGGTGGTCGACCGGCGGCGCAAGCTCACCGGCATCGTCACCGTGGAGGATCTCGTTAGGCGACTCGTCCAGAGCGCGTGACGGTCCGCGTTTCCCCCTAACAATTGGCAACCGCCAGCAACAGTTCCCTGAGTCCTCGCGATTCCTAGTAAGTCGGCGCCAAAAACTGGAAGGCAATCACCCTCCCGCGTTGAAACGATACCGTCTTCTCCGGCTGCGTGATTGTGGGCGAGAAGGGATAGTAAAAGGGATCATAGAACGGATCGAAATACGCCCCGTAAAAGCGGTGGCCGCGATGGCGCCCGTAATAGCCGATCGGACCGGCAAAGCCACCATAGAAGCCGCCGCCGTAAAAGCCGGAGCCATAGAAGCCGCCGTAGCCGTAGCCCGGCACCGTCGTTGCGATCGTGTAGACCCACGTCTCCGTCGGCACGTTGTGTATCGCCCCGACCGCTTTCTGCTGCGGCCGCCCCCAGGCGAGGTAAACCGCTTCCTGGGACATCCCGCCGCGAATCCTTCCCTCCCTAACGAGCGCCTGATCCCTTTGCGAAAGGTGTTCGAAGGTGGCGCGATTCTCGTCGATGCGAGAACTGATCGTCGAACAACCGGAGAAAAAGAAAGCGCCCACGGCCATGCACGCCAGGAGCGCCCCGAAAAGAGAAGGCCGAAATTTCATAGAGAAGGATCGGTTACGCAAAAGCTTCGTCAACCGCCTCTCTTGCGCACGCGGCAGCGTCTTGCCTCGCGAAAGTCGCCGTCGTAGCCTCCCGCGTGGAGGACCATTTCGGACACCGTATTTCCTATCTGCGCGTCTCCATTACCGACCGCTGCAATGAACGCTGCACCTACTGCATGCCGCAGGAATTGCAGGAATGGTTGCCGCGCCACGACATCCTCAGTTTCGAGGAAACACTGCGCCTCATTCGCATCGCGAGCGAGCTCGGCGTGACGAAAATCCGCCTAACAGGTGGCGAACCTCTGACCCGCCGCGATGTCCTTCAGCTCTTCCGGCAATTTCCCAACCTAACGAGCTTGCGCGACATCGGACTTTCCACAAATGGCACCTTGCTCGCACGTGAAGTGGAGCCCGGTCTAACGATGGCGGAAGCGGTCCGCCGTTGCGGTTTTGGTTCCGTCAACATTTCGCTCGATACGCTAGATCGCGCGCAATACGCTCAAATCACGGGCCGCGATCTCCTTCCGGAAGCGATCGCCGGAATCGACGCAGCCCTCGCCGCAGGTTTTCCACAGGTCAAAATTAACTGCGTCCTCATGCGCGGCCGGAATGAGAAAGCTCTCGGCGATCTGGTCGATTTCGCGGCTGAGCGGAATCTTCTCCTCCGCTTCATCGAGCTGATGCCAGTGACCACGACTGAGGTCCTGACGGAGACGAATTTTCTGCCCGTGGCCGAAGCGCGACGCGCGATCGAAGGGCGCTTCGGCAGCCTCATTCCGGAACCTGAATTTCGGACTAACGGTCCCGCCGTTTATTATCGGATAGCCGGGCGAGGACAGCGCGTCGGCTTCATCGGCGCGATGACCAATCTGCACTTCTGCGAGAGCTGCAACAAACTGCGCCTCACCTGCGATGGGAAACTGCGACCCTGTCTCGGCAGCTATCTCGAGTTCGACATCATGAAGCCCCTCCGCGCCGGCGCGAGCGATGAGGAGTTGCGACAGTTTTTCTTGGAAGTCGTCGAACGCAAACCGGAGCAGCACGATTTCCGCACCACCTACCAACCAGGCCGAAAAATGGTCGCGATCGGCGGCTAAACGGATAACTGAATGGACCGCCTCACCCATATCGCAAACGATGGAAACGCGCAGATGGTCGACGTCTCCGCGAAGCCGCTGAGTCATCGCGAAGCGACTGCCAGCGGGCGGATCGACCTGCAACCGGCGACCCTGGAATTGATCGCGAAGGAGCGAATCGCGAAAGGCAACGTCTTCGCGACCGCGCGGGTTGCCGGGATTCAGGCAGCGAAGCAGACTGCGCAACTGATCCCGCTCTGTCACACGTTAGGCTTGAGTCATGTCGAAGTCGGCCTAACGAGCGACGAAACCGGTGTCGGGGTTACCTGCACTGCGCGGACGACCGCGCAAACCGGCGTCGAAATGGAAGCTCTCACCGGCGTGTCCGTCGCCCTGCTCACGATTTACGACATGTGCAAAGCGGTCGATAAGCAGATGCGCATCGGCGACGTGAGGCTGGTGAAAAAAACGAAGAGGCCGGAGTGATGGAGTAATGGGTAATGCAGACGCCGTGAACACCACCCCATCATCGCCGCAGATCACCTTCGGCATCATCACCATCTCCGATCGCGCCAGTCGCGGCGAATACGACGACCTCGGCGGTCCGGCATTGAAAGAAGCTGCGACGAAGAACGGCTGGAACGTTTTCGGCGAAGCCGTCGTGCCGGATGAGCTGGAACGCGTTCAGGAGGCGATCCGCTCTTTCGCCTCTCAAGGTTGCGGACTCATTCTCACTACCGGCGGTACCGGCATCGCCGCGCGCGATGTCACCCCCGAAGCGATCCGCGGGCTGATGCGCGTCGAGCTTCCCGGCTTCGGCGAAGTGATGCGCGCCGAGTCGATGAAGATCACGCCGAACGCAATCCTTTCTCGCAATCTCGCGGCGGTCGTTGAGCAGTCCCTGGTCATCGCTTTGCCGGGCAAACCAAGCGGCGCGGTCGAATGTCTCGGCTTCGTCGCGGGCGCGATTCCGCACGGGGTTGCGCTAGCGCAGCGAATTCCTACATCTTGTTAAGGCAAGTTTCCTGCATCCAAAACGCCCTTTCGTTGCATCTCAACAAGGCATAACTCATGAAAACAAAGATTCTCCTTCCGGCGTTGTCGCTGCTCGTCCTTTTCTCCGCTGGCTGTGACTGGCATCGCATCCGCGGCAACGGGCATGTGGTCACCGATCAGCGAAGGGTCTCCGCATTTTCGCGGGTGGACGCGGGCGGTTTCTACGAACTGGAATGGCATCCCGGTCCTCCCTCTTGCAGTATAACGACTGATGAGAACCTGCTCTCACACATCACGACCAGAATGGACGGCACTCAGCTCAAGATCGAAATGGAAGAAGGCCCGCTCGCGCCCACCGATGGGATCAAAGTGGTCATCACCAGTCCTTCTCTGAATCAGGCGGAATTCAGCGGTGCGGTGGAGTTCACAGCCAGCCAGCTCAGCGGAGCCACTTTTGCCCTGGAGACGAGCGGCGCTGCCAATGTCACTCTCTCGGGCAAAGTGAATCGGCTGCTCGCCAGCCTTACCGGCGCGAGCAAGCTGATGGCCGCGGATCTGCCTGCGGAGGATGTCGAAATGTCCGTGACTGGCGCGGGCAAGGCGGACGTGAGCGCTTCCAACTCCTTGCGCGCCGCGATCACCGGCGCCGGCAAAGTGACCTACGGCGGAAATCCGAAATCGGTCGAGAAAAAGATCACGGGCGCGGGCAAGATCGAGCCGCGCGACTGACGGAACCTGGACTGGAGGAGAAGCGAATTCCTAGCCGGTGCGTGGTCGAACTCTAAACGCACGCTTTTAACCTGCGGCGTCGCGGAATTCCGCCCTCCAGACTCCATGCAGAGCGGCTCCGGCCGCAGATAAACGCTCTTCCGCGCAAGGCGGAGACGGCGCTAGGCTGCGATTTTCTCGCGCGCATGGATCTCACTCCCGTCTTCCATCTTTTTGGACCGGCCCACCTTACGGTCATCGCGCTCACGCTGATCATCCCGATCGGGCTGGGCGTGGCGGTCCGGGTGACACGCTCGCGACGGGTCGATCTCGCTGTCGCCAGCTGTCTCGCACTCCTTCTCGCGATTAACTATCTCGGTTATGCCGCCTATCTCTGGAGTCACCACTTTCTGTTTTGGAAACAGGCGCTTCCCTTTCAGCTGTGTGACTGGGCAATGTTCACCGTCATCGTCGCCCTTCTCACCAATCGGCGGGGTTGGGTCGAAGTCTCTTACTTCTGGGGCATCGGTGGGACTTTTCAGGCAATCCTGACGCCGAATCTGTCTTTCGGTTTTCCCGACATCCGTTTCATCAGCTTCTTCGTCGGACATTGCGGGATCGTCGCCGGCGTCATCTACTTCCTGATCGCGCGGCGCTTTCGGCCGACGCTAGGCTCGGTTTGGCGCACGCTCGCGTGGTCGGAGGTTTATCTTGTCGTCACCCTTCTAGTCGATCGCCTAACAAACATGAATTACGGCTTTCTCCTGCATAAGCCGGAGGCGCCCTCGATTCTCGATTACCTCTCCCATGCTCACTGGCTTTATGTCATGGAGCTGAACGGACTCGCCTTGCTCTTCTTCGCGCTCCTCTACGCACCTTTCGCGGTCGCTAATTTGTTCCGGCGCGTGCAATAGGCTGGAGAACTGCAAACTATCTCATCATCCCAGTAATGCGCGTCTTCCTGAGCCAAGCGAGTGACCTCGCAAAACAGCTCACTACTCCACTGCTTCTGCGCAACTCGGGTGGCTCGTTAGATTCTTCGCTGCGCTCAGAATGATAACGGCTGTTCTTGGGGATGACTCAAGTCATGAGCGCTGCCTGGTGCGCCGGATCGAGCGCGGCGAAAAGCGACGCGGTCGTACTGTTGAGATGCATCAACGTGCGATCGAGGATCGCAGTCTCCCGCGGATCCGAGGCAGGAAACTGTCCATCGCGCGAGCCCGGAAAAACAATATAACGGATGATGGCGCGCTCGGTTCCACCGCTGCGCGGATTGGCGCCCGCCTCTCCGAGGACCGCGCAGGCGACTGCGATCGATGCTTCGCCAACGTGATGTTTCGGGCCGGCATCGGCTGCAATCGCGTGAACGATCTTGCCGTTTGCGGTATTCACCACGAGCGCGTAATCGCCTAACGAGGCTCGGCCGAGGTGGCCTCCCGGAAGGACGATGTAAGGGATGGCTTCCGAATCGACGTAACGCATCGGGTCCGTATTCGCGCGGGTGTGATCCTGCAACGAGCTGGTGGAGATGAGATAGCCCGGGCAGGGATCGTTGGCCTGCTGCGGAATCGGACGGCCCGCGCTGTCCACGACCACGCCGATCCATCTGCCATTGGGAGTGGCCGGATTTTTTCCGTTGTCGTCGAAGTCGAGACCCTGATTTCGAATCTTATAGGCGCGATAGGCGCCATCGGCGTCGATCGTCATCCCCGTCTTGAAGTAGATCGCGCGGCCGTCGCGCGTTTGGAAAATCGAGACACCGCCGATGTGATCGATGACGTCATCCTCGCCGTGAACCACGCCTTGGATGGCCTGGACCACAGTCGCGACGAATCCGACCGGAGCGGCGGCCGCCCGCGTCGCTCCGCCGACCACGCCGTCGGGAATAAGATGGTGCTGCCTTTGAAAAGCGATCGTCGCCAAACGCGTTTCGCCGCCGAAAAAGCCGTCGATTGGTCCCGGATTGAAACCATGATCAGCGAGGAACTGCTGCCAGCGCGCGACATCATCGCCCTTGCGATTGAGGGTGAGGAGCCGCATCGCGTTGCCGAGCGGCACTTGGGGAAGCACTGGCAAAGCTGGCAACGGCGGCGGAGCGGCCGGCACCTCGACGGGGAGGACCGGGAGCGCCTTCCGCACCCGCACAGGACGTCCGGGTGAACGACGGCCAGGCGGCCGCTGCTTCTCCTTGCCTTGTTCAGGACGGAGGGCGGCTCTTGCTTTTGGTTGGCGGCGCGGGGCGTGTTTTCTTGGTTTTTTCATCGCGGTTTCTCCCATTCCTTATTTTCCCTGACCTGGTTCGGACGGCTGCGGGACTTCCTTGGGGTCCTTCGGTTTTTCTTCCGGCGCCTTGCCGGCACTGCGGATGTTTACGAAACGATTGAGCAAATCGAACCAGAACGGCGCTCCGAGTGTGGCGGCAAAAGCAGTGATGATCCAACCGACAAAATGCCTTTGCAGCACATCCCAAAGGGCGGCGAAGAAAGGAAGTCGACCGAACGGAAGCGTCAGGTTCTCACCCGGCCCTCGCCACCCGATGGGCAGACTCAGCTTGTCCAATTGCGAGATGGTGGAAGCGAGCGCCGTTTCCTTTTCCGAAATGGTGGCGCCGGCAGGCGAAGCAGCCGGCGGCGGGCCTTTGGCGGCGGCCTCGGCGTTCGAAACGAGTGCGGCGCGCAATGCTGAATCGTGCGAGAGCTGGTTCGCGAGGACGATGGTGTCGACATTGAGCACGATGGCGAGGACAAAGCCGAGGAAGAAAAGCGCGTACTGCACCTTTCGTTTATAAACGCCTCCCACCCGAGCCATCGCGTCGTTGAACCAAATCTCAAGGTTCATCTTGAAGCGATCGATGTCGCCTTTCGCTTCATCGAGGAGGAGATAAAGCGGACGCTGCAGGGCAGGATCTTTGATCTGAGCGATTCGCGCCTTGAGCGACCTGAGTTGATTGATCCGGCCGGACTCCCCGCAGACGACATCGAGGAGAGCAAGGGCAAAAGTGCGCGATGGGATGTAGGAGGGGCGATTTGAGGCGGAAAGCCCGATGATCAATGGATGGTCGTAGACTTTCTTCGCCACTTCGGCTGGCAACAAATTATTCAGGCCGAGCCAAAGATTTCGGCCGCGCATCTTGAAGAGCGCCGCGACGAGCTCGTTCGCCGCGCTCACGATCAGACTTACGAGGAGATAAACAAAGACGATGCCAATGGCGACATCGAGGATGCCTGAATTAAACATGCGCGTGCCGGCTGATAGAATTAGAGAGGCCAGCTTCCATGTCCTGGAGGCTAAAGGTTTCCTTGTCTAGGGCACCGCCGCCATGATCGCGCTGATCGCGATATCGAGAACGCCTTTCGTAAAAGTATCGAGAGTCACCTGGGCGAGCCCGGCTTGTTTCAGCGCCCGCATTTCGGCGACGTCCTTCTCCGCCCGGACGAGACTCTCAAGATCGTCTTCG
>DASXPA010000201.1:0-4159 GCA_036493915.1 Chthoniobacterales bacterium | reverse complement strand
ATTTGGGTTACTAACGTTCAGAATAATAAATGTATTGATCATTGAACCTTGGAGGAAGTTTACGGTGCCTTGGCTTACTGAGAACACTCCGCTCAGGGCAGCAACAGACCCGCCAATATTCAGCGTGCCGTCGCCGATCTTGGTGATAGCGGCGATGCTCATGTTGGCGGAAATGTTCAAAGTTGCGCCCGCGCCGGCAACGTCGAAATTTCCTGCCGTTTGACTAAGGTCTAGGCGAAGAACTCCAATGCCGTCGCCGCCGTTCAGTCTTTGAAACGCTAATGTCGAAGTCGTTCCACCGACGTAAATGATATCGTCCGGATTGGGAGCGACGTTGTTGATCCGGTCGCCACTACCCAGTGTCAGGGTGCTATCGGTCGTCCCGGGATCATTATTCGAAACGACATACGCCTGGTTGCCTGTTTGATTCACCGAACCCATGGAGAGATTGGTGCCGCTCAGTTCAAGCGCCATTTCTGGAGTCGTGAAGACGACATCGTTCGACGCATTGGGAAGTCCGCTGGGAAGGTAGTTGCTACCATTGGCGAGGTCGGAGTTCTGAAAAAAGTCCTTCTCCGTTCGTGCGAAACTGATAGGAGCAGTGGCGAGGAGGATCATGAGCGCGAATGCGCGGCTTCGAGTAGGTGTAAGTGGATTTTTCATTGTTTGGAGGTGGATCTATTTTGGGTCGAGTTTCTCAGATCGACTGGGTTCTGTGGAAATGGCAATTATGCGAAACCGCAGCGGTGTGTCGCAGGGCATATGTGGACGAAATGCGAGAGGCGGGGGAAGAAAAGAGGGCGGAGACTCACGGGGTGAAAAATTTCATACCAAGTTTTCTCCGGCTATGTCGAGCACTCTTTCGAACGGTGAGGATGAGGAAACTTTCGTTTCGCACTGGATTCCTCTAGTCGTTACGGATGCGAAAAGCTTTCCGCGGTCTTTTTCTCGCCATTTTCTGTGCGCTGGCGGTGCCTGTGAGTGCGCAAACGCCTACACCTGCACCTGCATCTCGCAGCCTAACGACTGCGGCGCAAGCGCACCATGCATTTGATCCCGCGACTGCCACCAAAGCCTGGCTCGCGACTGTGCCAGCCGACAAGCGCGCCAAGTCGGACGCTTATTTTGAGGGCGGTTACTGGCTCATTCTCTGGAATTTTGTCCTCGCCGCGGTGATCTCGATCTTTCTCCTCTATAGCGGCATCTCATCGCGCCTGCGCGATTTCGCTGAACGCACGACTCGCTTTCGTCCGCTCCAGATCGCGCTCTATGCCATCGGCTACATCCTTATCGTCACGGTTCTCACTTTTCCGCTGGACCTGTATTCCGGTTATTTCCGCGAACACGCCTATGGGCTGGCGACGCAGAATTTCGGCTCCTGGTTAGGCGATCAAACCAAAGGGCTCATCGTCGCGCTGATCGCAGGGACGCTCGCCTTGATGGCGCTTTACGCGGTCTTCCGCCGTGCGCCGCGGACTTGGTGGCTTTGGGGAACGGCCGTCGCCGTGGCCTTCATGGCCTTCGGAATGCTAATCGGGCCAATCTGGATCGAGCCGCTCTTTAACACCTACAAGCCGATCACCGACCCCAAGATCAGCCAGCCGATCCTGGCCATGGCGCGCGCGAATGAAATCCCGGTGACACAGGTCTTCGTCGTCAACGCCTCGCGCCAAAGCAATCGGGTGAGCGCGAATGTTTCCGGCATTTTTGGCACCGCCCGCATCGCGCTGAACGACAACTTGCTCAAGCAATGCACGCTTCCGGAAATCCGCGCGGTCATGGCGCACGAGATGGGGCATTACGTCCTCAACCATGCGCTCAAGCTCCTGCTTTATATCACGGTTTTCATCTTTGTCGGCTTTGCCATCGTGCGCAGTCTTTTTGAGGCGGCCGCGCGCCGTTGGGGGGCGCGCTGGGGCATCCGCGGCATCGCCGACCCGGCTGGTCTCCCTTTGCTCGCCTTGATTTTTACGACTTACTTTTTCCTCCTCACGCCGCTCTCGAACACCGCGACGCGCGTGACCGAACGCGAGGCCGATGCGTTCGGGATCAACACCGCGCGCGAAGCTGACGGTGCCGCGAAGGTGGCGCTGAAGCTCGGCACCTATCGCAAACTCGACCCCGGCCCAATCGAGGAGTTCATCTTCTTCGATCATCCGAGCGGCCGCGCTCGCATCCGCATGGCGATGGATTGGAAAGCGGCCAATCTACCCCCAGGCGATGCCGGCACCTTGCCTACGGTTCTTCGTTAGGGCATGTCGTTGCTTTGACTGATTTGCTGTCCGCCGAAGGGCGGCCGCGAATGCGATGAGGAGCACGAGGGAGAACTTCCTTATGGGAAAGGTGCCTAACGAATGGCGCGGTCCCAAGGCAAAACCTCGATCCGGCCTGCTGCCCTCAGAACGACCGAATCGGCGTTTTGCCTAGCAAACGATCATCGTTTTCCAGCTTCAAAAGCCTAACGACTTAGCGCCACGTTCTTCGGCGTTGACTCGTCTAGTTGAAGCGAACGCTGTTGGGCCGGCGCCGCCGCTCGCTCCGGCGGCGCCGTTTCCTCCGCCTGCGTGCTGGTTAGCCGCATGCCCACGAGTTTGCTCACGCCGCGTTCTTCCATCGTCACACCGTAGAGGATGTCGGCTTTCGCAATCGTGCGCTTGTTGTGCGTGATGATGACAAATTGGCTTTGCTCGACGAAGCGATCGAGCACTTTGATGAACCGGTTGATGTTCGATTCGTCGAGCGGCGCGTCCATTTCGTCGAGGATGCAAAACGGACTCGGCCGCACCATGTAGATGGCGAAGAGGAGTGCGACCGCCGTCATCGTGCGTTCGCCGCCGGAGAGGAGCGAGACACTTTGCAGTTGTTTGCCGGGCGGCTTGGCGATGATGTCGATGCCGCTGTTGAGCGCTTCGCTCTCGTCAAGAAGCGCGAGGTCGGCGCGGCCGCCGCCGAAAAGTTCGGCGAACATTTCGCGGAAATTAATTTTCACCTGCGCGAAAGTTTCGGCGAAGAGCTTCTCCGTCGTTTGATTGATCCGCGCAATCACATCGAGGAGCTCGCGGCGCGAGTTCGTTAGGTCGGTGTTCTGGGTCTCGAGGAAAGTGTGGCGCTCTTCCAGCTCGTCGTATTCCTGCACTGCGTCGAGATTCACCGGTCCCATCGCGTCGAGCTGGCGGGTAAGCTCCGCGATCATCTGCGTCAGTTGCGCGTCGTCCATTCCTTCTTCCGATTTTTCGTGACGCTTTAGCTGCGACTGCAAAGTCTTCGTGAACGCGTAACGATCCGGCGCAAAATCACGCAGCTCGATCTGGTAACGCCGCTGCACGTGGGCGGCGAGGTTGTCGATTTTGAGCTGCACCTGCGTCTGGCGCACTTCTTCGCGGCCGCGCGCGTCGTACAGTTCGCTGAGCGATTTGCGACGGGTGCGCAGGTCCGCTTCGAGCAGGTTTACTTCCGCGAGACGCGCACTTCGTGTCGCCGCGATTTCGCCAACCGCGGACTCGGCTGTGGAAAGTTTTGCGCTGTCGGCGGCGATCGCTTCCTCGGCCGTCGCGCTTTCAAGCGTTTGCTCTTCACGGCGCGATTCGTAGGCGGCGATGTCGGCGCGGCGAGCTGCGATCAATTCCGCCAGCTCGGCCTGACGCGTGGTCATCGGCTGGCGCTGACTGCGCAAGCCTTCATGCCGCTGCCGTTCGGTCGCGACCGCGAGACGGAGTTCGTTCAGTTGCTCGGTTAATTCTGTGTCACGAAGGCGCGCGCTTTCGGCCGCAGTCTGAGTTGCGATCTGGTTCTGACCTTCGCTTTCCAAAAGACTCTGCAAGTTCGCGGCCTCGTTCTCGAGTTGCTCGACGCGTTCGGCGGAAGCGGAAAGCTGCTGATCCAGAGTCTCTTTTTCCCATTCGAGCGCGTCGGCTTTGCGATTGGCTTCGTGCAGGTCGCGCTCGAAGGCAGTCACTTCGAGTGCGGTCGCGGAATGATCGCTGCGAGCGGTCTGCTGGCGGATTCGAACTTCCTCCAGCTCCTCCGTCGCGCGGGCGAGGGTTTGCTCGGTTTCCTCGCGCCGGTTTCGCAAATCCTGCAGCGCCGCGAGCAAGTTGCGATGTTCGGCGCCTAACGAGGCGATCTGTGCTTTGCGAGCGAAAAGCGAATGGCTTTCTTC
>DASXPA010000200.1:0-8604 GCA_036493915.1 Chthoniobacterales bacterium | reverse complement strand
ACGTCGCGTGTCGCTCTTGAGCAGCCGGGCGAGCGCACCGACGCAGATAAGGTAGTCGTTCACCATCTGCTGCGGCACTCCGATGAGGAAAATCAAATCCACCAAATCCGCTCGCCCAGCGAAGTTGATGCCCGTTTTGCTCCGGCCGATGCCGAGCACGATTTCCTCGACCAGATCAGTCCGCGCGTGCGGAAAAGCGACGCCGCCATTCGCGACTGTCGAGCTTTTCTCTTCGCGCTCCATCACCAGTTCGTAAAACTTCTCCGCCTGGCTGACCTCGCCGCTCTCACGGAGACGCTCGACGATTTCCCAAATCGCTTCGCCCGCGGTCGTGCCGTGCAGATCGAGGACAAGATGTTTTTCCGAGAAAAGATCGGTCAACTGAAAGGCAGGCATGATAAGGAATTGATAGATTGACGGCCGAGCGCCGCTTGTCGAATCATTCTGCGAAGATGGCCAAAGACGCGCATCCCGACGCAACCCCCGCCGAGGCCGCGGCCTACGGGGCGTCGAGCCTTTACGATCCCGGCTACGTCAACGCGCTCTCGCATTTTTACCGCGGCGAACTCGGCCGCATCATGATCTGGCGAACGCGGCTCGACACGACGACGAACTGGGCCGTGACCGGCACGACCGCGATCATTACGATCGCCTTTTCGAATGCCGGCGTCCCGCATCTCATCTTCTTTTTCAATCTCGCGATCGTCTGGATTATGCTCTGGATCGAGGCGCGGCGTTACCGTTTCTACGATGCCTTCCGCGCCCGCGTGCGCATGCTGGAAGCGCATTTTCTCGTCCCGATGATCATGGAAAATCGCCAGATGCTGCAGGGCGAATGGAAGAAGCTGGTCTGCGAAGATCTCATTCTGCCGTCGTTCAAAATCAGCATGCTCGAAGCGGTCGGTCGCCGGCTGAAGCGCAACTACGTCTTCATCTTTCTCCTCATCCTCATTGCCTGGATCATGAAACTCTTTCTCCACGCCTCCGAGCCGATCGAAAGTTTCGGCGCCTTTTATCGCGCGATGCGAGTCGGCTACATCGCGCCCTGGGCGGTCGCGGGAATTTTCTTCGGCACCATGTTCGCGGTCGTGGGGCTCGCGATCTATGTCGGCAAACATAGTTCCGGGGAAATCTCCGAGTTCGGCAGCCACCGTTCGCTTTGGCGGATTTGATGGGGACGCGGGGCTGGTCGATGAATGGCCGTGGACGCCACTTCGCCTAACGAATCATTTGGCCGGCTCTGTGCGATTGTCGCACAGCTGCGCGCGCCCGGTGGTTGTCCTTGGGATCGCGAGCAGACGCACGAGTCGTTAGTCCCGGGCCTGCTCGAGGAAGCTTATGAAGTCGCGGATGCGATCCGGACGAAGGATGACGTCAACCTGCGCGAAGAACTTGGCGATCTACTGCTACAGGCCGTGATGCACGCCGAGATCGCGAGCGAAGAAGGACGCTTCACGATTGAAGACGTGGCGCGCGAGGTCGGCGAGAAACTCGTTAGGCGCCATCCGCATGTTTTCGCCGAGAGCGACGCGCGCGATACCGGCGCTGTCTTAAAACAATGGGATGCGATCAAGCGCCAGGAGAAAGGCGACCAGGGTGGCCCGTATTTTGCCGGCCTACCGAGAGCCTTGCCTGCGCTCCTCCGCGCGCAAAAGGCGCAAACGAAAGCGGCACGCGTTGGTTTCGATTGGGTTGCGATTGAAGAGGTGGTGGCGAAGGTCGATGAGGAAATTGCCGAAACCAAGGAGGCGATTGCGAGCGCTGATCCAGCTGCCGTCGCAGACGAAATCGGCGATCTTCTTTTCGCGGTCGTGAATCTGGCGCGCAAACAACAGCTCGATGCCGAGACCGTTCTCGCGGGGGCGACGGAGAAATTCATCACCCGCTTTCACGCAATGGAGACGGAACTACGGCGCGAAGGAAAACAACTCGGCCAGCTCGATCTCACGACCATGGATGACGTTTGGAACCGGGTGAAGCATTTCTAGGCCGCTCCACGAAAGCCGGCAGTCAATCATCGAGCAGCGCTTCCAAAAGACCAAAAAGCGCTGTCATTCCGAGGAAGGCGCAGCGCGCCCGCGTCCGCGCCATGCAAAGATGACAACCTCCCGCCGTCCCAGTAGAATCGCAGCCTAACGATGGAGACTGAATACAAAGTTCGGCTGGAGATTTTCGAAGGCCCGCTCGATCTCCTCCTTTATTTGATCAAGCGCGACGAAATTGACATTTACGAGATCTCGCTTGAGCGAATCACGAAGCAATACCTCGAGTATCTGCAGGCTTTCAAGGAGCTGAACATCGATGTCGCGGGTGAGTTCGTCGTCATGGCCGCGAATCTGATCTACCTGAAAAGCCGCAGCCTCCTTCCGGCCGATCAACAGCCACCCGAGGAAGATGTCGAGGAAAACGATCCGCGTTGGGATCTGATTCGCCAGTTGATTGAATACAAGAAGTTCAAGGAAGCCGCGTCGCAACTCCAGGCACGCGAGCTCGAGCAGGAGCGGATTTTCGCGCGAGTCGGCGATGGCGTCGCCTCAGAGGCTGCGCCGTTGTCGTTAGGCGAAGTGGGAATTTTCCAGCTCATTAATGCCTTCCAAAACGTCCTCAAACGCCTCGATGCGAAAGAGGATCTACGCGAGATGTTCGGCGAACACTTCACCGTCTCCGACAAGATCGAATGGATTCTCGAGCAGACTGCGAGCGGGGCGCCGTTGCGATTCTCCGAGTTGTTCCGGCGTGTGGCGTCGCGGGTCGAGATCGTGGTCACGTTCCTCGCGCTCCTCGAGCTGATCCGGCTCAAGCAGGTGCGCGTGGAGCAGCCTGACATTTTTGAAGAAATCGAAATCGCCACGGTAGCGCTCTGATGCCGCGCGTCTTGATCGCCGGTTGCGGCTACGTCGGCGCCGCGACTGCGGAGCTTTTTCGGGCCCACGGCTGGGAGGTGGAAGGCTGGACGCGCCACGCTGGCAGCATGCGTTACCGGGCAGTCGACATCGCCGACCGCACCGCGGTCGCCGCGGCGGCGGCGAAATTTGATACAGTGATTCATTGCGCCAGCTCCGGCGGCGGCGGACCGGAAAGTTATCGCCAGGTGTATCTCGAAGGCGCGCGCAACCTCGTTCAAGTGCTGGGCCCGCGCCGCTTCATTTTCACGAGCAGTACGTCGGTTTACGCGCAAAAAGACGGCGAATGGGTCGACGAAGAAAGCGCCGCGGAGCCGACCCACGAGGGTGGAAGGGTTTTGCGCGAGACCGAAGAATTCGTTAGGCAAAATGGCGGTCTCGTCGCCCGGCTCGCGGGAGTTTACGGCCCGGGACGCTCCGCCTTGCTCCGCAAATTACTCGCCGGCGAAGCTCGGATCGAAGACGACGGCGGTCGGATACTCAATCAGGTGCACCGCGACGACATTGCGACTGCGCTGCTCCTGTTGGCTGCTTCGCCTGACGAGCGAATTTTTAACGTCACGGACAACGAGCCGATCACGCAGCGCACAGCCTACGAATGGCTCGCGAAGAGACTAGGCCGGCCGATTCCGCAGACGATCGAGGAGCCGCCACCGCGCAAACGCGGTGCGAGCAACAAGCGAGTGAGCAACCGCCGCCTGCGTGAGCTGGGCTGGTCGCCGCGCTATCCGAACTTTCAAAGCGGGATGAGCGAATCCGTTATCCCGACGATTTAGAGCGCCGAGATCGTGTCGGAGCCGTGGCCGGGAGCGTTCACAGTTTCGTCTTTACAGGCCCACCAGACGCTGGTGAGGACCGAGGATGTAACGAGTAGAAAAGCGGAAATCGTAAGCATGGCTATTTTGGTGTGCGGTTTCCTTAGCAACGGCCGTGCCTAAGCATTCTCCGAGGGAGGATGACTGTCTCCGTTCCCGGATCGCGTCGTTATCTGACACAGTTGTGTCAGCTTTCGAGACAGCCCTGAGCTCAGGCCAACGCCGGTTCGATTAGGCCGAAGTCGCCGCTTTTTCGCCGATAGAGCACGCTGACGCGCGAGTTGCGCGCGTTCATAAAGACCATGAATTGCCGCGCCGACATCTCGAGTTGCAGCACTGCTTCGTCGACGAACATCGGCTTCAACGAAAAGCGCTCGGTCCGGACGACGGCGTGCTCGTGATGCTCATCTTCCTCGACCGGCTCGCGATGAAGGATCTGCTCTTCGAGATGGCGGATGTCGTCCTTGCGCGGGCGATGGCGGCGGAGGAGGCGCGTTTTGTATTTGCGCATCTGACGCGCGATCTTGTCGGTGACGGCGTCCATCGCCACGTAAAGATCATCGGTCTCTTCGCAGGCTTCGATCGTGATGTGGTTGGAACAAACGAGGACGACCTCGGCCCAGTGCCGGTGTTTCTCTACGCCGAGGATGATGTGCGCCTCAATGATCTTCGGGTAATCGAGATGGAGGCCCTCGATCTTGCGCGTGGCGTAGTCGTTGATCGCATCGGTGATCGCGAGATGGCGGCCGGTGACTTTGACGGTGGGATTGTTGTGCTCGGTTTGCATGCGACTCCTTTGGTTTACATCTGAAAGCGTTCCCCGAGATACAGCTGCCGGCTGATCGGGTCGTTGATGAGGAAATCCTTCGTGCCTTCGCTCACGACCTGGCCTTCGTCGACAAGGTAGGCGCGATCGACGATGGAGAGGGTTTCGCGGACGTTGTGATCGGTGATGAGAATAGCGAGGCCGGATTGGCGGAGGTTGACGACAAGTTGCTGGACGTCGTAAACCGCGATCGGATCGACGCCGCTAAAAGGCTCGTCGAGCATGAGCAACTTCGGCTGGGTAACGAGCGAGCGCGCGATCGTGAGGCGGCGTTTCTCGCCGCCACTCAAGGTGAGGGCGATGTTCTTCGCGATGCGCTCGATCCCAAATTGATGGAGCAGCTCGTCGCAACGATGGCGCCGCTCCTTCTTGCTCAACGGCATCGTCTGCAGAATGGCCATGATGTTTTGCTCCACGGTCATTTTGCGGAAGATCGATTCTTCCTGCGGCAGGTAACCCATTCCGAGCCGGGCGCGTTTGTACATCGGGTAATCGGTGACGTCGTCACGGGAAAAGACGACCCGCCCGATGTTCGGCCTAACGAGTCCGACGATCATGTAAAACGTCGTCGTCTTGCCGGCGCCATTCTTGCCTAACAATCCTACGATCTCACCCGGGCCGACGGTGAGATCGATCCCGTTTACGACCGCGCGGCCGTTGTAGATTTTCACCAGGCCGCTGGTCACGAGGACGAAGTCTTTTTTCACTGGCGTGTTCGACGATTTGGCTAAAGCGGGGCGGTCGGCAGTTTCCGTCGTCATGGCTTTTTCGACGCAGGTGTGGACGACGGCGAGCCTGAAGGGGCGGCCGTGACCGGAGATGGCGATGGTTGCTGGCGGATCTCCGTGCGGCTTGGGCCGTGAGTCGTGAGCTGTCCGTCCTGATTCAGAATCATCACCGTGTTGGAGCTGGTCGCGATGTGGGTGTCGAGGCCCTGCTGCACGCGTGGGCTGCCGGTCATCTCAACGTTGCCATCGGAGGAAGTGTAAACCGCTCTTTCACAGAGTCCGATCGCTTTGCTCGGCGGCCCGCCTTTTGGATCGGGCTTCACACGGACCACGCCGACGTGGCCTTCAGCAATCGCTTTTTCGAGACCTTGGTTTTCCTCCTTGTGAATGTATACGGTCAGCTTGTCCGATTGGACGTTGAAGCGCGGATCGAAGACGCGGACGTGACCAGTGAAAACGCCGATGCGTTTCTCGGTCTCGAAAGAAGCTTCATCGGAATAAATCTGGGTCGTGATCGCTTGCTTGCCATTGGCGGGACTGGCGGTCGATTGCACCGCTGATGGCGAAGCGCTCGGCGGAACGGTTTCTGCAGGGAGCGGCCAGCCTACCGCAAGCGCAAGAAACAAGGCGCTGAAGAGAAGCGGTTTCATGGCTACGGATTTCCGGTTAGGTGCGACTGGTTAAAAATTGTCATGTGCACGTTGCCGACGAGCGTCCCCTGGTGGGTGCTGGTATTGAATTGCATGCTGTCGCCGGCAATCTCGAAATCATTGCGTTTGATCTCGGTCCGCCGATTCGAGCTGATCACGCGGGTGTCGAGATTGAGGACAGCGTCGCTCATGTCGATGTTGAAATCCGGTTTCTGCTGCCCGTCGTAAGTGACAATTTTGAGGCCGCTGAAGTGAACATGTTGTTCGTCAATGCGACTCGCGGTCGCCGCTTCGAAGCGCCCGAGCAGATGGCCTTTCTGGTCGTAATTCGGCAGGACGAGCCCTTTCGCTGCATGGCCCACGGTAAGCGGAATATTTTTGAGGCCGAAGTCTTCCTTCGAGTTTTGCGGCGTCGCCGTGGGCAACGGTTTGCGGCGTTTGGCTGCGAGTGACGATATCCCACAGCAGCTGCAGGCAACGATGAGAACGAGACTGAATCGCGCGCCGCGTGAAATGGGAGGCGCGCTACGAAACCGCAGCATGGATAGCTTTAAACATGCGCAGATGCTTCGGCAAATCCTTTAGCGGGATCTGATTTGGTCCATCGGAAAGCGCGCGCGCCGGGTTCTCGTGGACTTCCATGAAAATGCCATCGCAGCCGGCGGCGAGCGCGGCGCGGGCGAGGACCGGCGCGAGTGCGGCGTCGCCGGAAGTGGAGTCGCCCGCCCCGCCCGGCCGCTGCACCGAATGGGTAGCATCGAAGACGATGTGGTAGCCGGCTTCGCGCACCCAGGCGAGCGTGCGCATGTCGGCGACGAGGTTGTTGTAGCCAAAGCTGGTGCCGCGTTCGGTGAAGAAGAACTTTTTCGCGCCAAACGTCTCCAGCTTTTCGGCCACATTACGTAGATCCCACGGCGCGAGGAACTGGCCTTTCTTCACATTCACGGCCCGCCCAGTCTCGGCGGCGGCGCGAAGGAGATCGGTCTGACGACAGAGGAAGGCGGGGATCTGCAGCACGGCGATGTATTCCGCCGCGATCGCGGCCTCGCTCGGCAAATGCACGTCCGTCGTGACCGGCATCTTCAGTTCGCGCCCGATCTCTGCGAGCAGCTCGCAACCTTCCTTTACGCCGATCCCGCGGAAGGAGCGCACGGAGGTGCGGTTCGCCTTGTCGTAGGAAGCCTTGAAGATGAATGGCAACTCTTCGGCGGCACAAATTTCGCCGATCCTGCGCGCCATTCGCCTGACGAACTTTTCCGACTCAATGACGCACGGGCCGAGAATCAACGCCGGAAGTTTTCCGCCGAGAGTGACCGGTCCGATCTTGAGCGGTTTCGCGAGAGCAGCCATGACTCACAATTCCTCCGCCGGTGGCAATTGCGAGCGGCTGCCTTCCAGATTCTCGAGCCGGCGCAGGACCTCGGTGAGGAGCAGTTCGTTTTTCAAATTCACCCGATAATCGAGGTCGGCGCGGAGCCGGTCTTTTTCGCCTTGGCGATTCTGCGACATCATGATGATCGGCGCCTGCAGCCCGGCAATCATACCGAGGACGAGATTGAGCAGGACGTAGGGAAACGGATCGAAGGCGTTGCCGGAGTAGAGGACATAGCTGTTGAAGGCGATCCAAAGGAGCGAGAAACAAATCGAAGCGCCAATGAATTTCCAACTCCCGCCGAACTCCGCGATTTTGTCCGCCGCGCGGTCGGCCATCGTTAGGCGGGCGGCTTCTTCTTCGTTCACGTTGCGCGAAATGCGGTGGCGCAAAAGATTGTCTGTGCGCCGGAGTCGCTGCGTCATCGCAGTGAGGAGCCCGAGCGCGATGTCGGGGTTTTTGTGCACGAACTCACGCAGATCCTCCCGCGCCAGGACCGCCAGTTGGGTCTCCTTCATCGCGGTCGCATCCGCGGAGCGCGCGCACCCGTCGAGCATCGCCATTTCCCCGAAAAAGTCGCCCGGCCCCATATCGGCGAGAGTGGTGTTCCTCCCGTCGGTGTCGTGCATGCTGATGCGGATGTGGCCGCTCTCGATGAAGAACATCGCGTCGCCCGGATCGTCGCGCTTGAAGAGCGCGGTCCCGGCGGGAATCGTGCGGACACTGAAGAGGCTAAAGAGATCGGCAGCGTCTTTGTTGCCGAGTGCTTGGAAAAGCGGGACGGAGCGCAGGGCTTGGAGGTTCATGAAAATGCAAAGGCGGCGCCGAGACCAAAGGTAACTGACCTCTCGCCGAGGCGTCGATGCGAAAGCGTCAGAGTCCGCGCTGGATTTTTCTCGCTAAAGCCGGCGCGCTTTCCTTTAACTCACGACCCTATGTCCGTCGAGTCGCCCGAGCCCAAGTCCGATACCGAAACGCCGCTCTACCTCGGCGCGCTCGTCACGGGAGTGATCGGACTTTTGCCTTACCTCAATGTTTTCATCTTCCCGGCTTACGTCATCGGGGCTGGTGTCGCAGTCCGCGCGGCGTTGCGGCAGCGGCCGCTTTTCGGCTTCAAAGACGGAGCGAAACTCGGATTTCTGAGCACGCTCCTCGGGAGCATGGTGGCAGTCGTGCTCGTGGATCTCATCTGGGTCTTTTGCGATTACCAGCTCTGGCAGCATCAAAACGCGCAGTTGATGCTGGCCATCGTGGGAAGATTTGCCGGACCGGTGACGCTCGACACGATGAGCAGCGCGATGGCGGAGCAG
>DASXPA010000199.1:0-4212 GCA_036493915.1 Chthoniobacterales bacterium | reverse complement strand
ATGAATTACACCATCCCAATCGTGCCGCGCGTGAGTGGGCAGGTGACCGAGGTTCCGATTGAACCAAACCGGCCGATCAAAAAAGGCGATGTCCTTTTCAAGATCGACCCGGTGCCTTTCGAGGCGGCAGTGAAAGCCGCCCAGGCCACGCTGCAGGGAGCCAAGGAGCTACTCAATAACTCCATAAATAAAAAAGCCTCCCTGACGCCGCGGATCGACCTGGCGAAAAAGCGCGTCGAACAATTCACGGCCCTGGCTACAAGCGGCGCCGGGAAGCGGGCCGACCTTGAGCAGGCGCAGAGCGACCTCGCCAATCTCCAAAGCGAATTCCTCGCCGCCGACGCCACGGAATCGCAGTCCAGAGCGCAGATTAGCAAGTCGGAAGCAGACCTGATTAATGCGCAATACGATCTCGATGGCTGCGTCTATCTCGCGCCGGCCAACGGTCGCGTGACGAATCTCGCTCTCCGGCCCGGCGTACGGGCGACGACGGTCGCCGCCAATGCCGTGATGAGCTTTATCCAGGAGGACGACCCCTGGATTCTTGCTTTCTATCACCAGAACGAGCTGCGCTATGTCGAACCGGGTAACGAGGCGGAGATCTTCCTCGAGACCTACCCGGGCCGGATCATCAAGTGCAAGGTGGACTCTATCATGTGGGCCACGGCACAGGGCCAGATGCCCATCAGCGGTTGGCTGGGAACGACAGCGGGGCTTGGCATGCTCTCGGACCGCATCGCGGTCCGGCTTCTGGTCGAACCGAGGGAAAAGGAACTCTTCCTCGCCACCGGCGCAGTGGGAGCCGGCGCGATTTACACCGAGCAGGGGAAGATCATTCACATCGTCCGCAAGGTTTTCGTCCGAGTCTCGGCGAAGATGGACTGGTTCGTTTTCAAGCTCCACTAGGACCCGCCGACATGAATAGCCGAGTCCTTCTAGGCGCTGCGTGCCTCACACTTGCCGGTTGCGCGATTAAGAATCCGCCCTTTGGCGCGGACATCATGCCCGAATCGGCTCGCGCGCAAATCCCGGGCCACTGGGCAGGCCCGCATCGCAGCGGTGTAGTCGTGCCGAATTGGATCCTCAGCTTCCACGACCCGGAGCTGACCGCGCTCGTTACGGATGCGGTCGAGCGTAATCCCGATCTCAAGGCCGCCGCCGCGCGGGTTGAAGCATCGCGCGCTGCGGTTCGTATCGCTGCATCATCGCTTTACCCACGGATTGCAATGAAAGGACTGGGCGAGCGGCAGGGGCAGCATATTACCGGCGATCTCGGTCTCGGCATCAATCCGCCGGACTTTGGGAGCTCAGGAACGGAGAACAGCGGCGGTGCCGGCCTGGACACCAGTACAAATGAAACATCACAGCGTTGGGTCTATGGCCTCGCTGCCGGTGCCGCATGGGAAGCAGACGTGTGGGGCCGGATTCGCTCGAAGAAAGCTGCAGCAAAAGCTGAAAGCGCCGCGTTGGAAGCCGACTACGAATTTGCCCGGCAATCACTCGCCGCTGCCGTGGCGCGCGCGTACTTCACGACCATCGAGGCTGCGCAACAGGAAGCCAACGCGCAGGAGACGCTCGATGTCTACCAGGAATACTCAAAGCTCACCGACATCCAAAAACAGCAGGGGTTCGCGAGCGACTTTGACGTATCGCAGATCAAGTCGCGCACTGCCGCCGCAGAGGACGCGCTTTACACCGCGCAGGCCGTGCGAGCGCAGACTATCCGCGCGATCGAAGTTGTCACCAGCCATTACCCGGCCGGCCGTTTTGATGTGCGACGTTCGTTTCCCAATCAACCGAGAGCCGTGCCCGCAGGTATGCCCGCGCAAATCCTCGAACGCCGGCCCGATCTTATCGCGAGCGAGCGGCGCTTCGCCGCTGCCTTTCACCGAGTGAACGAGGCTCGCACCGCGCGATTGCCGCGCTTTGTCCTTAGCGCCGGTAGCGGACTCGGAACCGCGGACCTCGACTCAGTCGGCTCGCTCAATGCGCTCATCTGGAGTTTCGCAGGCGGGATCACTCAACCGATTTTCTTCGGCGGCGAGCTTCAGGCTGCGCAAGATCTTCGCACTGCCGAGCAAAAAGCCGCGGCCGCAAGTTATGTAAGCCATGCGCTACACGCATTCGAAGATGTGGAAAACGCCCTCGCTAACGATTACTATCTGCGCAAGCGCGAAGGCGCGCTGGGCGACGCAGTTTCGAGCAGTGCCGACTCGGTGAAATTCGGTAGGCAACAGATGGAACAAGGTCAGATCGACATGTTCACCATCCTGCGTCTCACCGGGGAAAACCTCGCCGCAAAAGTCCAATGGACGCAAATCCGCGCCTCCCGCCTCCGTGAACGCGTGAACTTGTACCTGGCCCTCGGCGGTGATTTCGAGGGAACTGGTGCACCAGGAAAATGAGTTCCACACCTCATCGCGTTGACTCGGGAGTCTTCACGACACTGAATAGTGCCTGGGAGAATCAGGTAATGCGATTAGTAACAACGAAGCCAACTCGTAACGCCTGCGTCGGATAGTGCTGGAGTGAACAGGAGGAGGCGAAGAGTGACACAGATATTACTAGTGATAACAGCCGTGTTTGTTGTGGCTGGTTGTTGTTCGACACAGACTGACATTGAACGTTCACCCACTTCCGATCTGCAAATCAGGCGCTATGAACTTAAGCATTGCCTGAGCATGAAGCGCATGGGCTGGGATAAGCAACTGTGGCAGAGCAACGCCTACGGCGAGGTCACCGACGATCTTGAAGAGAAGGCAGCTATCGAGCAAGAAATTACACGCCGTGACATAACGGATTATCACGGGCTACCTTCGGTTCCATACCGATACAGACATGATCGTTGTCAATGCCAATGTTGGGTTGTTAAGCTGTGAATTAGTAAACGCGGAGCCTGCATCACACACAGAGTCGGTTTTAGTCGGCAACGGAAGAAAATAAAAACGGGTTCTGAATACCACGGGAGACGTCCTCAACTCAGTTTATTGAATGCGCACGATTACAAATGACTATCGGGACGCGCAGATTTTGAATCTCGGTTCCGGCGGCGAACGCGGACCGTACCTGGTGACGCAGACTGGCGTGTCGCCGCGCGATCCAATGCCCAAGACACATATGTTCGTGCTGCGTCCGGATGGATTCTGGGTCGACTTCAATGTCTATGCGTCGCAGGGAAAGCCGGAGGCTATGGATGAGATTGTCTTCTCCACCACAACGGAAATAATGCAGACATTTGGGAAATTATTCGGGCAGCCACGAGTTCTCGATTTACCCATCAATGAGGAGGGACTTAAGGCTTGGATCGAGCGGCAGGAGCATGGCGATCCTCTGGAGGCAGCTCGTACGTGGGCCAAAGAGTACAAGGTGCGCCATCGGAAGGACCGCAGTCGTTAGGGCAGCTGCTCAAGAGCGCCGGAGATTGACGCGATGAATGCACAGTCCCTCACACGTTGGATTCCCGCTCTCACCTGGCTGCGTACCTATGACCGACGTTGGCTTCGCGCCGATATTTTCGCCGGCATTACGCTGGCTGCATATCTGCTGCCGGCGGGTTTAGGCGACGCATCTCTCGCTAATCTGCCGCCTGAAGCCGGACTTTATGCGTGTTTGTTTGGTGGACTCGTTTTCTGGCTATTTTGTAGTTCGCGGCACACAGTCATCACAGTTACATCCGCAATCTCGTTGCTCGTTGGTGCTTCCCTTGGAGAGATCTCGGGTGGTAATACAACGCGCTTTGGCACACTCGCGGCGGGCACAGCCTTGCTGGTTGCATTCATCGCTTTCATCGCGTGGCTCGTTAAAGCGGGAGTCATTGTAAATTTCATTTCCGAAAGCGTGATGACGGGGTTCAAATGCGGCGTTGCCCTTTTTCTGGCCACCACGCAACTGCCCAAGCTTTTCGGCTTTCACGGCGCACACGGAGATTTTTGGGAGAACAGCAGCCACTTTTTCAAGCATCTGCATGAAACGAATCCGACATCGCTTGTTGTCGGAGGAACCGCGTTGGCTGTGCTTATTTTGGGTAAGATTTTCCTGAAAAATAAGCCGGTATCGCTGTTCGTAGTCGTTGGCGGTATCCTGGCCGCGTCCGCGCTTTCGTTAGGCGCGCATGGCGTAAAGCTGCTCGGTAACGTCCCTCAGGGATTGCCTCCGATCGGCGTGCCTGCTGTTTACTGGCACGATCTGAACGAACTGCTTCCGCTAGCCTTC
>DASXPA010000198.1:0-2834 GCA_036493915.1 Chthoniobacterales bacterium | reverse complement strand
CCGCGAGAGCATGCGCTTCGATCGGATCGCCCACCGCCGTCCCAGTACCGTGGGCTTCGACGAAGCCGATCGCCTCGGGCGCGATTCCAGCATCCCTGCAGGCATCTCGCATCAGTCGCGTTTGCGCCTCCGGGCTGGGCAAAAAAAGGCCGTTGGTGTGTCCATCTTGATTGATCGATGTCCCCAAAATCACGCCCTGAATCGGATCGCCATCCTCGATGGCCCGCGAAAGTCGCTTGAGCAGGACCATGCCCGCACCTTCGCCACGCACAAATCCGCTGGCGGATGCATCAAAGGCGGCGCACCGGCCTTCGGGCGAAAGCATCGCAGCCTGCGAAAACCCGATAAACCCGCCTGGCGAAATCATCACTGTGACGCCTCCCGCCAAGGCAACGTCTCCACGCCCGGCCCAGATGTGTTCGCACGCCGCGTGAACTGCGGTGAGCGCGGACGAGCACGCAGTATCCATCGCGACACTCGGGCCGCGCAGATTCAAGCAATACGAAATCCGGTTTGCGGCAATGCTGTGCGCGCTCCCGGTCGGCGTATAAGGTCCGATACTGAAATGATCAAAACTCGAACTTTGGATTCCCTGATAATCATTATGCGAAATGCCGACGAAAACTCCGAGATCGGTTCCACGTTCGAAATCGAGGACGAGTCCGGCATCTTCGATCGCCTCCCATGCGGTCTCGAGGAGGAGACGATGTTGCGGATCCACGTACGGCGCTTCCCGCGGCGAGATACCAAAGAACTGCGGATCAAATTGATCGATGGCGTCAATAAATCCGCCCCGCAATGCGATGGATTTGCCACCTACGCCCGGTTCAGCATCATAGTATCGCGCCACGTTCCAGCGATCGGGTGGCACTTCAACGATGCCTTCCCGGCCTTCGATGAGAAGCTTCCAAAGAGCATCCTTCGAACTCACGCTACCGGGGAAACGGCAGCCGACTCCAATAATCGCAATACGCTCTTTTCGCTCTTTTTGCATGGCGGTGAGTTGCTCCGCACGGGCGGACTGATTAGCGCTGCCTGTGACCATGTCAAGTCAGCTACCAATCCGGTCGCGGATTTATGACGTCAACAACGGTAAAACATTCACTTATCTAACATCAATTCGTTTCTAACATGCTCGACACACGTTACCATTTTTTCTTGGCGCTGCTTTGCTTAATTGTGTTGGCCGTCAATTATTTCACAACTTTCCTCTTCGGCGTCCTCTGCGACGTTGGCAGCAAGATGCCTTCCAAGAGATTTCTTACGTTCCAAAGGATCTTTGTCAAAAGGCCCCCGCGAAAAGGTAGTGAGGGCCGTTAATCTATTCGAACGAAATTATGTGCGGGATCGCGGGAATAATTGATTTGATTGGGCAGCGCCCGGCTCCAGAAGGCGTCGTGCAACGAATGGCACGTGCGATCACTCACCGCGGTCCGGATGAGGAAGGATTTCTCGAACAACCAGGGATCTCACTCGCTTCACGACGCCTGAGCATTGTCGACCTCGCCGATGGGCAGCAGCCGATGACAAACGAAGACCGCAGCGTTTTCGTGGTTTTTAACGGGGAATTGTTCGACTACGTCGAACGCCGCGATGAACTTGTTAGGCAAGGGCACCACTTCCGCACGCATTGTGATACGGAAATCATTCCGCACATTTGGGAAGATCATCACGAAGGGATGTGGGAACGGCTGCGCGGCCAATTCTCCATCGCCTTGTGGGACGCGCGGCAACGACAACTTCACCTCGGCCGCGATCGCTTCGGGATCGCACCACTTTTCTGGAGCCGGCAAGGCGACTGGCTGCTTTTTGCTTCCGAAATCAAAGGCCTGCTCGCTTCAGGAATGGTTCCGCCGCGACCTGATCGCAGGGGACTGGATCACGTGTTTACATTCTCCGCGGTGCCGGGGCCGAGAACTTGTTTCGAAGGAGTTCAACTCCTGCCCCCGGGACAGTGCCTGCGCATTACGCCGGGAAGTGCGGGCACGGGTCCGGTCATTACCGAACGCGCCTACTGGGAAATGGATTTTCCGGCGCAGGGTGAAGAGGAATGGGGAAACAATCCGAATGCACTGGTGGATGAATTCGAGCGGCTCCTTTTGCAGGCCGTCGAAGAGCGGTTGCGCGCGGATGTTCCAGTAGGATCGTATCTGTCCGGCGGTGTGGATTCGAGCATGATCCTTGCGCTGGCCTGCCGTCTCAAAGGTCCGGCGATAAATACTTACACGGTGCGGGTGGATAAACCGGAGTTCGATGAACTCAGTGCAGCAAGTCTCTCAGCGCGGCACATCGGAGCCAAGCCGCCGATTGTCCAGGATTACGGCGATCTCGAAGCGCTCGAAAGTTATCCACGACTCATTGAAGCCGCCGAAGCTCCTGTGATCGACACGGCCTGCGGCGCTTTACTGAAACTTGCCGAGCGCGTTCATGCCAATGGCCAGAAAGTCGTCCTGACCGGCGAAGGCGCCGACGAATGGCTGGTCGGTTATCCGTGGTACAAAGCGGCCAAGCTCATGGGATTTCTCGACGCTGTGCCGGGAGTGAATCTGAGCAACCTCGCGCGCCGCTGTTATCTACGCATGAACAAGGTCCCGCATTTCCCGCCGGAATGGCACGCGCGAGTGGAAAGTTCTGTCGGCGGTCAAAACGCGTGGATCGATTCCTATGGGTTGCTCGCAATTTCGAAGCTCCGCTTCTACTCCGAGCAGATGCGCGCAGTAATGAACGACAGCCATCCGTGGGGCGAATTGGGATTTCCTCTCGAAAAAGCCAAACGCTGGGCCCCGCTCAATCGTGGCATCTGGATCGCGGCGCGGGTCCTGTTAGCGGGCCAT
>DASXPA010000197.1:0-27601 GCA_036493915.1 Chthoniobacterales bacterium | reverse complement strand
CCCGATCTAAATTTCGACAATCCGGCCGTGCACGAAGCGGTCGAAAAGGTTTGCGACTATTGGTTGAATCTCGGCGTCGATGGATTGCGGCTCGATGCCATTCCCTATCTCTACGAGCGCGAAGGGACGAATTGCGAGAATTTGCCCGAGACGCATGCATATCTGAAAAAACTCCGGGCGCACGTCGATTCAAAATTTCCCGGCCGGATGTTGCTCGCGGAAGCGAATCAATGGCCGGAGGATGCGGTCCTATATTTTGGAAATGGAGACGAATCGCATATGAATTTCCATTTCCCGCTCATGCCGCGGATGTTCATGGCCCTGCAGCTCGAGGATCGCTTCCCGATCGTCGACATCCTCGAGCAAACGCCGGCCATTCCGGAGAACTGCCAGTGGGCGATGTTCCTGCGCAACCACGACGAGCTGACCCTCGAAATGGTGACCGACGAAGAGCGCGACTACATGTGGCGCGTTTACGCGACCGATCCGACCGCGCGCATCAATCTCGGCATCCGCCGTCGCCTTGCGCCGCTTCTCGCTAACAGCCGACGCAAAATCGAGCTGCTCAACATTCTCCTCTTCTCCCTGCCCGGAACGCCGGTCCTCTACTACGGCGACGAGATCGGAATGGGCGACAATTTTTATCTCGGCGATCGCAACGGCTGCCGCACCCCGATGCAATGGAGCAGCGATCGCAACGCCGGTTTTTCAAAGGCCAACCCGCAGCAGCTCTATCTCCCAATCACGATCGATCCGGAGTATCACTACGAAGCAATCAACGTCGAAAACCAGCAGCAGAACTTGTCGTCGCTGCTTTGGTGGACGCGGCGCGTCATCGGGATGCGGAAAAATTACCGCGCCTTTTCGCGCGGCTCGATCGAGTTTCTGCTCCCGGAGAATGGCAAGATACTCGCCTTTCTCCGGCGCTTTGAAGCCGAGACTATCCTTGTGGTCGTGAACCTCTCTCGCTTCGCTCAGCCGGTCGAGCTCGACCTCGCGCCTTTCGCCGGTTGCGCTCCGATGGAGGTTTTCAGTCGCAACATTTTTCAGACGATCAAAAAATCGCCTTACAGCCTAACGATCGGCCCGCACGGACATTTCTGGTTTGTCCTGCAGTCGCCTAACGAGAGAAAGACTGCGAAGAAGCGCACCATGCCAGTGCTCGAAGCCGAGCCAGACCTCGGCGCGCTCGTCGCTGACGGTCAGCGCGCACGCCTCGAGCGCCAGATTTTACCCGAATACCTGCGCGGCTGCCGTTGGTTCGGGGCCAAGGCGCGAACCCTGCGCCAGATGCGGATCATCGAACAAGTTCCCATCGCCGAGGACGTCGCTGCAGCGCAGCTCTGGCTCGTTCAGGTCGATTACGTCGACGGCGCGCCGGAAGTTTACGCCTTGCCGGTGCAGATCGCGACTGGCAGCGCGGCCCATGCGCTCACGCGCAATTCGCCGCAGGCAGTCATCACAAAGATCGGCGCCCATGGCGCGATCCTCTACGACGCCATCTGGGACGCCAACTTCCGCGAAAAACTCTTTCGGTTAATGGCGGTCGCCTCACGCGTCAAGGGCCAGAAAGGCGAGTTAGTCGGCGTCAAAGGCAGCGTCCTCGCGCAGGAGCCTGACGACAGGGTACCCGAGTCACAGGTCCTCAACGCCGAGCAAAGCAACTCTTCGATGCTTTTCGAAAACCGCTTCTTTCTTAAGCTCTATCGCAAGCTCGAAGATGGCGTAAATCCCGACGTCGAAGTGACGCGCTTCCTCACCGAGCGCCGGCATTTTTCTCACGTCCCGGCCTTCGTCGGCGCGATCGAGTATCGCCGCCCGCGCGCCGAGCCGACCGTCGTCGCACTGCTGCAAGCGGCCGCGCCTAACGAAGGCGATGCCTGGGCGCTTACGCTTGATGCCGTCGGCCGCTACTTCGAGCGCGTCCTCGCCCGTAAAGGCGACATCCAAAACGCCGTTGCCGCCCCCGGCGAACTCCTCGACGAACTTGTCGGCGGCGTCTTCCCCGATCAGGCAAAGCTCATCGGCACGCGTACCGGGGAGATGCACCTCGCGCTCGCCGCCGACGCGGGCGACGCCGTCTTCGCGCCGGAGCCTTTCAACGCCATGGCGCAACGCTCCGTGTACCAATCAATGCGCGCCTCCTTGCGCAAGGCGTTTTCTCTTTTGCAAAAAAAGGTAAGCGACTTGCCCGAAGCCTTCCGCGGCGAAGCTGCCGAAGTCCTCGCCGCCGAGCAGCAAATTCTCGCGCAGGAACAACGGATTCTGCAGCACCACGCCGATGCCGCTAAGATTCGTATCCACGGCGACTATCATCTCGGTCAGGTCCTTTATACCGGAAAGGACTTCGTTATTCTCGATTTCGAAGGCGAGCCTGCGCGGGCCCTGAGCGAGCGCAAGCTCAAACGCTCCGCCCTGCGCGATGTCGCCGGGATGATGCGCTCCTTCCAATACGCCGCCTACAGTGCGCTCTGGCAACCATCGACCCGCGCCGAGGATGTTCCTTTCCTCGAACGCTGGGCCGATCTCTGGTATCGACAACTGAGTGCGACCTTCCTCGAGAGCTATCTCGCAACCACCGCCGGTGCGAACTTTCTTCCCAAAAAAGAAAGCGACCTGCAAATCCTGCTCGAAGCCTATCTCCTCGATAAGGCGGTTTACGAAGTCGGTTATGAACTCAACCATCGACCTGACTGGGTTGTCATTCCTGTCCGCGGCATCAAGCACATCCTCAATCTTGCCTAACGAATATAGGGCGCGCATGTCGCGAAGAGTTTTGGTTTTGCAGAAACGATGAAGTTTCTTGTCACCAACGACGACGGGATCGATGCCGCCGGCCTCGCCGCGCTCGTCGACGCGGCCCGCGCCTTCGGTGAACCGGTCGTGGTCGCGCCGGCCGGTCCGCAATCAGGGGTTAGCCACGCCGTCACCTGGCGAGAGGGCGTTCGCCTCGAACCGCGCGGCGAAAATCGTTTCGCCATCCACGGCACGCCCGCCGATTGCACTCGACTCGGACTCCTTCAAGCCGTGCCGGAAGCGAAGTGGATTCTCAGCGGCATCAACCACGGCGGCAACCTCGGCGCCGACATCTACTACTCGGGCACTGTCGCCGCCGTGCGCGAAGGCCTGCTCCACGGCTGGCCCGGCATGGCCTTCTCCCATTATCGCCGCTCCGGCGTCGAGTTCGACTGGGAGCGCGCGTCGCGCTGGATCATGCCGATCCTCGGCGATCTGCTCGCGCGGCCGATCGAGCCCGGTCTCTTTTATAACGTCAACCTGCCCATTTTGCCTAACGACGCTCCCGATCCTGAAGTCGTGTGGTGTCCGCTCGATCCGAAACCGCTCCCGCTCAATTACCGCCACGAAGAAGAGAGCGGCCTCTACTTCGCCGGCGACTACAACCTCCGCCACCGCACCCCGGGTGCGGACGTCGATATTTGCTTCAACGGCCGTATCGCGATCACCGCGGTGAGGTTGCTCTGAGAAGTCTTTTCGTTGCCGATCCGAGATCGGCTGGAATTTCCTTGGATATGTATCCTAAATGATACAGCTCACACGTGAGGTGTCCGAATCCCGCCGTCTTCTTACGCACGGAAAGTGGGCGTGAATCGGTGCGGGATTGGCTAAGACAGCTGGCAAAGGGAGAAAGAAGAATTATCGGCGAAGACCTCATGACTGTGCAGTTTCGTTGGCCTCTGGGAATGCCATTGGTTGAGCCATTGGGCACGGGCTCTCACAGGTCCGAAGCCGTCTTCCGAATCGAATCGCTCGGATCTTATTTTTCGTCCACGTTGGCGAAATAATCCTACTGCACGGCTTTATTAAAAAGACGCAGAAAACGCCTAACGATGACAGGGCCCTTGGCTCTGCAAAGAAAGAATGCCTACATCAAAGCCAGCAAAGAATAAGAATCCGCATCGTGACAGCAGCTTGGAAGAATTTCTCAAGGAGGATGGAATCCATGAAGAAGTTCAGGCCGCGGCGCTCAAACGCGCCGTCGCTCTGAAGGTTGCCGACCTCATGAAAAAGAAACGGATGACGAAGAGCACAATGGCCGTCCAAATGAAGACCTCGCGCGCCGCTGTTCACCGCTTTCTCGACCCGGAAAATACCTCCGTCACGCTCGCCACTCTTAGTCGCGCAGCGCGATCTCTAGGACATAGGGTGAAGTTGGATTTAGTTCCCGCATAGCAACGCACCGCCTAAGCGAGAGCTGCGAAGCGACGTTTATGTCCCCTGTAAATTAAAGCTCGGATCTGAATCAACTATCTGTCGGTCAATCTTCAGAGGTAACGCGAGCGGATTATTCGCGAATGATGGCTACATCTCAGGTTAAGTTTGTTCATCGAGTTCTTTAAGGGTTGTACCATCGTTGATTTCTGCTCCAGCTTGAACCGGCCGATTTGTGCCGCTTCAGCAAGAAGGCGACTCTCGAGATATCGCACGTGAGCCTTAGTGAGATTTTCGTCCTTGCTGACGAAGACTATCGCCGAAATCCAAAATTCTTTCGTCTTGTGTTGCTTGAGACGCTCACGAATGACTTTCGCCTCGCCAATGTAAGCCCGCGGAGTATTCGCGAGGGTCGCTGCCGATCAGGATGTAAATCCCCGCTTTATCGAGTTCCTCACGACATAACAACTCATCCAGTTCGGTCCGAGGTGCGGCGATAACCTTGCCTGTCCAGTTAGAAATCTCGGCAGTGCGTAGACTTTTCGCGTCGCCGCGTGGAAGGAAAAGCTTAATGGTCGCTGAATTCATGGGGTGCCGAGAGCCTTAACATCAATGCCATCCCGCGTCTGCCATTTTCCTGCCGTCTGGACAAGCGCGTCGCGCCTTGGCAGGGTACGACATGGTTGCGCGATTTCATTACTTGCTTTTGCTCGGCGCGTTGCTCTTCCCGATGGGATCGAAAGCCGAGGCGCCTTTCACCTTTGCCACGACGCCGGGAAAACTTCCGAAGACTGTTGTTCCGGGCAGTTACGAGATCGAGATCAATCCCGATGTCGCGAAGAAGATGTTTACCGGTTCGGAAACGGTGACGGTCGACGTGCGGGAGCCGACCAGGACGATCACGCTGAATGCACAGATGCTCGCGATTCATGCGGCGAAACTGCTCGACGCGCAGGGTCAGGTAACGGAGACGGCGAAGGTTCAGATTGAGGCAAACGAAGAGACGGCGACGCTGAAGTTTTCGAAGGAAATCGCCGCGGGGACGCATCGGCTGGCGCTTGATTTCTCGGGCGTGATCAATGAATCCGGCGAGGGGCTTTTCTATGCGACCTATGAGGAAGAAGGGAGCGGCACGAAGAAGACAATGCTCGGCACGCAGATGGAGCCGACCGATGCGCGCCGGCTTTTTCCCTGTTGGGATGAGCCTTCTTTCCGCGCGAAATTTCGCCTCACGATCACGGTGCCGGCGAGCTTCACCGCGGTTTCGAACATGCCGGTGGAGAACATAACTAAGACTCCGGGCGGCAAGCGCGTCCGCTTCGAGGAAACGCCGCCGATGGCAAGTTACCTCGTCGTCCTTTGCGCGGGAGAGCTGGATGCGATCCATGGCGAAGCCGACGGCGTGAAGATCGGCGTCGTCACGACCAAGGGGAAAGCGGAGACCGGCCGTTACGCGCTCGAGAGTGCGGAGAAGATTCTGCATTACTACGACGAATATTTCGGGATCAAATTTCCGCTCCCGAAGCTCGATCTCATCGCCATCCCGGGCGGCTTCGGCGGCGCGATGGAGAACTGGGGCGGGATCACGTTTTACGAAAGCGCTTTGCTCTTCGATCCGGCGAAGTCGTCGGAGCGAACGAAGGAAGGAGTCTTCGGAGTCGAGGCGCACGAGATGGCGCATCAATGGTTTGGGGATCTCGTGACGATGGCCTGGTGGGATAATCTCTGGCTGAACGAAGGCTTCGCTTCCTGGATGGGAACGAAATGCTCCGATCATTTTAATCCGCAATGGCAGGTCTGGCTGCGCGCCGACGCCGCCAAGCAGGCTGCGATGGCGACGGACGCGCTCTCGGCCACGCACCCGATCCAGCAACCGGTGCAGACGGAAGCGGAAGCGAACAGTGCTTTCGACGAGATCACTTATGAGAAAGGTCAGTCATTCCTGCGCATGCTCGAGAGTTATCTCGGCGAGAATGACTTTCGCGCTGGCATTCGCGACTACATGCAGGCGCACAAATACTCGAACTCGACCACGGCTGATCTTTGGAACGCTCTCGGTGAAGCTTCGAAAAAGCCGGTCGCCTCACTCGCTGCCGGCTGGACCGAACAGCCCGGTTTTCCGCTCGTCTCCACCGGCGCACAAACGCCGGACGGCCTAACGATCAGTCAGGAGCACTTCACGATTCATCAGAAGAATCCGGCGCCTCTCGAATGGAAAATCCCCATCGCCTGGCGCGATCTCGGCGCCGCCACCGATAGCTCGCCGCATGTTTTTCTGCTCGAGAAAAAATCGGACGTCCTGCCGGGCGTCGGGACCGAGCAAACGGTGAAACTGAACGCCGGCGATGTCGGTTATTATCGGGTCGCTTACGATCGCGCGCAGTTTGACAAGCTGCTCGCGGCCGCGCCGCAACTCTCATCAGCCGACAAGGTGAATCTCCTCGCCGACACTTGGGCGCTGGTCGAGGCGGATAAGGGCCCGATCACGGACTACTTCAAACTAGTGGAGAAACTGCGTGACGACGACGGCCTCGCGCAATGGGAGCAAATCAGCCGCACGCTGGATTACATCGACTCGCTCTACATCGGGAACGACAAACGCCCGGCCTTTCAGAGTTACGCGCGCTCGCTCCTTCGGCCGGTTTTCGATCGCATTGGCTGGGAGCCCAAGCCTAACGAAAAGCCGACTGTAGGACTTCTTCGGGTGGAGTTAATCGGAGCTCTGGGTGACTTAGGCGATGAAGACATTATCAAGAGTGCGCGCGCGCGCTTCCAAAAATATGTCACCGATCCGAAAACGCTTCCGCCCGATCTCCGACCTGTAGTCCTCGAAGTGGTCGGACGTTACGCCGATCAAAAGACCTGGGACACGCTCCATCGTCTCGGCGAGAAGACGAAGAGCACGGAAGAGAAAGGCGCCATCTACGGCGCGATGGCCGGCGCGGTCGCGCCCGAGCTCGCGCAGAAAACTCTCGCGCTCTCGCTCACTGACGAGTTGCCGGCGACACGCGCTGTTCGCCTCGTCCCGGAGGTATCGTTCGCGGGCGAACAACCGGCGCTGGCCTGGAAATACGTCGAGGCACATCGCGCGCAGCTCGACAAGAAACTGGATTCTCTCGGTAAGATTAACTTTGCCGCCGGAGTGATGGGCGGTTTCTCAGACGCGTCGCGCGCGGATGAGCTCGAAGCTTTTGCGCGAAAGTATTTACCGCCGGGCGCGAAACGAAATGTTGATAAGGCGGCCGAACGCATCCGCTTCAAAGCCGATCTGAAAGCGCGTCTTCTTCCGGAAATCAATAGGTGGATCGAGCAACGCGCGAAGTAACGCCTGCCACCGCAGGCAATCTGCGCGAGAGGCGCATAGCACCCGGGATTCCGGAGAGGACCGGTTGTTAACCCGTCGCAGCCGTCAATCTGCCGGCTGCTGATTTGCGCGAAACGCAACGCGTGGAGCAAAGGGATCGCGCCGCTTGATGCTGCACGACAGCTAAGAACTTGTCCTCCCCGGAGCAGTAAGGCGGCCAAGAGTCGCCGCGATCAAAGCGGCGAGAGGCTTGCGCCAAATCACGGCAACGAATAAGGAATAATCGAGTGCCGATCTGCTCCTAACTTCATGAAAATTGTTTCGGCCGTCCTCGGCTTTTCGTTAGGCATGATTTCTCTCTCTGCCGGCGCAGGCATCCATTTCGAAAGCGGCCCATCGCAGACGGCGCTGGTCGAGCTTTACACCTCCGAAGGTTGCAGCAGTTGTCCGCCGGCGGAGGCGCGGCTGAGCCGATTGAAGGACGATACCGGCCTCTGGAAACAATTCGTGCCGGTAGCTTACCATGTTGACTACTGGGATCGACTCGGCTGGCGTGATCGCTTTTCTTCGGAGAATTACACCGCGCGGCAAAGTCGTTACGCGGCGCTTTGGCGGAGCGAATCGGTTTACACGCCGGCCTACGTTGTGGATGGCAAGGAATGGCGCAACTGGTCCGCGAACATTCCCTCGCCTGACGAACAGGCGGGCAGGCTGAGCGCGACGAGCGCCGACGGCAAGGATTGGTCGATCGATTTTCAGCCGGCTAAAGGTGGGGCGGAAGATTGGGAAGTGCATGCCGCTCTCCTCGGGACGGGCATTTCCTCAAAGATCGGTGCGGGCGAGAACAGCGGGCGCAAATTGGAGCACGACTTTGTGGTCCTCGTGCAGCAGGACGCGCCTTTGCAGGCGAAAAGCAATCACGCAGTTGGCAGTCTAGCGATCCCTCCGCCGTCAGAGAGCGCCCCGCGCAAAGCGGTCGCCATCTGGGTGAGCCGGCGCGGACAACTTACACCGGTGCAGGCCACCGGCGGCTGGCTCGCGGCGCGCTAAAGTCCGGCGCATGTAGCGTTGGCTGGAATCGATCGCGCTCGCGACCCTCGCGATCGTTGCCTGTGGCGCCTCGCTTCTGTTTTGGCGTGCGATTGTGCAAGGTCAGGTCGGGCGCACCGTCGCGATCAAAGTTTGGTCCCCGCATCGATGATCTGGAACGGTTTCGTTAGGCGGATTGCCGCAGTGGATCTTCTCTGCTCGGCACGACTTCTCTTGGCGTCGGGGGCGCGATCTATCGATTCCTCGAAGTGCCGCGGCACGTTTACCTTGGCTTGATGGCAGCTGACTCGAAAGGTCATTTCATCGCGGAAAACATTCGCGGGAGATATCGCTTCGTCCGCGTCCGGCGTGGGCGGCGCGACGCCCGTTTCGTTGGGAGAAATTAAGAGCGGCTAAGAGGTGAGTCGCCGAGTTTCGCGGTGCCGGGCTTGTGGTATGGTTAGCGGCTATGTTTCTGCCGAATCAAAAGGTCGTTTGCGTTGATGGAAAATTCCCGCCCGGCATCGAGAAGCTTTACTCGGAACTGCCGCGTGAAGGTGTCACCTACACCATTCGCGATATCGTTCCGGGCGTCGGCCTCACGGGTGAGGAAGGTGAGACCGCGGTTTACCTTTGCGAGATCACGGGACCGCTCAACGCCCACGGGATCGAGCGCGGTTTTCGGGCCGATCGTTTCGCGCCCTTGCAGACGGATGAGGAGACGGCTGAGGAGGAAATCTTCGCGGGGCTGCCGGTCTTCGCGCCGGCTTAGCCTAACGAACGGCTGCTACTTCGAGCGGGACGCCATTGTGGCCATTGCGCTCTGACTTTCCGCCAGACGTGCACAGCGGGAGGCGAAACGCGGTCGAAGCAGGTCGCAGATCGTACGTCCGCAAATGCCGATTCGAGATGAACCAGATTTCGTTCTCGCCATTGGAGAGAACCAGAAACGCCTCGCCGCTTTCTGAGAGCGAGAAACCCCCAAGGACGAGATAAGCCGTCTCGGTGTTGAATCCGTGGTTGAGCGGCTTCGGCACCGGCGCCAGTTCGGTCTCGAGTTGCTCGATTGTGACATACAATCCTGGCTGAAAATAGATCATCCCATCCCTAGATCGCCCTTCCGCTCTCGCGTGGCCGCACCGAGCATGAGGGCGCCGCGGCCGAGGACCGCGGCGAGGACGAGCGCGCCACCGACGATCGCCCACGGGCCCGGGCGTTCCCCGAGCGCGAGCATCACCCAGAGGGGATTGAGGACCGGCTCGAGCAGCGGAATGAGCGTCGCCTCCAGCGCTGTAACCGATTTGATCGCGGTCGCGTAGAGCACATACGGGAGCCCAAGCTGCACCGCGCCGAGCAACAAGAGTCGCCAGGCGCTTCCCCTGCCTAACGATGCCTGAAACATCAATGGCACGCTCGCAAGCGCGACGAGCAGATTGCCGAGAATGATCGCGGCCACGGGTGAGCCTTCCCTTTCCTTCCGCAGGAAAAGTGCGACGGAGGCAAAAGCGACGCCGCTCGCGAGCGCGACGATATTGCCCCAGAAACCTGCCGTCGTTAGGCGATCGAAAAAGAAAAGCGCGATCCCGATCAGCGCGACGACGATAACGAGCCAGTCAATCGGCGACGCGCGTTCGCCGAGATACCAGCGCCCGATGAGCGCGACATAAATCGGCGCGGTGTATTGCAGGAAGATCGCATTCGCCGCTGTCGTCATCCGGGTCGCGAAAACGAATAGCGCGACCGTCAGTGCATAGCCGATCGCACCGCCGATCTGCACGCGTGAAAAGGTAAAGCGCGGCCAGCCGGCGAGCAGCAGCATCACCGGGATCGCGATCGCGCTCCGGCCGCCGGCGATCGCCATCGGCGGCCAGTCGATCGACTTGATGAGGACGCCGCCGAGGCTCCAGCAGAGCGCCGCCGAGAGCAAAAGCAGAGGAGGCAAAAAGCGGCGCTCCTTGAGCATCGCATCCTTCTACAGCCGCGATCTCTTTCCGCACAAGCGAGAGCTGCGAGTTGCCTCGCGCTCACGCGCGGGCGAAGGCGTCGGCGGGCAAGCGGCGCCGTGCCGGCGATCGCTCGGTGAACCGCCGATGCCATTCCGCCAGTCGCGCATGCGATACGCCGAGCAGATAGAGCGCGAGGAGGAGGAGATAAAAGAAGGTCGTCCGGTGCCGCCCAAGTTCTTCGTAACGCCGTGGGCTCGTTTCAATCTCGTCCCGCAGTTGCCGCACCCGGCCCTGCCGCTTTAAAGCGCGATAGAAATCGGCGTCCTCCATTAATGGCACCTCCGGAAAGCCGCCGATACGGAAGAAGGTATCGCGCCGGCAGAAGATCCCGTGATCGCCGAGCGCGATCTGGAAAAGATCGACGGCCAAGTTGCCTAACGAATCACTGATGCGGTAGATCAGCTCCTGCCTCGGAAAACGGAGGCGAAAACAGCCACCGCAAATCTCTTGCTCCTGGAGAAGCCGCGCGATCGCTCCCGCACAGGAGTGCGGCAGACGGGAATCGGCATGCAGGAAAAGAATAACCTCGCCGCGGCTCGCTTCCGCGCCGCGGTTCATTTGGCGCGTGCGCCCGCGCGGGCTGCGTAGCAGTCGCAAACGATGGCGATCCGCCAATCGCTGCAGTTTTTGCCAGGTTCCGTCGTTGCTCCCGCCATCGACGAGCACGATCTCCGCCATCGGTAACCGCGAACGCACATGCCTGACGAACGCGTCGATGGTCGACGCTTCGTTCCACACCGGAACCACGACCGATAAATTCAAGTGAGTCTTTTGCGGAGATGACCAATGGCCGCGACAGCTTCCGGCACCGCGAGCGGAAGCGCGGCGAAAGTCGCGCCGGCAGCGAGCAGACACCAGAAACAGAACGCCCGGTGCCTGGTCCATTGATCGACCGTCAGCCGCGCGGCCTGCGCGGCATCGACGCCGGCCTTCGCCAAAAGCGCGAGCGGAATCCAGGGCTGATTCTTTGCCCGATCGATCCCGCCCATCGCGGCGAGCCCCAAGGTAACGGCATAATTTCCGAGTCCGATGACGGCATCTGGCGTTTGGAAATAGGAATAAGCCTCTTCCGAGGCATCGACTTTGTCGGCATCGAAACCGGGCAGCGGCGGCTCGGGCAGCTGCTTGGTAATTCCGATTTGATAGAGCGTAATCAGACCCATCGATCCCGCGGCCGCCAAAGCGAGGGCGACGATTCCGCGCCGTTTCTCTAGGAAATCGCCCTCTCCGCGGCGTAACTGCGTGCTGAGCTGTTCCGGTGTCATCCTAAAGAATTCGGTCGTGGCGTCCGCGCAGGATTTTTATTTGTCACCGCGCTGGCGTCGCAGAGCCACCGGGCATCAGGCAATACCTCTGAGCGGCGAACTTCCGTCATTGCGGCTCGAGCGCGTTCGCCAAAACTTCGTCCACGGTCGCCACTGGAACGAACTTCAGCTTCTCCTTCGCTTCGTTAGGCACATCGACCAGGTCTTTCTCGTTCAACTTTGGAATGATGACGGTGCTGATCCCTGCGCGCATTGCGGCGAGGCTTTTCTCCTTTAGACCGCCAATGGGGAGGACGAGCCCGCGCAGCGTCACCTCCCCGGTCATCGCAACATCGGAGCGGACCGGGCGGTTGCTGAAGAGGGAAGCGAGTGCAGTAAACATCGCGATGCCGGCGGATGGCCCGTCCTTCGGCACTGCTCCGGCTGGGACGTGCACATGGACGTCGCTCTCGCGAAATGCTTCCGGGTTTGCGCCGATCGCGCCATCGCGACTGCGCACCAGACTCCAGGCTGCCTGCACCGATTCCTTCATCACTTCGCCGATCTGGCCGGTGAGGGTGATGTTGCCTTTACCGGGAAACTTGGTCGCTTCGATGTGAAGAATTTCGCCGCCGGCCGGCGTGTAGGCGAGGCCGGTGACGACGCCGGGCGCACTTGTCGTTAGGCGCTGCTCGTGCACGAAACGCTGCGGGCCGAGCGTTTCCCGCACCAGCTCTTCCGTGATGGTCACATGCTCGCTCGCGCCTCGCGCCACCCGCGCCGCGACCGTGCGGCAAACCGCTCCGATCTGTCGTTCGAGATCGCGCACACCGGCTTCATGAGTGTAATTGGTAATGACGAGGCGAATCGCCTCCTCCTGCCAGTTCACTTGTTCATGCGTTAGGCCGTTCTCCTCCAGTTGTCGCCTAACGAGATATTTTTTCGCGATCTCCAATTTTTCACGCTCCGTGTAGCCGGGTAACTCGATCATTTCCAGGCGATCGAGGAGCGGGCCAGGAATCCCGCCGATGTAGTTGGCGGTCGCGATGAAGATCACCTGCGAAAGATCAAACGGCAGATCGAGATAACGATCGACGAAAGCGTTGTTCTGCCGCGGATCGAGCACCTCGAGCAGCGCGCTCGCCGGGTCGCCGCGGAAGTCGGTCCCAACCTTGTCGATTTCGTCGAGCATCATGACCGGATTGCGCGTGCCGGCGCGGCGCATCTCTTGAATGACCCGACCCGGCATCGAGCCGATGTAGGTGCGGCGATGCCCGCGGATCTCCGCTTCGTCGCGAATCCCGCCGAGGCTCATGCGAACAAATTTGCGCCCGAGAGCATCGGCGATCGATTGGCCGAGGCTGGTTTTGCCGACGCCGGGCGGGCCTAACAAACAAAGGATTGGACCGTGGCCTTGGGGGTTGAGTTTGCGCACGGCGAGGTATTCGATCAGCCGGCGCTTCACCTTTTCGAGATCGTAATGATCGCGATCGAGGATCTCCTGCGCCTTGTCGAGATCGAGGTTGTCGTCACTGAATTTCGACCAGGGCAACTCCGCGATCGTCTCGACGTAGCTGACGATGACGGAATACTCCGGGCTCGCCGGCGGGATGATCTCGAGGCGCTTCAATTCGCGCTCCGCCTGCGCGAGCACTTCCGTGGGCGGCTTCGCTTCCTCGAGGCGCGTGCGCAACGTCGCCGTCTGCTCGTCGGCGCCGGTGTCGCCTTCGCCGAGCTCGCGTTGGATCGCTTTCAATTGCCCGCGCAGATACGCCTTGCGCTGCGCGTCGGTGAATTGCGATTGCACGTCCTGCTGCAGCTTCTGCTGGATCTGCGCGATCTCGAGCTGCGACGAAATGCTCGTCTGCACCGCGCGCACCCGTTTGCGCACATCGAGTTCTTCGAGGATCGCCTGTTTTTGTCCGACCGAAAGGTTGAGGTTCGGCGCGAGATAATCGGCCAGTGCACCTGGATCTTCGATGTTGCGCAAGGCGATCGCCGCCTGCTCCGGCGCCTCCGGCATGAGCGCGAGCAACCGCAGTGCGTTCTCCCTCAGGTTCTGAAATTCCGCCTGCCATTCGCTGGTCGCTTCTGGAAAAACAGATTTTGGCAAGTCGATCTCGGCGCGCAGATAGGGCGCCGTTGCCACAATTTTTCGCATCGCGAAACGCTCCAATCCTTGCACGACAAGGACGACACGGTCATCCGCCTGCCGCAGAAGTTTTAAAACCATCGCCGCCGTTCCGACTGAATAAAGATCCTGCGGCTGCGGGTCTTCCTTTTCCTCGTCACGCTGGGTGAGGAGACCAATCACTTTCGTTAGGGCCAGGGTTTCATCGAGCAGCTTGATCGAGGCCGGACGACTCACGGTGAGCGGCAAAATTCCTCCCGGAAACATGACGAAACCGCGCAGCGGAAGGATCGACAACTCCTCGGGAATACGGAGCTCTTCCGCGCCGCTTCCGTCAGTCACGCCGGCCTGCGGTGAGCTGGGCGCGCCTGCGCCTGATTGCAGCAGTTGAATGGATCCGTCGCTCATTGTTTCAACGGCAAAGAAATCCAGAGCAGGCCGTTTTCCTGTTCGGCATGCGCGCGTCCCACATCCACTTCGACGGGCAGAAGCAGCTCGCGTTCAAACCGACCATAATCGATTTCGAGCGCGAGGATTTGCAGAGAACGCCCGTGCTTTTCCGTCGGCTCCGCCGGCCGCCGTTCCCCGCGCACGACGACACGGCGCGGTTCGACGTGCAGATCGATGGCCGACTTTTCGACCCCGGCGAGATCGACACAAATCCGCACGCAGGTCTCGCAGCGGAAGGCGTTGATCGGCGGCTGCCACGCAGATGGCGCGCACTGCCAGAGCTGCACTTGCGTGACGGCAACTTCACCGCGCAGCCATCTCACTTTGACAAAAGAATCCATTCGTTAGGCAAGAAATTCGTCGCAGAGACCGTAATCCGCGCGGGAGAGATCGCCAACATGGACGAACCCGCCGGACCAGGAAACGTAACCGCACAGACCCTCCACGCTTGCTTTTATTCAGATAAACGCCGCGATCGTGCCGGAGCCGGAGCGCTGAAGGAATGCTCTCGGATCTGCGGGGGTAGTTTTCTCGGGATTTGGAAAATGCCAAACCGCGCCAAAAAGTATGCGCAACTAATGAGTTGCATGAAGCCGGAGCGGACTTAATATGCAACCATGTCATTGCATATTGATGAAGATCGAATTGAGAAGCGAATCGAACTGAAGGCGCCCCTCAGCCGGGTCTGGCGCGCGCTCACGGATTATCGGGAGTTTGGCGAGTGGTTCGGCGTAACGCTGGAGAAAGCTTTCGTGCCCGGAGAGACGACCTTTGGCAATCTTACGGTCCCCGGATATGAGCACCTGCGGATGGAAGTGCGGGTGGAAAAGATGGAGCCCGAGCATTTGTTTTCGTATAAGTGGCATCCCTACGCCGTGAAGCCTGAGGTCGATTATTCCGAGGAGGAGCCGACGCTGGTGGAATTCCGCCTGGAGAAAAGCGACTCCGGGACTTCGCTCACCGTGACCGAATCCGGGTTCAGCCAGGTGCCTGCGGATCGCCGCGAGGAAGCCTTCCGGATGAACGACCACGGCTGGTCTGTGCAGTTGCAGGACATCGAGGAACATGTCGCGAAGAGCGCCTAACGAACTCTCCGCGCCGCGGCTCCTCCGCCACCATGCGCCGATATTCGCGGCCCTCGGCGACCCGACCCGGCTGACCCTTGTCGCCCGGCTTTGCGAAGGAACTCCGCGCTCGATTTCGCAGCTGGCGCAGGGAACGAAGATCACTCGTCAGGCGATCGCGAAACATCTCCGGGTGCTGGAAAACGCCGGGCTCGTCCGCGGCGAAAGCATCGGCCGCCAATGTGTCTTCGAGCTCGAGCCGGAGACGCTCGATGAAGCGAAGGATTACCTCGACCGCATCGCGCAACAGTGGGATGCCGCCCTCGCGCGGTTGAAGACTTTCGTCGAAAAGGGCAGGTAGCTCTTCCGCATTGAAAAGCGCGCGGAATTTTTTTGCTTGACATCAGCTATCGGGCCTTCCGACGCTGCGCGGCATGAATACGCTTCGCATTCGCCCACTCTGTCTCCTGGTCGGTGCTCTCGTTATCGCCTCAGCCATCCCGCGAACGAATGCCGATATCGTTCTTTACGGCTCCACTGGAAGCGCAAATTCCAGCGGCGGCGGCCGACTCTACCAAATCGACGTCACGACACAGACGGTGTCGCTTATCGGCGACACGGGATTCGATCGACTCGGCGGCATCGCCTTCAATTCCAGTGGTGTGCTCTACGGCGTTTCCGGAGGAAGCTCCGTCCAAAGCACTTTGTTGACGATCGACCCGACGACAGGGGCGGCAAGCGTCATCGGACTGGTTAGCGATCCCAACGCCGCCATCGACGGTCTCCGCTTCGATGCCCAGGATGTGCTCTACGGTAGCGCCTTTCGAAACGATCTTGGCGTGGGTGTGCTGGTCACGATTGATCCCTCGAATGCAGATATCCTTAGCTCTCTCACCCTCATGGGCTCGGGAAATTCGTTCTGCGCCGGAATCGCATTTGACCCCACCGGCGCGCTCTATGCCTCGCGCGGCAACGCCTCTGGCCGAAATGAAGATCTCGCTCTCGTCAATCAAACGACCGGAAGCCTGACGGCTGTCGGTGGCCTCGATACGGTCCTCTCGGACATCGTCTTCGATACCAATGGAACTCTTTACGGAAGCTCGCCGAATGGGGACCTGTATTCGATCAATTCGAGCACTGGCGCGAAGACGTTTTTGTTCAACACCGGCATCGCCCAATTTTCGGGGTTGGCGGCACCGATACCTGAGCCGTCGGTCTTCGTCCTCTTTGTCTTCGCGGCACTTGGCTTATTCGTGGTCCTGCGACGCAATCGGCTTCGCTCAGGCGCAAAGTAGAGTCGCGCCTCCGCGAACCAGGGCGCGTCCGCCTCGAAAAGAATTGCCCCCGGAAGATCTCAGACCTCATCAAAACGAAGTCGCGGTTCCCTCCTTTCATGTTTTCTGGAGAGCAAACGCACGGAGGTCCACCTCGCGGGGCCTGACCTCGAGGCTGCCCCGCTGGCCTAACGAATAAAGCTCCCACCGCGCGGCTGACTCGCGCCGCAGCGGCTCAGCCCGGCTTTATGTTTTGATTCATGCGGAAGAAATTCGTCGGATCATATTTCCTTTTCAGTTCGGCGAGGCGCTGGTAGGCCGGGCCATAGGCGGAGGTGATCCGGTCGGACTCTTCTTCGGTCATGAAATTGATGTAGGCGCCGCCACTCGCGAAGGGTTTCGTTTTGTCGAAAAATTCGCGCGACCAGGCGATGACGGCAGCATCTTCGGCCGCCGTTTCCCAACGGCCGTGCACGTTCATGACATACTTTGCGTCACGGCTCGAATAGGCCATCGCCTCCGGCGCGGCGCGGGTCGTCTCGCCGCCGATCGTGCCGATGAAGATTTCGCAATGCGGCGAAGGCAGCCTGGCCGCGTATTCGACGATGGCGTCGATCGTATCGTCGCCGAGCCGGGTGAAATTGTGAGACTTCCAGTAATTGCGGGCTCCGCGCGCAAGAAGTGGGTCGAAGGCTTGCTGCCAGGCCGCGAAGGGCTGCACGCCGACGTGTTCGCCGAGCACGGTGCCGAAGCTGCGCAGCGGCGCGATCTGTTTCTCGCCCTCCGCCGGGTTGCCCACGTAGCACAAGGCGAGGATCACGATTTCCTTCCCGTGCACCTCGCCCGGCAGAAAGGGCAGCGGCGGCGCCTTGCGTGTGACCATCCAGACGGTGAGCTCTTCCGGCGCGGTCTCGGTGAAACGGGCGAACTTTGTCAGGACCGTTTTCGCTTCGGCGAATGAAAAAGCGATGAGCCCACTAAGCACGTCGCCGACCGGATGGAGCTGAAACTCGAAATTGGTCACGATCCCGAAATTGCCGCCGCCGCCGCGCAAGCCCCAGAAAAGATCGGGGTTTTCCATTTCAGTCGCGCGGATCTGTTTTCCTTCCGCGGTCACGACATCGGCGGACAGGAGGTTATCGATTGTCATGCCGTACTTGCGACTGATCCAGCCAAAGCCACCGCCGAGAGTGAGTCCGGCGACGCCTGTGGTGGAGTTAATGCCGGTGGGTGTGGCGAGGCCGTAGGGCTGGGTCGCCGCGTCGAGGTCGGCGAGTGTGCAGCCCGGCTCGACGGAGGCACGCCGGGCTTTTTCGTCCACCTGCACACGTTTCATGAGCGAGAGATCGATCATGAGGCCGTCGTCGCAAACGGCATTGCCGGCAATGTTATGTCCGCCGCCCCGGATGGAGACGACGAGCTCGTTTTCGCGCCCGAAGTTAACCGCCTGCACGACATCGTCAGCCGACTTGCACCGCGCGATGAGTGCCGGCCGGCGATCGATCATGGCATTCCAGATCTCGCGGACTTCGTCGTAGTTCGCGTCGTCCGGTAAGACCACGTCGCCTTGAAATTGCTGTTTGAACGGATCGGTCTGTGCTTTCGGCAATTGTTTCATTTTTCCACTCCTTTGATTTGGGATTGGCCGCGAGAGATCCCGAGCGGTGATCACTGAACGGCAATGTTTGATGGCGAAAAGAGCATTGGAGAGAACCCTGTCGCTATATATGCCGCGACGCGTGAAAATCAATCAGCGAGCGAGCGCTGCTAATATTCGAAGTGTGAACTACTTCCGCGGGATACGTCCTCAAGTGGAGCGCCGCAAAAGCGTTAGGTCACACCGGAGGCAAGGAAGGTCTTAGGCGGGCTTTACACGTTCCGGGGGAATCTGGCCAGACGTGTCGTTTTCCTGGCATTTTCCGCTCCCACGTCCATGAGCGAGAATCACAACTGAGCCTTTCCCGGAAGTCCTTTTGAGAGTGGGTCTGATCGAGCAGTTTTTAAGCTTGTCCCGAGAAAGCCGCGGCGTGTAAAAGCGGCGACATGAGAGGATTTTTAATCAACCCATCGTTCCGGAACCCACGATGAACGTCCTCTTGTGGGTCCTGCAGATCCTCGCCGCGCTTCTCTACGCAGCGTCGGGCGTGATGAAGGTCTTCATGTTCGACAAGGTTCGCGAGGGGGTCCGCTCCTTCGATGCGTTGCCACGGGAAGTCTGGATGGCCCTCGGCATCCTCGAGCTCGTCTGCGCGGTCGGGCTTATCGTTCCCGCCGCCTTCCATTGGCATCCGGCGCTCACGGTGTTGGCCGCCGCGATCCTGGCGATCGAGAGCGTCGTCTTCATCGGTGTGCACGTTAATTACAACGAGATCACGCCGATCATTATGAGTGTCGTGCTGGGCCTCCTCATGGCGTTCATCGCCTACGGCCGACTGGTCCTGAAACCGATCTTCTGACCAGCCGACCATTCGGTGGCGTCCGAATGTCGGGTGCCTGACGGCAACGCCGCGATCTGCGCCCGCTTCTGCGGATTGTGAAAAATCTACGAGATCCCAGCCGCCGACGCGCTATTTAGTCCGGCATCACCGAATGGCCAGTCGCCAAGCGACCCTTGATAGCAATTTCATCGAGATCGGCGAAGCCCACAAACGTGCTGGACCGGGACGATCGTTCCTCTCGCCGAATCGTCCGCTTCGGGATCTCGAATGCTCTAAGGCATCCGAGTTGGAAGTCGACGGAGAGTCTGTCCGGCGTCACAACGAACGCTCTTTAGTCGACCGCTTAGAGCGGTCGAGTCAAAAATTGAGCGAGTTCTAAATGGGTCACCACCCTTTACGACGAGAACGTTGACGCCTCCTTTCGACCAGGCGGTGCGCGCCGGCGCGAAAGTCACGATGCCGCTCGCCGACATGTTCTGGGGCGACCGCTCCGGCAAGGTGGAAGATCCGTCCGGCCATCACTGATCGATCGCCACCCACGTCCACGAAGTCGGCCCGGAAGAAATGCAAAAGGCGATGGAACAAATGAGCGGCTAATTCCTTTTTGGTAGCGCACGCGACTCGCCTGCTGGTTTCCGCGACCTCGCGGAAACGAGCTTTGCTTTCGCCTCCGTAACCGATAGTGGCATCTTCCACATCGAATGAGTACGCTCCAGGAGATTGAAGCCGCCGCTGATGCGTTGCCGCTCGGTTCAGAAGAAGCAACTGCTCGAGTTTGTGGCGTCGCGTGTGAACGGCGGCAACGGTGAACGTTGCCCGACGGACCTGCGCGAATTCCCCGGAGCAGCGCGCGTGCTATCACTTCCTCCGATTTTGCTCAATCTTTCTCGGGTGAACCTGCGAAGGGAGAATCTCGCGCTATGAATTATCGCTACTACATCTGCGACGTTTTTACCGGCACCCGCTTCGGCGGCAATCAGCTCGCGGTGTTGCCGGAGGCGAGCGGCCTCTCGGATGCGCAGATGCAACAGATCACGCGCGAGTTCAATTTCTCGGAAACGGCGTTTGTCTTTCCCGCGCGCGCCGGTCACACGCGGCACGTCCGCATCTTTACGCCGGCGCGCGAAATTCCTTTCGCCGGACATCCGAACGTTGGGACCGCATTTGTGCTCGCGGCGACGGGTGCGTTCGGCGAAATCGCCGACTCGCTCACGGTCACGTTCGAAGAAAAAGCCGGGCTCGTGCCGCTCGATATCCGCGCGGCGGATGGGAAGATCGTCTCGTGCGAACTGTGCGCGCCGGAGCCGTTTTCCCTCGGCGAAACTTTGGCACTCGATCTCGTTGCGGCCGCCCTGTCGCTCGATCCCGCAGACATTTCGACGAGCTGTCATCCGCCGCAGCTCGCCTCGGTCGGGCTGCCATTCATCATGGTGGAATTGGCGAACCGCCGCGCGCTCGAGCGGGCAACAACGAACCTCGCCGCCTTCGAAGCGATCAACGCCAAAGGCATTCTGCCCGACCTCTATTTCTATGTCCGATCGCGCGATGAATTCGACATTCGCGCTCGCATGTTTGCGCCGTTGAGCGGCGTCGCGGAAGATCCCGCCACTGGTAGCGCAAACTGCGCGTTGGCCGGGCTGCTGGCTCAGCACGACGAAAAACCGGCGGGCGATTTTTGTTGGCGCATCGCGCAGGGTGTGGAGATGGGCCGCCCCAGCACGTTAGTCGCGCGCGCGGAGAAGAAGGACGGCACCGTCCTGAAGACGTGGGTCGGCGGCTCATCGGTTCTGGTCGCCGAAGGCGATCTTTTCGTCGATCCCGTTTCATCAACCACGGGAGAATCGGGAAACCTCAGCGTGCGATGAGGACCGGCTCTCAGGAACACGAGTAGCGAACGCGCCGCGCACCGAGAGCTTCGATGGCGAGCTGCATCCGGATCGGCGATTAAGTCATCATGCTCAACGAAGAAATGCCGCAGTGGGAATGTTCGGCCCGAAAGCTCTCAAAGGTTCGCCCGTCACTATCCATCTTTACGTTGAAAATGCGGACACCGCCTTCGAGCAGGCGGTGGGCGCCGGCGCGAAAGTCACGATGCCGCTCGCCGATATGTTCTGGGGTGATCGCTACGGCAAGTTGCAAGATCCGTTCGGACACCAGTGGTCGATCGCCAGCCACGTCCGCGAAGTCAGCCCCGAAGAAAATGCAAAAGGCGATGGAGCAAATGAGCAGCTGACGCTGCGAAAGAAGAGAATGCGCTGATCGCATTCTCGGAGGGACGCGCTCCCCGCGCGTCAGCGATCCCGGGTAGGGTGGGCCTCTCGCTCGCCGATGATCGCGTCCCACGATCACGCACTTTCGTTTTTAGGCTTGCCGCTCCAGCAACTCCAAAAACTGCCGCGGACCTAAAATCCGAATGCCTTCATAGCTCTCCAGGTCGAGCAGGTCCTCGTCCCCGGTCACAATCACATCCGCTCGCCCGGCCACAGCCGTCGCCAACACCACGTCATCATCCTTATCGCGGCAGACGCGCTCAGACAGCGGCTCTGGTTCGACGAATTCGCAAAGATCGGCAAATGCGTCTAGTGCCGCTTCGGTCGCAGGACCACCTTTGTGCCGCCGGGCGAGCACGGAATTGAACTCCTTCTGTAGCGGACGCGACCAGATGATGACGGACTCGCCGGCCGCCTCATCCAGCACTTCCTCGCAGAAGCCTTTCGTCGCAAACGCCGAATAAAGCACGTTTGTGTCAAAGACCACCCTCACGAGATGATCTTGAACACGTCTTCATCCGTATAGAGCCCCTTGGCGCGCGCCTGTGGGACGATCTCCCGCCGCGCCGCGCGTAGCGCCCGCCGAAAGATATCCGCCTTGATCGCACGCCGGACATATTCACTGCTCGTCACGCCTTCGGCCTTGGCCATCTTTTCCAGCCCACGGCGCAACTCCTTTGGCAAACTGATCGTGAGCGTCTCCCTCATCTGTAAGGCATTGTAACACAGGCTGCCCGGGACACAATTCTCGGATCGGAGATTCAGTCATCATGCTCAACGAAGAAATGCCGCAGTGGGAATCGTTCGGCCCGAAATCTCTCAAAGGTTCGCCGGTCACCATCCATCTCTACGTCGAGAACGCGGACGCCGCCTTCGACCAGGCGGTGCGCGCCGGCGCGAAAGTCACGATGCCGCTCGCCGACATGTTCTGGGGCGATCGCTACGGTAAGCTGGAAGATCCGTGCGGCCACCAGTGGTCGATCGCCACCCACGTCCGCGAAGTCACCCCCGAAGAAATGCAAAAGGCGATGGAGCAAACGGGCTCATGATTCCTTGCCACCGTCACGTTCATCGCCCTCACCCTCCTCACGAATCGCCTGCCTCGCCAACTGGATCCCCGCCCGCCGCGCCAGCCGCGTCGATCCGATAATCGCACTCAGGGCGGAGTGATTCGAAAGTTCACCGGAGCGCGGCGGAATTGCTGGCATGTCGAAACCACTGCTTGAACGCGATGCTTTTGCGCGCAGCTTTTGCGCGCATGTCCTTTCGAGCCATTCCAGAATCCGCCAATGAAGCAGGCGATTTGCACCATGGCTGGGAAGTAGAGAAAGCGGGCGTCCAACTAGGCGCGAAGCTCGCCAATCAGCGCGATCATCCGCCCACGAAGACAGCTGAGAACGCGAGCGGAATTGGCGACCAGGGACCGCTCCAGGCCATCTTGGCAGGAGTGCTGATCGTCGCCTTGCGGTGCGTCACACTTACCTCGCCGGTCGGAATCATTGGCCTGGTCGCGAAGGGCCCATCTTGGTAACTGAAAACCGCTCGACGCCACGGACTCCTTCGCGAACTTCATAAATATGAGCATTGCGCCTGATCCTTCACCTCTCCTGCAAACTGCTTTCGGGTTCTGGTCTTCCAAAGTCTTGCTGAGCGCGGTAGAGCTCGGTGCCTTTACGAAACTGGGAGAAGGCAAGCTGACCGGCGCGGAGCTGGCCGGTGAGATTGGGCTTCACCCGCGCGCGATCGCCGATTTTTTCGACGCACTCGTCGCGATGAAGTTCTTGGAGCGGGACGACGAAGGACCGGCGGCGCGCTATTCCAATACGCCTCTGACGGCGCTCTACCTGGATCGCGAGAGTCCGCGCTACATCGGCGGGATTCTGGAGATGTTGAACGGGCGGCTCTTCAAATTCTGGAATGATCTGCCCGAAGCGTTGCGCACCGGGAAGCCGCAGAACGAAATGAAGCAGGGCGGCAAGGGCATGTTCGAAGAGATCTACGCCGAGCCGGCCCGGCTGGAGCAGTTCCTCGGCGGGATGACTGGTTTGTCGCGGCTCAATTTTGAAGCGTTGGCCGAGAAGTTTGATTTCCGCCGGTTCAAGACCTTGTGCGACATCGGCGGTGCGACCGGGTTGCTCTGCATAGAGGTGGCCAAACGGCATCCGCATCTGCGCTGCATTTCTTTCGATCTGCCGGTGGTGGAACCGATCGCCGCCCGGAGCATCGCGGCCGCGGGGTTGAGCGATCGCATCACCACCGCGAGCGGCGATTTCTTTGCCGATCCGTTGCCGAAGGCGGATGTGATCACGATGGGGATGATCCTGCACGATTGGAACCTGGAGAAGAAGAAGCGCCTGATCCGCGCTGCCTACGAAGCGCTGCCGACGGGTGGCGCCTTTGTCGCGATCGAGGCGCTGATCGATGATGCGCGGCGGGAGAATCTTTTTGGGCTGCTCATGTCGCTCAACATGCTGATCGAGTTTGGCGATGCCTTCGATTATTCCGCGGCGGATTTCGAGAGCTGGTGCCGGGAAGCCGGCTTTCAACGGTTCGAGGTGATCCCTCTGTTTGGGCCCTCGAGCGCAGCGATTGCCTACAAGTGATCGCGACCTGAGATCCGCAAGAACGGATACCTCCGCCCTTAGTTGTGCATCGAGCCATTAAACCGCTCGAAGAACTGCTCGTATCTTTCCTGGCCGCCTTCAACCGCAAAGCGCTGTGGGTGGACGCGCTTAACACAAATTTCTTTCGCCGCCTTATCTTCGATTTCATTACGGCCTGGCCTCCAAATTCAACCCGCTTTTCCTGCTTTCCTGCGTTCCTGATACGCCATCTGTCTTCCGACAGCGCACCGGGGATGCTAACGAAATTGATTTGTTTGATCAGGACAGCGTCACGATAGAATTTGCGTCACATGTCACAGGTCGCTCACATCGCTTTACGTCCCGTCGAACCGAGCGATTTGCCGTTGTTCTTCGAGCATCAGCGCGATCCAATCGCGGTGGCGATGGTCGCCTTTCAATCGCGCGATCGCGCCGCGTTCGACCAGCATTGGGCGAAGATTCTGGCGGACGAGACGGGCCTGATCAGGACGATCGTTGCCACCTTCGACGTCTCACCGGAATCCCAACCTCAAGAGCACGTCGCAGGGAACATCGTGAGCTGGAATTCGGACGGGAAGCGCGAGATCGGCTACTGGATCGACCGCGCGTATTGGGGCCGCGGCGTCGCCACCGCTGCGCTCTCCGCTTTCCTTCGCCTGGAACGGACGCGGCCGCTTTACGCCGGGGTGGCGAAGCACAACGTCGCTTCGGTCCGCATCCTGCAAAAATGCGGGTTCACCTTCCTCGACTCTGACGGCGAGAAATCTGATGACGCAGAGGATTCCCACTTTCTACTGGTGCTCAAAGCCGGCTAATTGCGGCGATCGGCTCGCTATGGCTTGGCGCCCGCAGGATCAAGGCCGCACGCCCGCGAGCTTTTGAAAGCGCGGGTTCTCCCGCATCGCATCCCAGACGGGATCGATCCGCAGCAAGGCCGGCGTAATCGAATCGGCATACGATTGCCCCATCAGCTTTTCCAGCAGGTCCAGGGCGCGGCCGAAATCTCCGACCAGACAAAAGGCCCGCGCCGCATCCTCTTCCGCGAGCGGTCCCGTCCAGCGATCCTTGCCTTGCGATGCGGTATGCTCGGCCGCCATCCGCTCCACCTCCGCCCGCCGGCCTAACGACGCATAGCACTCGAGCAAAGCGGCGCGCAGCTGAGGGCTGTTATTGCCCTCTGCGCGTAAGGCAGCGAGCTCCTCCTCCGCCTCGGCAAAGAACCGCTGCGCCTCCGCTGGGCGGCCGGCTTCGCGCTGCAACGCCCCGAGCGTGAGATGCGCCCGTGGCACCGCGAGCCGCGGCAGCCCCGGTCGGCTCGATGCCTCCTTCAAATCCGTAGTCAGCTTCGCGATCGCCTCGTCGTATTTTCGTTCCACCTCGAGCGCGCTGATCAGCCCGCCATAGCTGGGCGTGCCAAAGACCGGCGCCACATCTCTGATCGCGCTAATCGCGACCTGCAGATTCCCCGCCGCCGCCTCGTTTTCCGCCCGGCGCGCCCCGATTTCGCCGTCGCCCGGAGCGATCGAGAGCGCGCGGTTATACGCCGAACGCGCATCGGCAAACCTCCGCATCCCGCGGTAGGTCCAGCCGAGATTCACCCAGTTGTCCTCGTTCAGCGGATCGATTTGCGCCACCTGCAGCTGGAGCTTGATCGACTCCTCCAGTTTGCCCTGGCGGCGATTGATCAATCCGATCCCCTGGATCACCATCGGATCTCCAGGCGCTTGCTCACGCGCTTTCTCCAGCTCCGCCAACGCCTGATCGTACTCCTGCAGGCAGTAATAAAGATACATGCCCATCGCGGCGTGACCGTTTCCGTGGTCCGGGTCGAGGCGCAGCGCCTTCTCCGCCGCCTCACGCGCGAGCGTCTTCTGCGCCTCCGTCCGTTCGCCCTGCAGGTATTTTAATCCTTCCGCCACGCTCAGGTCGGCCCACGCCGCCGCGTAGTTCGGATCGAGCGCGACCGTCTGCCGGCAGAGCTTGATGAAGCGCTCCTGGTCTTCTCGTGACTGCGAATTGCGGATCGCGATCGCGCGCAGGTAGGCGTCGTAAGCCGCGGGAACATTCGTGCCCACGTAGCTGATTGCCGCCTTCTCCTGTCCGGTCAGCTTGGCCCGCAGCGAATCGGCGATGCGTTGCGCGACCTCGCTCTCGACCGCGAAAATGTCGGTCAACTTGCGATCGTAGGTCTCCGCCCAGAGATGCGAATCGCTGTCCGCTTTGATCAACTGCACATTCACCCGCACCGACTGCCCGGCCTTCTGCACACTGCCTTCGAGAATGTGCGCCACGCCGAGCTGCTTCGCGATCTCGGCGAGATTGCCCGGCTTGCTTTGATACTGCTCCGTCGAGGTGCGCGAGATCACCTTGAGCGCGCCGATCTTCGACAGCCGGGTCAGGATTTCATCCTGGATGCCATCAGCGAAATAAGCGTTCGCCTTGTCCTCGCTAAGGTTGGTGAACGGCAGTACCGCGATCGATTTCCCCGCTGCCCCGGTCGAGCCGCTAGTGCGGTCCGCCGTGAAGCGGCCGAGAAAGAACAACCCGATCGAGAGGAGCGCCGCGACGACCACGAAATAGAGCCAGGCGCGGCTGCGTGGCCGCGCGCTGCTGTCGCCAGCGGCTTCCGTCTCCGCCTCATCCGTGCGTTTAATCCCTTCCGGCGTCAGCTCGAAGGCCCATCCGATGATGACCGCGATCGGGAAGCTGGCAATGAGCAGCAGGATGACGAGGCGGACGGCCCAATTCGGAATTTCGAAGAACGGAAACGTCTGCGTGACGACCTGGATGATGAGCCAGGCAAAGATCACATAGGCGATCGCGACCTTGTAAACATTGCGGCGCTTCAGTTCGCGAAAAAAATCCATCGGGTGGCGGCTACGCCCCCATCTCGTAGCCGATTCCCGCCCTTCACGCCAGCGCGACGGTCGATTCAGCTCGTGACGCTAAATCGCGCCTCTACGCGGCGACGCGCAGTCCGCGCTGAATGGGTTGCGCTCGCCCTCACCGGCGCTCGCCTCTTGAGGAGCTTCCTCTACCGCGTCAGCGCCTCCGACCCCATCACCTTCACGCTCATCGCCTTCGACCCGATCACCTTCACCTTCATCGCGGTGATGTTTCTCACGATCGCCTTCCTCGCCTGCTGGAGGCAGCGCTGCAAGCACTGCCATGAAGGGTCGGGTCCGACGGTTGCGAGCGGCGGCGAGGGATGTTTGGTGCGAACATCATCACATGAGTATCCACCGCTTCGACCACATTAACCTTCGCGTGTCCGCCTTCGCGGAAGCCCGGAAATTTACGACGTATTCCTCCCGGCGCTCGGTTTCCCTAACATCCGCGTCGCGGAAACCGAGGTCAGCTATTCCGCCGAGGGAGAGCACAAAACGGCGCCCTTCATCGGTCTCAACGAGGAACCGGGCCATCGCGGCAACGCCAATCGCTTCGCTTTTTGGGCGGACACGGAAGAAGAAGTCAACCGCCTCGGCGCGATCATCCGCGAGGCCGGCGCGCAAAACGTCGAAGGCCCGGAGTATTGCCACGAATACACGCCGGGCTACTACGCCGTCTTTTTCGAAGATGCCGACGGCAATAAGTGGGAAATCTGCTGTCGCAACACCC
>DASXPA010000196.1:0-1934 GCA_036493915.1 Chthoniobacterales bacterium | reverse complement strand
AAGGCGAGAACGTTGAGGAGATTGAGCGGGATGGAAGCGAGCTTCATCGTCGCGATCATGGCGCCGACGGCGAGAATGAGGGTGGCAATCTGGATGAGCCAGAGACGTAGATCGCGATAAAGAACGGCGAGCAGCGAGGCGTCGAAGAACGCCATCAAAGCGCTGATCAGGATCAACTGGCGATGCGACCAGGGGACCAAATCGGTGAGGGTGAAGCTCCAGCCGGAGAGAGTCATAGGCACGCCTGCGATCGGCAGTTCCTGCACCAGTTTTTCTTTTTGCTCCTGCGTTTCGACTGGCTTGTTTGTGGTCACGAAGCCGACGGTGAGGAGTGGGTCGTGCGCGAAATAGCGATCGACGAGAAACCCCCAACTGGAGGTGCGCGGCAGTTGTTTGCGCCAATCGGGGATCGGAATTCTGCCGCTGGCGACGCCCTGGAGTTGATCCAGCAACGTGAACGCGGAGGTGAAAGCATCGCGGCTGAAACCTTCCGTCCCGATCGTCTTGGTGAGCGCCTCTCGCGTCGCGGCGAAATCGATCGTCCGCAGCTTCTGGCGATTTTGTTCGATCAAGCTCGGGGAAAGCGCGAGCGCGGCCGGTGTGGAAAAACTCTTGATCGCGCCCGCCCTTTGCAGCGCCCGCCAATGCGCCTCGATCTTCTGCCAGTCGCTATGCAGTTGCTCCTCGTTAGGCGCGCGGACAATTCCGATGACCGGTTCCCAGCGCGTCGGCATTTTCGCCATGATCGTCTTAAGCGCGTCGCCGGCCGCGCTTTCCTTTGGCTCGAGGGATTGCGTGCTCGCGTCGAAAACAATCGGCGGCTTCGGCGAGATCGCGATCGCGAAAAGGATGAGCAGGATCGGCAGCGCGATCCAGATGATGAGCGCGGGCGCGCGGAGCATCCGGCGGACGTAGCGCCTAACGAGTGCAAGAATCCAATCGTGACGCGGAGGGAGCGAACGTTCGCGGGTGAAGAGGAAGAAGACGCTCGTCATGAAAAGTCCGGCGACGAGAATGCCGATGGCGATGAGAACGCCGAGTTGGGTAAAGCCGGGCGCGCCGCCTAACAATAAAGCGAGAAAGCCAACCGAGGTTGTGAGGGCGCCGAAGAAGATCGCGAGGCCGAGTTTCCCGACCGCTTCTTCAACCGCGGGGGCGTGATTGCTGCCTTCGTTTCGCGCTTGCTGATAGCGGCCGAAAATTAAAATGGCAAAATCGACCCCGAGCCCGATGAGGATCGCGCACATCCCGATCGTCACCATATTAAGCGAGCCGAAAATCAGCAGCCCGACCGCGAGCGCGACGAGGCAGCAGAGAAGGAGCGAAAAGCCCATGCCGACAAGCGGCAGCCAGCGCCGGAAGCCGACGTAAAAGACGCAGCCGACGAGCAGGATCGAGCCGAGGAGGGTGACGACGATATCGTGCCGCATGCTCAGGGAAATTTCCGAGACGTAAGCCGCGCGACCGGTAACGAGCACTTGCAGCGGGGCGCTTCCGTCCCAGCCGGCGCTCGCGCCGGCGCGAAACGCGTTCACCTTGCGCATCAGCGCCTGGCAGTCGAAGGCGTCGAGGCTCCGTTGATTCGTGACCACGAGAAAGATGCGGAGCGTGCGATCGGGCGACGCGAGCGGCTGGCCTTCCTCGAGCGCGGCATTGCCCGCGAACGGCTTTAGCGCGGGCGCGATCACGCCTAACGGATCGAGCTGGAGTTCAAACTCCGGCCGGGGCGAGCCGGCTTCGATTTCCTGATGCAAGCGCGCCAGACGGGCCTGCAGTGTCGCCGGCTGCAAAACGGAAATGGTGTCGACGAATGCCTTCGGTTCAAGGTTAAGCAGCAGCGGCAGCGCGATCGCCTGGAGGTCGTGCATTCCGGCCGGCGTTTCCATCGGCGAGCCGGCGAGGACGCGCGTGCTCCACGGTTGCTGGCGGAGGCG
>DASXPA010000195.1:0-16235 GCA_036493915.1 Chthoniobacterales bacterium | reverse complement strand
TCGACGGCGCCGCCGTTGGCGCGCAATACGACCAAACCGAGGTTACCGGTTCGGTGAGCCTCGGCAATGCCACTCTTTCGTTGAAGCTCGGTTTCTCGGCTGCGGCTGGCGACATGTTCAACGTCATCAATAACGATGGGAGTGACGCCGTCACCGGCACATTCGATGGCCTCGCCGAAGGGGCGATCTTCACCGCGGGCGAGCAGACCTTCGCGATCTCGTATCAAGGCGGCGACGGAAATGATGTTGTCCTGACATCAGTAGTTCCCGAGCCAGGGACAAGGACGCTTTTGAGCGCAGGCGCCGCGCTTCTAGCATGGGCTGGCCGCCGGCGGCGCGGCAGTTCTTGAGTGATAACAGTCCGAAGCACCCGGTTGTATTACGATATCACTTGCACCGGAGGGCTTCACGAGTTTCTCGGCGCCGCTCGTCTCCCGCGGCGCAGCGATCATGGTCCAAGCTGCTAACATTCTTGGAACGGCGAATGCAAACGACCCATTAACTGTAAAAGCATTGCTCTTGAACGGCGCAATCAAGCCGCTCTACGTAACGAATCCCGCCGACAAGTGGATGCACACCGATACCGCACCGCTCGATACGCGATATGGCGCCGGGGTTCTCAACGTCTTCAATTCTTACAAGCAATTGTCGGCGGGCAGGCGCGAACCCGGAAGCTATACGGATGTGCAATCAGGTTGGGATTTAAGTCCGTCGCGGCCTCAAGCTCCAAGACATAAACCTTTACCCTTACCGGTGGGCCTTACAATGCTACGGCGACGCTTGCTTGGAATCGGAGACAACATTGAACCTCCATCAATAATCTTAACCTTTCCCTCTTCAACGATGGGAGCCTCTTGCTTCCAGTGTCAGCACGGTGGATAACGTCGAGCACCTCTTCCTCCAGGCGCTGCCAGCAGGAACATATGATCTGAAGGTGGAGCGAATAAATAATGTTGTGAACGGAGGTGAAAACTATGTTTTGGCGTTCAATTTTGCCCCGGTGCAATTGACAGCGTCGTCTCCCGAAAAACACATGACGGGGCGGGCACCTACGACGTCGCGCTTCCGTTGACTGGCACGGCGGGCGTGGAGCGCCGGTCAGACCGAGCGAATAATGATCATCAAGTCGTGTTCACCTTCGCGCAGTGCCGGTCACATTTAACAGCGCAGCTTTGACTGTTGGTACTGGCAGCGTCTCCAGCACAAGCGGCAGTGGAACGAATACGATTACGGTCAATCTAACTGGCGTCGCCAATGCCCAGACCATTACCGTGGCGCTTTTCGGGGTCAATGACGGCGCAAACATGACCGACGTTGGCGTCAGAATGGATGTGCTTTTGGGCGACACGACTGGCGATCGAGCCGTCAATGGCTTAGATATTGGCCAAACTAAAGGACAATCCGGTCAATCAGTGACGGCCTCGAATTTCCGCACCGACTTGAATGTGAGCGGCGTGGTCAACGCTTTGGATATCGGTATCGCGAAGCAACAATCCGGAACGGGTCTGCCGTAGCGATTGGGCGGCAAAGGGAACACGATTGTTAGGCGTGAAGGCGGTCGTGGCGACAAGCTACGAGCGGATCCATCGCTCCAATCTCGTCGGCATGGGTGTGCTTCCGCTGCAGTTTGCCGAAGGCGCGAGTGCGCAGTCATTAGGCTTGAATGGCTCCGAGACCTTCAGCGTGATCGGTCTTTCGGATTCGATTTGGCCGGGGCAACATTTAATGCTCGAAATCAGGCGCGCGAACGGCGAATCGCAGCAGGTGCCAGTGAAACTGCGCATCGATACCGCGATCGAGATAGACTACTATCGGCACGGCGGAATTCTGCAGTTTGTGCTCCGAGAGCTGCTCGGCGGCAAACGCGATTAGGCTGGTTTTCTGGAGGTTCTAAAGACGGACGACACAAACGCCGTCTCTCCATTTCCCGGCTAAGGACTGAGTAACTTCTCCATCGTCGGATCGGGCGGCGCGCCGAGGGTAAGCGCCTTCTCGTAATGGCGTCGGGCTAGCTCTTTCGCTGGCGGGGTCGAGGTGGAGTAAATGACCGCGAGATTAAAATGCGCGTCAGCGTAATTCGGATTATCGGAGATTGCTTCAAGCATTTCTTTTTCCGCGGCCTCCTGCCAGCCTTTCTGGCTTGCGGTGATCCCGAGATAGTTGTGCGCCGTCGCGCTTTTCGGATTTATCGCGAGCGATTTCGTCAGCTCGGAGAGGGCGTCGTCGAATTTGCTCTGCCGATAATAAACGATCCCGAGCGTGGTGTGGGTGAATTCATCTTTGGGCTGGATCGCGATCGCCTTTTTCAGGGTCTGCTCCGCGGCTTTGAGTTTCCCAACGCGGAAAAAGACGACGCCAAGATTGGAAAGGCAGTAGAGATTATTCGGGTTCTTCGCCAGGATGCGGCGGTATTCTTTCTCCGCATCGCGGAATTTCCCGTGATCAAAATCCCGCTTCGCATCGACCGCGAGCGGGAGCACGTCGAGCGGTACATTGGGTTTGGAAGTGACGTCCACTTCTGGGCCGGTATGCGGGCCCTTGGCTCCGTTGTTGTGGGCGGGCTCAGGCGGCTCCTTCGCTTCGTTTGCTAAAGGCGAGCCCGCGGTTCGGGGCGGGGGCGGCGGACCACTTTTGGCGATCGTCAAACTGGCTTTGATCGTGGAGGGATCGTCCTCGGAAATGGCAACCTCCGGTTGGCGCAACAGCGCAAGCTCGTCTTCGCTCAGTTTCGTGATCGGCTCCGCGAGAAAGTGAATCTGTTGATCGAGGACGTTGGATTTTATCTTTAATTTGTCGAACTCGGCGAGCATCAGCTTCTTCGCCTGCTCGCGGCGGGCTTCCTCCTGTCGCTCGCGAATGACGATGCCGCGCAGCATCTGGTTTTCTTTCACGAGCTGCGCGCTTTCTTCCGAGGTGGCGCCTTTCAGCTTGGCGGCGGCGAGGGCGCCACTCTCTTCGTCAAGTTGCGAACGCAGATCGGCGATCCTCTTGTCGCTCTCCTGGTTCTTCCGCTCGCTCGCGACGAGCTGGTCGCGTACTTTTTTCAGCTCACTTTTTACGTCGCGAAGCTCCTGCTCCTTCTTCGGTTTGTCCGCGCTGATCTCACCCACGGTGGCGACGGCGGCCGCGAGGCGTTGCCGCAAATCGGAGTTCTCCGCGACCAGCGCTTGGAGGCGAGCCTTCGCGTCGCCGGCCGCTTTCAGTTCGCGCAAAGCGCTATCCCGCTCGCGCTGCATCGAGTCGCGCTCTTTGTTCACGCTCGCGACTTCCTTGTTCGCCTTCAGCAATTGCTCGCGGACCGCGGCGCTGTCTTTCTCCGCCGCGACGCGACCGCTTTGGGCGGCATCGAGCGCCTTTTGCAGTTGCCTGATTTTCGCCTTCAAAGCCAGCTCCGCTTTCTCGTCGCCGGTGCCGCTTTCCTCGATCCCGTTGAGCGATTTTTGGGCGGTCGCGAGCTGCTCGCGCACTTCGTGTTCGGCCATCGAACTACGCGCGAGATCGCGCTTCGCCTCTTCGAGCGCAGAGTTGCTCTCGCGCAATTTCGCGGTGACGTCGGCCTTTTCCTCTTGCGCGGCTTCGACTTCGTGGCGGGATTTTTTCAACTCCGCCTCCAACTCTTCGACGCGCGCGCGCAGATTTCGGGTCGCTTCCTGGATGGCGGCCGTCCGTGGCGCGGGTAGTTGCGGGGCGAGCCCTGCGCCGGCCTGCGCTGGAGATTCCGTCGTCGCGCGGGACAATTCCGGTTCCGGCTCGGTCACGGCCCGCGCCGCGGCGTTGGAAAGATCGCGCTGGGTTGAAAGCTTACCCTCGACCCGGAGGATGCTGTCGCTGATTTTGCGGCTCCGATAATCAACGATCGCCGGCTGCCAATCACCATTGTTCTTCTTCAATTCTTCGAGGAGCGCGCCGGCAAAACGCAGTTTCGTGAGCGCCGGCTGGAACTGATTTTCGTTCTCCAGTTTTTCCGCCTGTTGGGCAGTCATGTAGGCTTTGAGGAAGACTTCCGAGGGGTCCGCCGTATCCCGCGCGAAAGTGACGAACGGCTGAGCCAGGATCGCGAGGACGGGTAGAAGAAACAGCCCGATTTTGTTCATCAGCAAAGAGGGCCGGATAATAACCGACCCGTCCGCGCCTTGCAACGGCGGGTGGCGCGTCGGGCTTTGCCTTTGCAAATGCTTCCGGCAAATCTAGAGTCCTGCGCGACGGTGGCCATAGCTCAATGGTAGAGCCCCAGATTGTGGTTCTGGCTGTTGCGGGTTCGAGTCCCGTTGGCCACCCTTTTCCGCTGGAAAGACCCGTGTCGGATCCGTCTGCAGTCTGCCTTGGCATAGGCGTTGCTTAAATACCGCGCATGATTCCAACGCCTCAAATCTCCCGTCAGGACAAGGAAGAAAAAATCACCGCTTTCTGGAAGCACATCCTGGAAAAAGAGGAGTTGCGCGACCGATCGCCACTGGAAAAGATCCTCGCCGGCTGTGAGATCATCGCCGCGCTCGACGACCTCGAGCTCCTCGCCGCCTAACGAATCGTTCTGACTCTGGTCCGGCGCTCAGCTCGACAGCCAAAGGCAACCCGTTTATTGGTACGGAAGTCGCGACATTCCGCTTTCCGCACTCGCCCTTCCCGCATTCGACAGGGGTGCCTGTAGCTCAACCGGATAGAGCTTCTGACTTCGGATCAGAAGGTTGGGGGTTCGAATCCCTCCAGGCACGCGACGCCGCCGCGGTGACTACCGTAGCATGGGGGTCTCGCCTGTGGCGGTAGCGGGCGGCCGCCACGGCGAGACGCCTGTGCTACAGCCGACTCCGACCCCACGGGCAAGCTAAGCGATAAAGGGCTTTGATCAGACGCACCGACTTCTCGTTAGGCAAAAGTCGCTGCTCCATCTGGTTCATGACGTAGGCGAAGGAGAGCTTGTATTCGGGATCAGCGAAGGCGTGGCTGCCGCCGGCGCCAGGATGACCAAAGGCGAGTGGGGAAGGGCCAAAGATTCGCGGCGACGCCTGCGGCACATCCTTCATGAAGCCCGCGGAAAAGGCGGTCGGGAGGCAGAGAACTTTGTCGGGGCCGGCCGCGAGCGTCGTGGTCATTTGCGCGATCGTCGCTGGGTCGAAATAGCGGCGGTCTTCGAGCACACCGCCGCTCGCGAGGAGGGCGTAGAATTTTGCCAGCGCAGCGACACTGCCGACCCCGCCAAAGGAGACAAAAGAAAGGGCTCGATTCTCCGGCAAATTCATCGCGCTGACGGAGTGGAGACCGCGGGGCGAGGTGAAGGTTTTTCGTTGTAAGGTGCCGGGGGTAGCGAGCGCGCGATAAAAGTCGTCGGGCGGCGGCGCGATCGCGGCTTTCGCCGCGTAGATGGTTGCGACGCGGGCGTTTTCCTCCGCCGGCAGACCGATCCAAAAATCGAGCCCGAGCGGCTCCGCAAAATTTTCCCGCCAATAGACGCCGAGGGGGCGACCGTCGATTCGCCTAACGAGTTCGTCGACGAGAAATCCGACGGTGCGGGCGTGATATCCATGGCCCGTTCCCGGCGGCCAGAGCGGCTCCTGCTTTTCCAATGCTCTAACGACGGCAGCATAATCGGTGACGTCCGTCGGTTCATCGAGGGCAACGAGGCCAGCTTGGTGCGAAAGCAATTGCTCCAGGGTAACCGCGCTCTTTCCGTTTTGCGCGAACTCCGGCCAGAACTCGGCTACCCGGCGCGAGAGGTCGATACCGTGCTCCTGCAGAACGTGCAAAAGACAAGCGCTGCCCAAACCTTTTGTCGCCGACCAAACGAGAACGAGCGTGTTCTCTGTCCAAGGGTGCTGGCGCTGCGCGTCGCGGTAACCGCCGTGCAGTTCGAGAATCGATCGGCCGTTTTGCCAGATGGAAACCGCCGCGCCGAGTTCGCCAAAGCGCTCGAAGTTTTCCTCGAAAAGTGGCCGGAGCCGATCGGCCAATGAAGCAGCGCTTATCGACATAAGAGGAAGTTCGGCCTAACGACCGCACGAGGAGCTAACCAGAGGGGGAAACGATTGTCACCCTGAGCGCTGCGAAGGACCTGAGGTGCCATCCCGGGATAGCTCCTGAGGTTCTTCGCTTCGCTCAGAATGACAAATGTCGACGCTGTCGCGCAGGTGAAGCTGGATACAACGCTCGGAAAGACGCTCTTGCCGCGCCCCCGCTTAATACTTCCGCACGTAAGGATACTTGCTTTCGTTCTCGAGCTCGGGTGGAAATTCGCTGTAGCCGCGGTGAATCCAGGGAATATCGCTCCGCCGCACCGGCAGGTATCTCTCCTGATATACCGGAATCGGCCAGAGCAGCGCTTCGTAAAAGCCGACGCCGAATCGGGCAAAGGCGCGCCCGGTTCCCCGCACCACGCCGTAGCTGGCGCCGGCAGCATTTCCTTCCCGCTCGTTCACGGTCGCGATCGTGACTGGAATTTCCGACCAGCCGAAGAGCATGTTGGAAAGGCCGCGGCCGAGTTTTCGCGTCGGCCCGTAATCGGCAGAGGGTGGATCCTGGATGTCGGCCAACGCCGGAAGCGCGAGCCCGAGTACGAGCAGGAAAAGGAGCGTGCGGCGCGTCATTTCAGCTCCAGTAAAATTGATCCACCGGCGCCGTGGCAACCCCTTCTTTATCGAGCGCGAGGTTTCCGCTGGCCGTTCGTGGCGAGGACGGAAATCACAATCGTGACGCCGAGGATCGTCGCGATCATGAGCAGCGAGATCCAGTTCGGGATCGGAACCCATTTCGAGCTGATCATTTTCGCGCCGACAAAACAGAGAATCACCGCCAACCCGATGCGCAGGTAAACGAAGCGCGAGACGAGATGCGCGAGGAGGAAATAAAGCGAACGCAGCCCAAGTACGGCACAGACGTTCGAGGTATAAACAATGAAAGTATCCTGCGTGATCGCGAGCACTGCGGGGATCGAATCGACTGCGAAAACCAGATCCATCACGTCGATCACGATGAGGACGAGTGCGAGCGGAGTAAGCAGGGTGCGGCCATCGACACGAGCGAGGAAGTGCGGCCCGTGATATTCCTTCGTCACCGGAAGCATCCGACGCACGGCGCGGAGGATGAAATTGTTCTCGAGATCGATCTGCTCCGCTTTCCCAATGAGCATGCGGAAGCCGGTAAAGATGAGAAATGCCCCGAAGATGTAGAGCACGAAATGGAACCGCGCGACGAGGGTCACGCCGAGCACGATCATGATCGCGCGCATGACGACTGCGCCAACGATCCCCCAGATGAGGACGCGATGTTCGTACTCCGGCGGCACCTGGAAGTAGGCGAAGATGAGAACGAACACGAAGATGTTATCAACGCTGAGCGAGTACTCGATCAGGTAGCCGGTAAAAAAATCGATCGCCTGATCGGTTCCCTGCCGGTTCCAAATGACGACGTTGAAGGCGAGGGAGAGGAGAATCCAGATGAGACTGCGCTTGATCGCGCTGCGCAGACTGATCGTGTGCGGCCCATGGAAACTGCCGAGATCGATCGCCAGCGCCGCGAAAACTCCAAGATGAAAGGCGATCCAAAACCAGATGCTAACCGACACGCGGCGCTAGGTTTCCACGGCTCCCGCCTGGCGGCAAAGGGAATTGGGTGTAGAGCGCTGAAGGGCTGAAGGGTCGGCACCACTTCACGCTCCGGCCTCGCTTCACGCCTAACGAGCCCCGCTTCACCCTTCAATCCTTCAACTCCGCCTCCGTTTGCACGGTCGCGGCGCGTCGTGCATCGTGAGTTGGTCGAGTTACCGACCATTCTATGGATGCAGAATTGCAGAAGTTAGTCGACGCCGGGAAGCTCACGGCAGCGGGCGCAGGGCAATTGGAAGAGTTAAGACCGGGCGCGTTTTGCCTGCACAAAAGTTGGGGATTCGGCCGGGTCGCGGAATGGAATCTTCTCCTCAATCAGATCGTCATCGATTTTAACAAGAAGAAGGCGCACCCGATGCAGCTGCAATATGCGGCTGACAATCTCACGCCGATCCCAGCCGAACATTTCCTCGCACGCAAAGCGACCGATCTCACAGCGCTGAAGAACCTGCTCAAGGATGCGCCGATGGACGCGATGCGAAACATCCTCGAGAGCCTCGGCGGCAAAGCGACGCAGGCGCAGATCAGCCATTGGTTGCTCGGCGATGTTTTCAACGAGCCGGAATTCAAACGCTGGTGGGACGCGACCAAGAAGTTGCTCAAGAAGGAAGGCCACTTCCTTATGCCGACGAAAAAGAACGACCCGATCGAGCTGCGCTCGGCGCCAATCTCGCACTCGGACGAAATGCTGGCTTTTTTCGAGCAGGCGCGCCAGCCGAAGGAGCAACGCGCGGCCCTCGACCAGATTATCAAGTTTCATCACGAATTCAAGGAACCGGAAAAACAGTTGCAGCCGCTCATCGACTCAATCGAAGACGCCGCGCAACGCAATCGCCGGCTCAACCCGGCGATGAGCTTTGAGTTCGTCATCGCGCGCGATGATCTTCTGGAGCGCGAGCCGAAGCTGCACACGAGTCACCCGGAGCTGACTCTCAATGGTCTTCTCCGCGATGAAGAATCGCGGCTCGCCGACATTCTCCCGAAACTTCCTTCCGCGAAAGAGCGCCGGGTCCTCCACGCGCTTCCGGGCGCGCTCAGCGATCGCTGGGTCCCACGCGCGCTCCTCTTGATGCAAGGCAGCAACGCCCGCCTCGTCTCGCAACTGCCGCGTGTTTTTGCCGAGACCGGCGAGGAGAAAGAACTGCGCACCGCGCTCGATCGCAGCCTGCGCGAGCACTCCGCCACGAGCGAAATGCTTTACTGGCTGTGCAGAAACCGCAAAGACTGGCCGGCCCTGATCTCGCCCGAACTTTTCGGCGCCATCCTTTCCGCCTGTGAACGCGATCAGCATAACGAGAGCAACAGCCGAAGCACGCGCCTGCGCGATTTGCTTCTCGACGATCGGGCCCTCATTCCCGACATGTTCGCCGGCGCCGAGATCGGCCTCGCGCGCGACGCCATGCGCCGACTCATGCTCAGCCCGGTTTTCGATGAGTTAACGAAGCGCTCGCTCCTCGCACGGATCATCAAACTTTATCCTGATCTGCAAACTCTCCTCACCGGCGAGCAGGCGGTGGAAAAGAGCGAAGCGCTCGTTGTTTCATGGAGCAGTTTGCAGAAACGCAAAGTCGAGCTGGAAGATCTCGTGAACAAGAAAATTCCCGAGAACAGCAAGGAGATCGGCATCGCTCGTTCCTATGGCGATCTGCGCGAGAATTTCGAATTCAAGGCCGCCAAGGAAATGCAGGCCGTCCTCATGCGGCGCAAGTCCGAACTCGAAAGCGCGCTCCATCGCGCCCGCGGGACCGCCTTCGAAAGCCCCGACACCAGCCAGGTGTCAATCGGCACGGTGGTGACGTTGCGCGAGACGAGCAACGGGCGCGAGGAGACTTATACCATCCTCGGCGCCTGGGACGGCGATCCCGAGCGCGCGATCATTTCCTACCAGACCGCAATTGGCCAGGCGCTCCTCGGCCATCGCCTCGGCGAAATCGTCGAGCTCAATACCGACGAGGATCACGGCCGTTACGCCATCCTCTCGATCGAACCCGCACCGCTCGACGTCGTCCCGCCCGATCCCGAGCTCGAGCCGGTGGAATCGATTGTTTAGCTTTTCGTTAGGCGTAGGGCGGAGCGCTTGTAGCGTGAGCTGTCTCGGCGCACCCTCCCCATCCTAACCAAACGCCCCATTCGCTGAGACCAGCGGAAGCTATAACGCGCACCGCGCCGAGGATGGCGCGCAAACTTTATGGTCAAACGTCGGCGACGCAGTTAAATACCGCGCGATGAAAGACCGCGGTTTTCTCGCCGAACTAAAACGGCGCCACGTCTATCGCGCCGGTGTCATCTACGCGATGACCGCCTGGCTTCTCATCCAGGTCGCGACCCAGACCTTTCCCTTTTTCGGCGTTCCCAGCTGGATCATCCGCTTCATCATCATCGGGGTCGTCATCTGTTTTCCGGTCGTGCTCACGCTCGCCTGGGCCTTTGAATTGACTCCGGAAGGGATCGTCAAAGCTGACGACGAGTTTGTCGAAACCCCGCGCCAGAGGCGCTTTGGACGCCGCTTGGAATTGACCATCATCGCGGTGCTCCTCCTCGTCATTGGTCTGCTCCTCGCGCAAAACCATTGGCGTTTCCTCTGGGGCCGCAGTCGCGACAAGAGCATCGCCGTTTTGCCTTTCGAAAACCTGAGCGACGACAAAGAGAACACCTACTTCGCCGACGGCATCCAGGAGGATCTGCTCACCAACCTCGCCAAAATCAAAGACCTCAAAGTCATCAGCCGCACGAGCGTGATGAAGTATCGCGACAAAGCGACCCGCGATATCAAGGACATCGGGGAGTCGTTAGGCGTCTCCAACATTCTTGAAGGAAGCGTGCGCCGGGCCGGCAATCGTGTCGCGGTCAATGTGCAGTTGATTGATACGGAGAGCGATCATCAACTCTGGGCCCACGGCTACAAGCGGACGATGGCCGATTCGCTAGGCTTGGAAGGCGACCTCGCGACGGAGATTGCCAACGCCCTCCGCGCCACGCTCACCCCCGACGAAAAAATCCGCGTCCAACGCAAGCCGACCGAGAACGCGGACGCCTACGATCTCTACCTCCGCGCACTTCCCTACGAACAAGGCCCCGACACATTGCTGCAGGATTACCGCCGCGCTCAACAACTCTACACGCGTGCGATCGCGCTCGATCCGAATTTCGCCCTCGCCCACGCCCATCTCGCTTCGACTTATGCGGAGATTTTTCATTTTCACGAACCGCTCGAACGCTGGGCCGAGAAGGCCAAAAGAGAGGCACAAATCGCGCTCGACCTGGAGCCAAATTTAAGCGAGGCGCATTTTGCGCTTGGCCAGTGTTTCTATTGGATGGACGGTGATTACCCGCGCGCGCTCGCCGAATTTGCCCGCGCCCAAGAGCTCGCGCCTAACGACTCCAACGCCGGCCTCTACGTCGCCTCGATCCAGCGCAGACAGGGAAACTGGGCCGAAGCTCTCGCCGGCTTCGAGCGAATCGAGAAAGTCGATCCGCAGAATCCGAACATTGTCCGTAATCTGCTCATCACGAACACCGCCATGCGCCGCTGGCCCGAAGCCGCCGCAGCCGCCGCGCGGTGGCGGACAATCGCGCCCGATTCCGTGGTCGCGAAGGTCCAGACCGGCTACGTCGAATTTTGGTGGAAAGGAAAAACCACCGTCATGCACAACCAGCTCACACAGATTCCTGACGGGACCGATCCGGACGGCGTCACCACGGCCTGCCGTTGGGACGCCGCCATGATCGATGGCGATTATGCTGGGGCCGAAAAAGCGCTCGAACAGACAAACCTCGACGCGGTCGATTACCTTAATGGCGGCACCACGCCGAGGAGCTTTCTCGCCGGCTGCTTGGCTCTCGCGCGCGGCGATAGGGCAGCCGCGCAAGCGCAATTCGAATTTGCGCGCGTCATCTTCGAGCGCCAGGTGACCGAAGCGCCGGAGAGCGCCGATCGGCACGCTAATCTCGGTTTGCTCTATGCGTTTCTCGACCGCAAGGAGGACGCGCTGCGCGAAGGCCGCCGTGCGGTGGAGTTAAAGCCGGAAACAAAAGACGCGTTCGACGGCGCGCTCATGCAAAGTTTCCTCGCCTTGATTTATGCGCGAGTGGGCGAAAAGGATTTTGCGTTCCCTTTGATCGCCCGTCTTTTGCACACGCCAGGTGCCGTCGATAGCGCCGATTACAGCATCACCCGGTACGACCTGGAACGCCGTTGGGAGTGGGCGCCGCTGCGCAACGACCCGCGCTTCGCGAAACTTTTTCTCCCGCCTAACCCCTGACGAATCAGTTAAGCGTGAGGTAAGGCAGCAAACCGCGGAGTCCCCTTCGCGGCCAAATGCGGTAACCGCCAAAGGGACTCGTCGGGTCAAACTTGTGGTAGGTCTTCGCCCAAGTGACGCCCGCGCGCAGTTTGCTCACGATTTTGAAAATCTTACTTCCTTTGTCGGTCCGGACGCCGGCGCTCAGACCATAGGGCGTGTTGTTTGCGCGCTCGATCGCTTCTTCGGGCGTGCGAAAAGTCACCACGCTCAGGACTGGGCCGAGAATCTCCTCCTCCGCAATGCGATGCGAGGTGGTGACGCCAGTGAAAAAGTTCGGCGGATACCAGTAGCCTTTCGACGGCAGACGAAGCCGCGGTTGCACCAGCTCGGCGCCGTGCGCGATCCGGCTGTCGACTAGCTCGCAAATCTTGTCCAATTGCATCCGTGAATTGATCGCACTGATGTCGGTGTTCTTGTCGAGAGGATTGCCAACGCGTAGAACGGAAATGCGATCGCGCGGCTTGCGGATGATCGCGGGGAGAATGCCTTCCTGCACGAGCAAACGCGAGCCGACGTATCAGACGTGTCCTTGATTGAAATAGATCCCGGAAACGATTCCTTCGACCGCCTGATCGATGGCAGCGTCCTTAAAAATAATGTTCGCCGCCTTCCCGCCGAGCTCCAACGTGAGGCGCTTTCTTGTCCCGGCGACGGCGCGCGTGAGCATCTTGCCGACCGCGGTCGAGCCAGTGAATGCGAGCTTGTTCACATCGGGGTGATCGACCAGCGCCTGCCCGGTGGCGCGCGCGCCGGTAAAGATGTTTACGACGTCTTCCGGCAACCCGGCTTGCTGAGAAATTTCCGCGAGGTCCATCGCGCTCATGCTGGTCGTTTCCGCCGGCTTGAGGACGCAGGTGTTCCCGGCGGCGAGCGCAGACGCGAGTTTCCACGCCGCCATCAGCAACGGGAAATTCCACGGAATAATCTGCCCGGCCACGCCTGACGATCGTGGTCTTCTGCCAGGGAAAGCGGATTCAAGTTTGTCGGCCCAGCGGCGTAATAGAAGAAATACGCCGCGACCAGCGGTAGATCGAAATCGCGGCGCAGTACTTCGGGGTCACGCATCGCGAGCGGAATCGGGGGCGCCTTTCTTTTTGCGAGCCATGGGTTTGTTCTCACGTCTTCCATCCAGTGCCGCAGCAGAAAAACGGCGGCTGATTTTATTTGCCAGTCGCGCCTGGCCCCGCCCATGATCGCGATCGCTCGGTCCGAGGTGTCGGAGGCGCGATGAGCGACGAAGCGAAATCGAAGTTCGAGGTTCCCTGGGGGACTTTGCTCCCGGTGCTGGCCGCGCTGGCCGGGATCGTTGCGCAATTCAAACCGCTCGTCAGCACGCGTCCGCCCGCGCCCGCCGGCAAGCCGCTCCCCGTGGTCGCGCTCGAGGATGTGGACGCGCGTTTGTGGCAGGACCCGATCGCCGTCGCGCAAAAAGAAAAAGCCGCGCTCTTTGCCGGGATGAGCGCAGGGACGGTTCCGAAAGACAGCGCCCGCGCGCACGATATCTCCACGCTCGTGGAATTGCTCCGCCAACGCGCGAAAAGCGGAAGGGGGAAAACCTTGCTCCTCGGCGTGATGATCGACGCCGGACCGTACAGCGAACAGGCGGAAACGCGGCTCCGTTCCCGCCAGGCGGTGCTGGAAGGTTTGAACGAAAGCGGCTTCGTGCCCACGGATGGCGAACATATCGGCTACGTCACGGTAGGGCCGTGGCCGCTCCTGGCCGGACCGCTCCCGCCGGGCGTCGATTCGGCAGACGATAATCGCCTCCTCATTCCCTGGGAAGAATGCGCCGTCGATAACCACGAGGGCGTGGGCGCGCGACCCGCCGCAAGCGTCATCGTGCTTTGGTTGCCGGCGACCAATTTTAATCCGGAACCGCTGGGCAACCTCGCCAACCTCATCAACGCCCTGACGAATGGATTGCGCGCTCAGGTGGATGTGAAGATTCTCGGACCAGCTGATTCCACCGGCCTGCAGGATATGGTCCAGGAGGCGAGCGCAACCGCGTGGCAAAGCGCACCGCATCGCGACGCCCTCGCCGGCGCCACGATCATCTCCGCGCGCGCGACCGCTTCCGATGACGCTCTGCTCTACGATCCCCTGCGCTCGCCCGCGGCCGGCCCGGTGCCGAACACGGTGCAGAATCTTCTGGAAACGACCACGCCCAAACTGCATTTCGTGCGCGCGATCGCGACGGACAAGGCTGTGTTGGACGAACTGATCGCGGAATTGAAACTGCGCGGCGTGCCGGTTGAGCCAGATCCGCACCGGTCGCAGGCCGGCCGCTCCGCGACCGCGCACGTCGTGCTCCTGAGCGAATGGGACACGCCCTATGGCCGGTCGTTAGGCACAACTTTCAACGCCGAGGCCAATCACGAGGGAATCGATACGGTTATCGCCAGACGCGCCGGCGCAAATCCTCCCCCGGGCGGTTGGGCCGGCCGACGCATTCACACTTATCGCTATCTGCGCGGGATCGATGGGCAGTTGCCGGGTGCGGCGGCGCAGGAAAAGCAGGCGAAGACTTCCGAGCAACCGACCGGTCCCGATGCCGTCGCAATCGAATCGACCGAGGGATTGAATCAGGCCGATTATCTCCGGCGTCTCGCGCGCGTGCTCCAGGAAAACGAGCGCGACTGGCGAATGCGGGACGGCGCCGGAATCGGCGCGATCGGACTTCTCGGCTCCGACATTTACGACAAGCTCATGATTCTGCGCGCGCTCCGGCCCGAATTTCCCGCGGCGATTTTCTTTACTAATAACTACGACGCGCACTTCGAGCGCCGGGACGATCTCGACGACACGCACAATCTCATCATCGGGTCGCCTTTCGGAAACGCGCTCCCGGCGGATTTGCACCGGCAAAACATCGCGCCCTTTCGCGACAGTGATCAGACTGCGCTCTATGCCGGCACGCTCGTGGCGACCGGGCGAATGAAGGAATCCGTCGCGACTGCGATGGCGCGGCAACCGCGCATTTTCGAGATCAGCCGGCGCGGCGCTTACGAGCTGAGCGATCCTTGGAAGCTCGGAAAAGCGAGCCGATCGCCGAAGGAGAAAGGGTTTCTCGCTTGGCTCCATTCCGATGGAATGGAGTGGCGCCTGCTCATCCTCGCTCTGGCGCTCGGCCTCGTTATCGCCTGGGTGAGCGTGAGCAACGCGCATCGGAACCTGCCCCGCGGCGGCACCACTCCGGAGCGCCTCGCACGGGTCGTTTCGAGCACACCATTCTGGGTGATCTGCGGCACGCCGATCATCATTCTCGCCGTGGCGGCTTTTGCCCAACGGGGCGACGCGACCCTGGAGCCGTTCGCCTTTTTCTCCGGGATCAGCATTTGGCCGAGCGAAATGATCCGCCTCCTCGCCCTCGTCCTCGCGATCCATTTTATGGTCAAAGCCGGGGCCGATATGCGCGCCAACGCCCGCGAGATCGAACAACGTTATTGTCTCGAAACGCCGCCCCGCGCGCCCTTCACCTGGACCGATATCGGGCTCGGCTTCGAACTCTGGCGAACGAAGCCAGAGCAACGCCCGGACGCCGATGAACCGTTCACCGCGCAGCAGGCTTGGACGGCTTACCAGCGCCGCAATCAATTCTGGCCGCGCTTCATTCGCGTGGGGATTTTGTTCACGCTTTACCTCATCTTCTCGGTGGCGCTTTCCAGCCTATTCCCGCAAACCGGCACGCCGGCGCGAGGCGAGACCGCGTTTCGGTTCGATCACGCGGTTCTCATCCCGTCGGTTTTGGCGTTGCTCATTCTCTCGTTCTACGTCGTCGATGCCATTCAGCTGAACAGTAACTTCATTCGCATTTTCGCGAGGGAAGTGACCCGCTGGGGCCACGGGGTGGATGAGCGCTCTCGCCGCGATCCGCCCTTGAGCAATGAAGAACTTTCGGCTTACCACGAGATTTTTTTCATCGCGCAACGAACCCAGGTGGTGGCGCGTTTGATCTGGTATCCGCTCATCGTTCTCACGCTCATGATCGTGGCGCGCTGGTCGTTTTTCGATAACTGGTCGTGGCCGCCCAACCTGCTCCTCATCTTCGCTCTCAATGCGGCCTGGGCTTTGGGCAGCGCGCTTTATCTGCGGCGTGCGGCCGAGGAGCTGCGCGCCGCCGCCTTGGATAATCTCGCGTTGCTCCGGCTGGGCGCCTTCACCAACGAGGTCAAACGAAAGACCTTTGAGGAGCTGATCGAGGAAATTCGGGGATTAAAAAAAGGAGCGTTCGCGCCCTTGAGCGAACAGCCTTTCATCCGCGCGATCCTGGTCCCATCGGGAGGCCTTGGCTTGCTCGCGGTCGGGCAGCGCCTGCTCGACTTCTTGCAATAATTCC
>DASXPA010000194.1:0-9595 GCA_036493915.1 Chthoniobacterales bacterium | reverse complement strand
TTTTTGCCCGACGACGCGCGAGACCTCGTCCCAATCCCGCGGTCGAACGCAGAGAAGCAGCCCACCGCTGGTTTGCGCGTCGGCCAGGAGCAATCTCTGCTCGGGTTCCGTTTTGCCCCAGCGGGTCGCGGCGCTGGCGGTTTCGAGGTTTTGGCGCGTACCTCCGGGAACGCAATCTTGCGCGATGAGCTTGAAGATCTCGTCGCTAATTGCGGGCACGTGGTCGAAGTCAATTTCTGCGCTCACTCCACTCGCCCGGCACATCGAGGCGAGATGGCCGAGGAGGCCAAAACCGGTGATGTCGGTGGCGGCGCGGACGAGGCCGCGCTCGGCCAGCTTGAGGCCGACGACATTCACCTGCGACATCAACGAGATCGCGGCGCGGGCGAGTTTGCGACTCGTTAGGCCGCGCTTGATCCCGGTGGTGGCGATACCGGTGCCGAGCGGCTTGGTGAGAACGAGGAGATCGCCGGCGCGCGCGTTTGCGTTCGTCAGCAGCTCGCGCGGCGAAACGAGGCCCGTGACGGCGAGACCATAAATCGGCTCCGGATTGCGGATAGTGTGGCCGCCGATGATGGCGCAGCCGACTTCGTGCGCTTTTTCCATTCCGCCGCGAAGGATGGTGGCAACGGTTTTCGTCGAGACGAATTCGTTAGGCACGCCGAGGATGTTGAGCGCGGTGAGCGGGCGGCCGCCCATGGCGAAAACATCGGAGAGCGCGTTGGCCGCGGCGATCTGGCCGTAGGCGAATGGGTCGTCGACGATCGGGGTGAAGAAGTCGACCGTTTGCACGAGGGCGCGATCGCGATCGAGACGAAAAACCCCGGCGTCATCGGCGGTCGCGGAACCGATGAGGATTTTGCGATTGGGGTACTGCGGAAGCTGACGCAAGACTTGCGTCAGGGCCTGTTGGCTCAGCTTGGAAGCTCAGCCGGCGCAGGACGAGAGCGAGGTCAATTTACGGATCTGCTCGCGCGACATCACGACCACCTCCTTTCGCGGTAGGGGATCTCTTAGGAACGCAGGAAAAGAAGAGGAAGAGGTTTGGTCTCGCCTGCAAATTTAGCGTTCCCCGCATCGAAATCGCTTGGAGATGCGGCTTTACCATATTTCCATTCCTGCGTTCCTGCTTTCCTGAGAGATCCCCTCTGAGGCGGAGAGGATAGGAATCGAACCTACCCCGACCCGCAGAACGGGCCGACAACGGTTTTGAAGACCGCGAGGGCCACCAGGCACCCTTCACTCTCCGAGAAAAGGAAGGATCGCTCAGGAAAGCAGGAACGCAGGAAGTGAAATTAAGGAAAGGCGGGTTTCCGAACCGGCGATGAACAGTGAACCTGGAATCTGTCGGACGATTCGAATTCTCACCGCTTTTCCTGCGTTCCTGCTTTCCTAAGAGATCCTCAGCTCTTCGCTTTCTTGACCTGCGCGACGACAGCGTCGAAGTCGGGCCATTCGCCGGTCTCAAGCTTGGAGTGGAGCAACTTGCCATTGGCGCTGACCTCGAAGGCGCCGCCGCTCGATGGAACGAGCGTGAGCGACGCGATCCGATCGCCGAGTTCGAGAATTTTAGCCGCCAAACTGACAGCTTTCGGCGTGTAGTTTCAAACCACGCAATACTCGATCCGGACTTCGGTTTTCATCGCTCGCTCCTTTCCTGAGGCGAAGTTATCGGTGCGCGCGAAGAGGGTCAAGGCGGCGGCGGTTATAGCCGGGACGTTGACCCCGGCGGCCTATTTTGTCGGCCACATCCCGGCGTCGTGATTCGTCCATTACTTGCTCACGCTGTAGACTTCGACTACGGCAACGCCAGTCGAATCGCCGGCGCCACGCACAATCGCGGTGTAGTTGCCCGCAGGCAGCGTGGCGAAGATAGCAGATTCTCGTGTATCGCTGGGCGCCAGGCCGCTCGCTGTGATCCGGTCTTTCCGTGTATCCTGCCAGTTGTCATTGGTCGCGATGAGCATTCCGCTAGCGTCGTGCAATTCCAACAATGGGTCCTGAAGCGTGTGACCGACTCCGGCTGAGGAAAGTGAAGGCCCGAGCGCTCGCACAACGACGGCATTGTTGGCCAGGGCACTGCCGCCTACGATGAAACCTCCGATCAGAACATCGTCGCCGGTTCCAACTAGGCCGCGGGCACTGATGTTGCGGACCTTTTCCGTCACAGGCTCAAAGGCAAGATCCGATGGCAACAGCGGACCGGAAGCGAACGTCATCTTCGTTCCGTCGGGCGTGAATTTCACGATCGCAGCGTCGCCTGGCCCGAACGCATTCAGGGCGGCGAATAGGTTACCGTCGCGATCGAACGCCAGCGCGCTGTAGGAATCGCCGGTAGAAAACACACTTTGGTTTCCATCAGGGGTGATCTTCAAAATCGAATCGCCTCGCTGCACGAAAAGGTCGCCCGTGACGTTGAAAGCCATGGCGGCGATAGAGTCTCCGGGGCCCGAAAAGGTAACAAACGCACTGCTGCTGCTCCCATCGGGCGTGAATTTCTTAATCGAGTTAGCGCCCGGCGCATTGATCGCAACGTAGAGATTGCCAAACCGGTCCAACGCCAATGCCGCGGCTCCCTCAACGGGCGAAGCGAAAGTGCTCTGGGTACCGTCGGACGCGATTTTGACGATGTCACTGCCGGTCGAGACCAGGAGATTGCCAGCTCCGTCGAACGCCATATCAAGCAGGCTGGACGACGAGATCGTCACAAAGATGCCGCCACTAGCGTCGGGCGAGATTTTATATATCAACGAAGGCTGCGGGATCGTGCCGGCCCCGGAGTTACCCAAGAAAAGATTGCCGAGACGATCGAAAGCCAGCTCGACGGGCTGGGAAGGGCCGGTTAAGAATGTGCTTCTGTCTCTGGCCGGAGTGAATCTGTAGATGGTGCCCCCGCCGGTAGGCTCTGCGACGTAAAGATCCCCCGGAGCGGAACGAGCACGAGCGGGAAGAACGACGGTCGCAAGGGCGACACAAACTGACATGAAGAATTGGAGGGTGTTCATGATGAACGGTTTTAGATCGTCATGTCGCGCCGAAGCAAGTTCAATTTCGGGCCATCTCGAAGCGAAGCGGAGTCGCGGATACCGCACATTGTCGTGAAGGCGCGAGCATGAATGTCCTGCGGCTGAGTTTCATGGAAGCTTGGCGGATCCGTCGACTGCGCTGCGCTCGTTAGGCGGCAGCGGCGTTGGCGGCGCGTTTACGGGCGGTGGCGTCGAGGATGCGCTTGCGGAGGCGGAGCGATTTCGGCGTCGCCTCGACGTACTCGTCGGAGCTGATGTATTCGATCGCGCGCTCGAGACTCATCTTGAGCGGCGCTTCGAGTTGAATGCCTTTGCCGTCGCCCTGGCTGCGCATGTTGGTGAGGTGTTTCGCTTTGCAGGGATTGACCGGGAGATCGTCGGGGCGCGCGTTCTCGCCCACGATCATGCCGGAATAGATTTCCTCCTGCGGCCCGATGAATAACTTGCCGCGGGCTTGGATGTTGTTGAGCGCGTAGGCCATGCTGGTGCCGGATTCCATGGAGACGAGGACGCCGCGGTTGCGACCTTCGATCTCGCCTTTGAACGGCGCGTATTCGCGAAAGAGATGGCTCATGATGCCTTCACCGCGGGTCAGATTCACGAGATCGGTTTCGAAACCGATGAGACCGCGGGTGGGGATGATCGCTTCGACGGTGACGCGATTGGCGTGGTGATCCATGCCGACGACTTCGCCCTTGCGGGCGGCGATTGATTGCAGAACGTCGCCCAAGTTTTCGTTAGGCACTTCGACGTAAAGGTTTTCGATCGGCTCGATCAGGCTGCCGTTTTCGTCGCGCTGAAAGATGACTTCCGGCCGCGAGACCATCACTTCGTAGCCTTCACGACGCATCTGCTCGACGAGAATGGCTATCTGCATTTCACCCCGCGCATTGATTTCGAAAGCGCCGGCGGATTCGGTGTCGTTGACCTGCAATGAGACGTTGCCCCGCGTTTCCCTGACGAGTCGCTCGCGGACGTGACGGGCGGTGACGAATTTTCCTTCGCGTCCGGCAAAGGGAGAATCGTTGACGAGGATACGCATGCGGATGGTCGGCGGGTCGATGTCGACAAACTGCAGCGGCGTGCGCTCTTCGCGATCGGTCAGCGTTTCGCCGATATAAACTTCTTCAAAGCCGGTGAGGCCGACGATGTCGCCGGCGCTGGCGTGTTGGGTCTCGACCTGCTGGAGGCCTTCGTAGGTATAGAGCGCGGTCACATTGGCGCGCTCGCGGCGGCCGTCGCGATGGATGGAAACGATGGAATCTCCGACCGCGACGCGACCGCTGACGATGCGACCGAGCGCAATGCGGCCGAGATAATCGCTGTAATGCAAATTCGAGACGAGCATCTGGAAAAACGGCTCGGAGGAGATAGTGGGCGGAGGGATGTGCCTAACGATTGCTTCGAAGAGCGGGGTCATGTCTTCGCTGTTCTCGTGGACTTCACGCATGGCGAAACCGTTCTTCGCGCTCGCGTAAATGATTGGGAAATCGAGCTGCTCGTCGTTGGCTTTTAACTCAACGAAAAGATCGAAGACCATGTCGAGGACCTTGTGCGGTCGCGCATTTTCCCGATCGACTTTGTTGATGACGACGATCGGCTTCACTTTGTTTTCGAGCGCCTTCTTGAGAACGAAACGCGTTTGCGCCTGCGGACCGTCGTGGGCGTCGACGACGAGGAGCACGCCGTCGACCATTTTCATGATGCGCTCGACTTCGCCGCCGAAGTCGGCGTGGCCGGGCGTGTCGACGATGTTGATGCGGTAGCCGTTCCAATGGAAGGCGGCGTTCTTCGCCCGGATGGTGATCCCTTTTTCGCGCTCGAGGTCCATCGAATCCATGATCCGCTCCTCGACTTTTTGGTTGGAGCGGAAGGTGCCCGACTGGCGGAGGAGTTGATCAACAAGAGTGGTCTTGCCGTGGTCGACGTGGGCGATGATGGCGATGTTGCGGATTTTATCCATGAAATGAATGGCCTCGAAAGTTACTGGCGGGAGGAGGTCTACCGAGCAGTCAGGGCGACCGGCGCGATCGCCCAAATTTGAGGAGCGCGAATATGGACGCGACCAGCCGAAGCGTCAACCCGGAGGGGCCGGCGTCAAGCACGAGAACAGCAGCGTTCTCCAAGAAGCAAAAACGGCAGGCCACCGCTGGCCTGCCGTCTCGCTGATTCATGTGATCCGGCGTTTAGGGAAGCGGAGCCGCGGCTGCCGCCTGAGCATTGAGGAAGCCGAAGCCGTCTGTGACAGAAAAACCGGAACCAATCCGGTTGTTAATGGTGCCGCTGAAGGTGCCGCCATCAGAGGTGGTGCCACTGAATGTCATTCCGCTAGGAGCGACCGAGCCATCCGGCAGAAGCACTGTGTTCCCGAAAAGGTCGGCCTGTGTGAATGAAGTGGACGTGGTGCCGCCGGTCGGGCCGATGCCATTGGTGACCGTGGAGCTGTGCTGGATACCGCGCCCCACGGTAAAGCGGAGAGCTTGACCGCCAGAGAGGGCGCCGCTCGGGAACGTCAGGGTCATCGTCCAGAACTGGCCGCTGGCCGAAGGCGCCGGGGCTTGATTGCTGAAGGTGGCTGTAACGTTTCCAGAAGTGACGTCCGAGAGATCGCCCACGGTGAACGCCTTGGTATTGGGCGCGAAGATGAGACCCGGATAGACGTTGCTGAAGTAGGTGTTGGTCAGGTCAAGGCCGTTGTTGCCGCCAGTGGTGTCCCCGCCATGCGCGGCATCGCCTTGAGGATTGAATACAATGCTCGTGAGCGAACCAGGCCCCGTATAGGAAATGGAGAGGTGGTTCACGTTGTTGATGCCCGAGCTCGGATTGAGACCGAGGTCGGTATTGGCGGTGAAGCGGACTTTGCCACCGTTTGAGGCGCGTGCCTGGCCGGAGGCGAAGTTGGGATCGAGGTCGTGCTGGAAGGCGGTCGAGTGCAGCAGGTTCATCATCTGCGCAGGTGAGACGCTGCCGGGACCGCCATGGGCCTCGAGGACCAGGGCCGCGATTGCAGCGGCGTGTGGAGCGGCCGCGCTGGTGCCGGAGAAGTTAGGCCTCGTATCGAGATCACTCGAGCTGTCACCGCCAAAGAAGGAGGTATTAGCTCCGTCGGCCGCCGCGACTCCCGGTTGGAGCCGGATGTCGGGGGTCGGCAGGCGATTGCCATCGGCGTCGAAGTAAACCGTCGCGGGTCCAGGCGAGGTGTAATACTCCGGAACACTTGGACGGAAGACGCTGTAGGCCGCCGTGCCGTTGCAACCCTCAGCCATGGCGTGGCCTTTGGTGTTCGGCGTGTTGACGGTAAGGTATTCCGCCGGGCCGATGCCAGAAGCGCCGTTGCCGCGAATGATCCAGCGGAGATGGCCGGCGGGCTGAGGCGCGGTGGGCACAATGGAGCGGGCGATGACGTACTGCACCTGGTGCTCACCACTCGCCGGCGGCGTGGAACCAAATTCCAGCGGAACGTTGGTCGAATAGTTATCGGTCGTGAGCGAGCTCGAGGCGAGGTAGTTCCCCTCCAGGTCGAAGACGAGAAGGTTGAAGTCGGTCGTGATCTCGGGAGCCGGCAGGCCGTTGTAAACGTTGACGGTGAACGGTCCCATCGTGCCACCAAAGTTGGTGACGATGATCATATAAGGACCGGTCAGCGGGGCGATGAAGCTGATGGTTTCATCGGTGCCGGTGTCCTGCATGTTGACGATGGTATTTCCGTTCGGGTCTTTGAGGGTCACGATCGCGTCGAAGGAGCTGCCTTGATCGGCGGTCACTGTGATGACGTATCTCTGGCCCGCGGTGAGCGAGGGCGTCGTAAAAGTGATCGGCATGTTGGTGTAGTTGCCGTGATCCGTGTAGATCGGATCGGGATCAAAGGCCGGGGCTTGATTGTAGGGATCGTCCCACTGGAAGTTCGTCGCGGGTGGCGAATTGGGAACGTTCACCGTCTGAGCGATATCCTGTTGGCCCGGGTTGGGATTGAAATTGTGGAAACCGCCCTGATAAAGGTTCGTCGGCACTCCCGTGAGATTGATGTTGGTGCCGTTGAGCGCGTCCGGAGTGTTCGGGACAAAGCGAAAATCGGAGTCGTAATCGTAGGTGCCGATGTCGTTACCTGACGAGGAGAAGTAGCTCACCCCCGCGGCAAAAACGTCGTTCACACCGGACGCGATGATGCCGTCCTGGAAGAAAGGTTCGTCGCCGTAGCCGAGATCGTCGCAGATCACGTTGGCCCTGAAGCCTTGCTGAACGCCGGGAGGATATTCAAAACCAGGAAGGCCTGCGAGTGCGCGGATGTTGTTCGCGAAGCCGACTTCGCCGGTCGCTCCAGTGGCAAAAGCGAGCCGCGCTTTCGGGGCCATCTTGTAACCGATCTGCGTCATGCCCCGGCCTTCGTTACTCGCACTGACATCCTGCAGGATGACGACCGGCTGCGTGTTGACTGGATTGTTGCCGGCGCCGGGGAGGTCGAAATTGGCCACGTCGGTGGCGCCGTTGCCGAAGCTGTCGGAGATGAACCCGATGCTCATCCCCGAGCCTTCGTAATCCACCGGAGCTTTCGGGTTGTAAAACCGATTGATTTGATCGACGCGATGTTGATAAACGCCCTGGTCAAAAGTGGTGCCAAGCAGAGGTATCGTTGTGCCAGGTGGGATGCTGCCGCCGTTCCCGCGAGGGTTCCCTCCAAAGGACCTGTTGACTTCAGGCTTGAGCCCAAGGTTCACGGAACGCACTTCCTGCATATTGGCGAGTGCGGGGACGTCGTCGAGCGAGATGAAGCCTTCGACTACGCCGACGCCATGGTAATTTTTATCCAGCGCGGTGAGGGTAAAAGAGGCGAATCGGGCGCTCAGCATAGGAGCGAGTTGTTCCGCTCTCATGTTTGTGCTGCTCGGAAAAATGTCGACGAGAAAGCGCTTCGTCGTCGGGTCCTGAATCGCACCCGCGGCGTAGTCGGCGGCCTGTTGGGTCGTGTAGCCGTCATAAAGACCACCCTTTTTGATTTGCCCCTTCGTGGCGAGGTTGCTTTCGACCAGCGTTTCGAGGCCGTTGGCCAGATTCTGCGGAACGGGACGAGCTTGCAAGGACGCGCCGACCATGCCGATGCAAATCGCCGCGGTGATGACGGTAATCCGGCCGCAACGCGGAGCGGATGGAAGTGATGTTTTTTTCATAGATGCGATCTGTGGTTGTTCGAGTTTGAAGTGATACGACGCCAGAACGTGGGTTGAATGGACTCTCGTAAAAGCCGAGTCTGACAGGAATGTAATATTCATGGCAAAGCAAAACTTCCTCGCCGGATTTTACCTGCAGCAGCGGTCATGACGACGATTCGAGCGATCGGCGGTGACGTGCTCGTTGGTCGGCTTGTCGTGGTTTTCGCAACTCGGCTTTGTCTAGACTCGGGAGTTTCGGCAGAAACCATGTGAAGGGAAACGGACGCCGGGGTCAATCCTTTTCTCGGCGCTTTTCGGATGCTCCGGCGGTGCGGCTAGGGAGTTGTCGCGGGCCGCAAGACATTCCAAGTCCTTTGCGGCGGTGAAGTCGAAGCACGGAGTGAGGCGCAACCAAAGTTGGAGTTAATCACCGGTATCGTCCTCAATCAGGCAGCCACAGTTCCCGAAGATCGCAAGCTGCCGCCGATGACGGGCGGATTGCGCCCCATATCTTTCGATGACAGCTTGGTGAGCCGCCGGAGCTTGAGTTGGCGCGGCCATGAAACGCTTCTTACCTTTCGCCATCATTGTAGGTGTGCTGCTGCTAGCGTTAGGATCCGGAACAGTCTTTTATCGGACGCAGAACCACGTAATGACAGGGTCCTCTGCCACGACCGGAAACCCCGGAGCCGAACCCGCCCATGTTCGCGGCTCGCATGCCGCGCCGGCAGCGCTTGAGGAGTTTGGCGACTTTGAATGCCTGCCTTGTTTCGTTCTCTGGCCGGCCCTGCGCAATCTCGAGACGGAGTTCGGGCACCGTCTCTCCGTCACCTTCCGGGAATGTCCCCTCCCACAGCATTCCGCCGCGTTGTCGGCGGCTCGTGCCGCTGAAGCAGCCGGCTTACAGGGCCAATTTTGGGAAATGCACGACATGTTATACCTCTCACGGTCACAATGGGTTCACGGAGGCGATATCCAGGGAGTCTTTGATCGCTTTGCGGCGCGCCTCAGATTGAATATTGCCCGCTTCGACAAGGATATGGACGGCAAAGAGGTGGCACGACGAATTGCTGCTGATCACGCACGGGCTGTATCTCTTGGGATTGATCGCACGCCGGTCGTATTTCTTAACGGGCAACGCCTCCAGATTCGTAACCCTGTGGCGGAGGATCTGCGAAAAGACATCAATGCGGTTCTCGCGAAGCAATCGCGATAATCTGCCACGCGGCTTGCGACCGTCGGCGTGTCCTATCCTATCACTTCACTCGACACTGAAAGTCTTCTCCGAATACCATTGTCATTCTGAGCAATTGAAGAACCTCGCGATTGTCTCGGCGCGGCTTGTGAAGTCCATTGCTTCGCTCGGGATGACACGGTTTACTGTCACCGATGAGATGTCTTGCCTTGTAGGTCCCCTGGGAT
>DASXPA010000193.1:0-38447 GCA_036493915.1 Chthoniobacterales bacterium | reverse complement strand
CCGGCGGCGACGGACCGGTTTTCCGGAAGTGATTTTCGCGCAGGGAAAAACGCCGGCGGAAGTCGCGCAGATCGCCTCAGTGGTGTTGGAGCACGAGCCGGTCTTGCTCGCGACGCGCGTGACGCGTGAACAATTCGACGCCGTGCAGGCGCAATTCCCGGCTGCGGTCTTTCACGCACGCGCGCGCTGCTTAACGATCGAACGCACGCCGCTCCCGAAGCGGGAGCGTTCGGTTGCGGTCGTCGCCGCAGGCACTTCCGACCTCCCGGTGGCGGAAGAAGCTGCGGTGACACTGGAGATTTTCGGCAATCCGGTCGTGCGAATTTACGACGCCGGTGTTGCTGGTCTCCATCGCTTACTCGTGGAAAACGACCGGCTGCGGGAGTGCGCGGTCGTGATCGTGGTCGCGGGAATGGAAGGAGCGCTCCCGAGCGTCATCGCCGGCCTCGTCGATAAACCAGTCATCGCCGTTCCCACCAGCACCGGCTACGGGGCGAGCTTCGGGGGCCTCGCGGCATTGTTAGGCATGCTCAACAGCTGCGGCAGCGGCGTCACCGTGGTGAACATCGACAACGGTTTCGGCGCTGCTCACGCCGCGGCAACGATCAATCGCCTGATCGCCTGATGCAGCCGGCCCCGCTCCGCGCTATCTTTCCACATGCCGAGACAAGGAGGTTCCATTCGACTCTTTCGCGCGGCCGGGATCGAAGTTTTTTTGCACTGGTCGTGGTTCCTGGTTGCGATTTACGAAGTGGAAATGTGGCGCTCGGTCTTCTCGTCGCCCTATTGGGCAGCGGCGCTCTACCTCGGTCTGTTCGTCCTCGTCACGATGCACGAGTTTGGGCACGCCCTCGCTTGCCGACAGGTCGGCGGCGTTGCCGATCGGATTGTGCTCTGGCCGTTGGGCGGCATCGCATTCGTTAGGCCGCCACCCCGCGCCGGAGCGATGCTCTGGAGTATCGCGGCCGGTCCGCTCGTGAACGTCGCGCTTCTGCCCGTCCTCACCTTCCTCGAGTACGCTGCCGTGCGCGCTGGGTGGAGGGCGACGAATATCAATGCCTACCTCCTCATCCTTTGGCTTTGGCGGATCAATTTCGGACTGCTCCTCTTTAATCTCCTGCCGATTTACCCGCTCGATGGCGGGCAGATTTTGCGCGCTTTGCTTTGGTTTCCGTTAGGCCAAATCCGGAGCTTGTTCATCGCAGCTGGGGTCGGCTTTGTCGGCGGCGGCGCGCTTCTATTGTGGGCGCTTGTCGAGCGCTCGCTCTGGATCGGGATCATGGCTTTCTTCCTTCTAAGTCAGGCGGGGTTTGGATGGAAACAGGCCCGCTATTTGGCAGCGGAAGCCGAAGCCGAGGTGCAGGTCGTCCCTGCAGACGACGTGAAGCTGCCGGAGAAAGACCCGGTGCTGTAGAAGCTTCGCTCTGCGAAGCGTACGGTGGGTGGAAAATGATCGCGAACACCGCGCCTCCCAGAGGAAGGCGTCTACAGCGCGTGCGGCTCGATCCACGCCTTCAACTGCGGCCCCAAGCGGTGTTTCAGCTCGGCGCGAAAGCCGATTTCGTCGACCGCTTTCGCAACCGCTTTATCGGCGGCTTTGGGAAGTTCCGACTTCGCATAGGCCTCGAGAGTTTCCGCGCCTTTCGAGTCGGAATAGAAGTTGAAAAGGCCGGGCGCAAAGCTGTTGATCCCGAGCGCATCCTGTTTCGCGAGGAGCGCTTTCATGTGCGTCTTCGCGAAAGCCCAGACGCTGGCCGGCTGCTCACCGTAACGCGCCGCATAAGGCAGCAACGAAGTCGCGCGACTCACCGGTAATTCATCCGTGAGCGCGAGCGCGAGAGTGCGCGGCACGAGCTTCGCGTCGATCGCGCCGGCAAGCGCGGTGTAGTAGTTTTGTTTCTCTTCCGTGCTCGTCGTTTTCAGGCCGAGCCGATGAAGCTCTTCCCAAGTCTTCGCATCCGCGTAGCGCCCAACGACGTCAAAAATGATCGGCCGCAACTCCGGCGAAAGGGACGGCGAATCTTTGAGAAACGTGTCGAACCGCTGGCGGCAGCCTGCGACCACGTCCTTGTCGTCCAACACGCCGAGGCCGCGGATGAGCGAGGCGCGCAAGAACGTGGTCGGCAAAGATTCGTTGCGCTTGGCTTCCCAACCGACGCGATCAAAAGCTGGTCGCAGGATGCCACGCGCATATTTTTGAAATCCCGGCCGCTCCGGATCGTTCGCGAGCAGACGGTTGAGATCACTAAACGTGTCGATGATCTGGTCGTAAACCGCGAGCTGATCCTTCTGCGTCACCTTGTCGAGAAGGCTGAGATAATGCGAAAGCGGTTTGCGATTCGCCTCCACCATCGCCCAGGCATCGCTGAGCAAATTCACCCGATCCGCCTCCGAGAGAGCCGGGATTTGTTTCACGAGCAAGTTCCAGGAAGGGTCATCGTACTCGACGCGATAGTAGCCGGCATCGTTCACGTTCAACTTCACCGCCTGATCGTTAGGAACTTCGTTGGGCAACGCTGCCGTCTTCTCGCGAAGAAGGAAGCTGTTCGTATCAGGGTGTCCCTGGACTTCGTAGGTGAGCGGAATTTGCCAGGAAAGCGCGGGCGGATTCTCGAAGTGCACAGTGAAGCGTTCCTGGGCGAGCTGAATCGTGCTCGCCTGCCGGCTCACTTTCACGACCGGGAAGCCCGGCTGTTCCGTCCAGCCAGGTGCGATTTCGTTCACCGGCTTGCCCGAAACGTCAGTGAGCGCGGCCCAAAGATCGGCGGTGGTCGTGTTCGAATACTTGTGCGTCGCGATGTATTTGCGGATGCCATCGCGAAAAACGTCCGACCCGAGAAAGCTCTCGATCATGCGGATGATCGACATGCCTTTGCGGTAAGTGATTTCGTCGAAGGCGCTCCCCGCTTCCGCCTCGGTCTTGACCGGCTGCTGCACCGGATGGGTGGTCGAGCGCGCATCGGATTCCATCGCGACACCTTTTGGGAAACCGACCCGCGCGCTCGGGTTGCGCGAAGTCGTGCGGCGAAGCCACTCGTTCCATTCCGGGTTGAAATGATCGGTGCATTTTGTTCCCATCCACGAAGCGAAGCCCTCGTTGAGCCAGATATTATCCCACCACGCCATCGTCACGAGATCGCCGAACCATTGATGCGCCATCTCGTGAGCGATCACGGCGAAGACGTCCTGCTTCGTGCTGGTCGAGGAACTTTTCGGATCGAAAAGGAGCACGCTTTCAAAAAAAGTGATCCCGCCCCAGTTCTCCATTGCGCCGCCGAATCCGCCTGGGATCGCGATCAGGTCGAGCTTCGGAAGCGGAAACGGGATGCCGAAATATTCGTTGTAGTAATGAAGAATCTTCGCCTCGCTCTCGAGTGCGTAGCGGCCGTTTTCGGCTTTCCCTTTCGTAGTGATGACGCGCAACTTCACGCCATCCTGCTCGCTCTCGATCGCTTCGAGGTCGCCGGCGCAGAGAACCACGAGATAGCTCGACATTTTTGGCGTCTGGGCGAAACGCACCTCCTTCCCGTTGTCGACCTTCTTCTCCTCTTCGATTGGCATGTTCGAAACCGCCATGAAGTCGTCAGGCACGACCGCCGTCAGTTGAAAACGCGCGCGAAAACTCGGCTCGTCCCAGGACGGGAACATGCGCCGCGCATCGGTCGCCTCGAATTGCGTTCCAAGCATGATCTTCTTCGCCTTCGTCCCTTTCTCCTCGTAGCGGGCGTAAAACAGCCCCTGCCCCTGGGCGTTGATCTTGCCGTTGAACTTGAGCGCGAGCGTATGTTGACCCGTCGACAACTCGTTGGACAAGTTCAGTGTCAACGTCTGCTCGACCGGGTCGAGTTTGATCGCGCTTTTCGGGAGCGGCTGTTTGTCCATGGTCGCAGCTGTGATTTCCATCTCGAGCGCGTTGAGCACGATCTTCGTGACCGGCTTTTTCACCTCGATCTGCACCGTCTCCGAGCCGATAAAGGTGAGTGCGTCGAGATCGGGCACGATCCGGATGGCGTATTCGTTAGGCACGACATCCTTCGGCAACTTTCCCGGTGTGCTCTCGAAGCTGAATTTGTTTTCGGCCTGCACGTGAGAAAGGAGGAAAAGAGAAAGAGCCGCCGCCGCTAAATAACGCATGAGGCATTTAACGCTGCGCAAGGGCCTCTGCAATCGCGCTCCTCGTTAGGCACGAAACCCATTCCTGAATCGTGGGATTGGCGCGTGCTCCGCAATGCGATACCATGGGCCCCGATGAAGCACACTGCCGCTGTTCTCGCCGCCTCGACGGCCACTTTCGTTTTGCTCTTCAGCCCGGTCAGCGCCGCGCCGCGCTTGATCGGTCCGCCGGTGCGGGAGGGAACCCTTTTTCAAGTGCCGTTGCCGATCTTGCCGGTGCTCGCCCCAACTTCATCGGATGCGACAACGGATTACTACGACATCACGATGGAGGTCGGTCAGAAACAGATTCTGTCGAGCGGCGAACTCACCACCATCTGGGGCTACAACGGATTCTATCCCGGGCCCACGATCATGGCCCAACGCGGCCGCACCGTCGTCGTGCGGCAGGTGAACCACTTGCAGGAAAGCATGTCGGTGCATCTGCATGGCGGCCACACTTCGTCAGACTCGGACGGGTTGCCGTATGATTTGATCGGCCCGGGGGCGAACAAGACCTACACCTATGCAAACAACCAGGCGGCGGCCACGCTCTGGTATCATGATCACGCCATCGACGTGACGGGCCGTCATAATTACATGGGGCTTAGTGGATTTTATCTCATCCACGATCCGGCGGATGACCTGTTGGGATTGCCGAGCGGAGATTACGACATTCCCCTAACGATCCAGGATCGTTTGTTCAACTCCGACGGCTCGCTGAATTATCCGTTGGACGATAACACGATCATCAGCGGGGTCTTCGGCGACACCCTCCTCGTCAATGGCGCAATCCAACCTTACTTCGAGGTCGCGCGGCGGAAATATCGCTTCCGGATTTTGAATTCGTCGAACGCGCGGATCTACACGCTTGCGCTGAGCAGCGGCGATGATCTCGTTCAGATCGCCTCTGACGGCGGTCTTCTCGCCGCGCCGGTCTCGCGCTCCGCGATCACCGTTTCGCCCGCCGAACGCGTCGAGGTCGTGATCGATTTCGCGAATTACCCGCTCGGGACATCGTTAATCTTGAAGAATCAGGACACGACAGCGCCGAGGATCACCGACATCATGCGCTTCGACGTGGTGCGGGATGAACCCGACAACAGCACAGTGCCGGCGATCCTACGTCCGGAGCTGAAGAAGCAACGGGTGATTCCCGGCGGCGGCGATCCGGTGGAGCGCACGTTCACCCTCGAGCCCGGGACGATCGACGGGCGCAGCGTCTGGACAATCAACGGCCAGCTTTACGATCCGGCGCGGATCGATGCGGCGCCGCATTTGAACGCCACGGAAATCTGGACGTTCCAAAATAACTCCGGCCTGCGCCATCCCATGCACATCCACGACATTGAATGGCACATCCTCGACATCAACGGCGTCCCGCCCGCGCCCGGTGACGACGGATTAAAGGACACCTTCCTCGTGCCCGCGCATGGGACGGTGCGGGTGATGGGAACGTTCACCGACTATCTCGGCGATTACGTTTCACATTGCCATAATCTGGAGCACGAAGATCACGCGATGATGTTCAATTTCGAGGTGCAGCCGTAGCGTGCGCTTCTCGTTAGGCTTAGGCGTCGCCGCTGCTTTGCTGACGGCAAGTTTGTGCGCCGCGGAGCAGCCGGCAAGTAACCGTCGGATGGCCGAGCGTCTCACCCAGCTCGGGAAGGATTACGACCACCGCGTCATTGCGCAGCGCCCCGATCCGAACCTCGCGCGTTACATGCGCCACGTGCACAAAGCCGTGGACCTCCGGACCAGCACGATCATTGAAGCGCAGAGGGCCTACGAGCATCTCCTCGCCGGCGACAGTCGCGCCGCCGCGGAGGATTTTCAGAAAGCGAAGGACGCGGCGCTAAAGCATCCGGAGGAATTCGACGCGAATTTTCTCCCGGTCATCCGCAGCTATCTGGCGGTCTCTTATCTGCGCCTCGGCGAGCAAGCGAACTGCTGCTCGATGTACGGCCCGCAATCCTGCCTCCTCCCCATCAGGGGCAGCGGCGTGCATATGGACCAGGAAGGTTCGCGCGCGGCGATCCGCGAATATCTCGAACTGCTCGAGCGCAACCCCGGCGACATGACTTCCCGTTGGCTTCTCAATCTCGCTTACATGACGGTCGGCGAGCACCCCGATAAAGTGCCCACGCGTTGGCTGATTCCGCCGGAAAAACTTTCACCCAGCGGCTCGATCCCCCACTTCAAAAACGTCGCTCCTTCACTCGACCTCGGGCCGCCTGCCCTCGCCGGCGGTTGCGTCATGGATGATTTCAATGGCGACGGTTTTCCGGATCTGCTCATCAGCTCTTCCGGGCTTGATCCGAAACGCGATCAGCTGCGCTATTTCCAAAACAAGGGTGACAGCACTTTCGAAGACCGCACCGAAGCCGCCGGCCTCGCCGGCCTGACGGGCGGAATGAATCTACTCCAGGCCGATTACGACAACGACGGACATCTCGACGTGCTCGTGCTTCGCGGCGCCGGTTTGCTCGGCGATCTAGGCGATCAGCCGCCCTCACTCCTGCACAATCGCGGCGACGGCACTTTCGAAGATGTGACCGAAGCGGCGGGCCTCTACTTTCTCGCGCCAACACAATGCGGCGCCTGGGGCGATTACGACAACGACGGGCGGCTCGATCTTTTCGTCGGGATCGAATCGAGCACGGTTCCCGGTTTCGACATTCCGCTTTATCAGAATCTCAACAGCCGCCTGCCCAGGTCGTGCAAGCTCTTCCACAACGACGGCAACGGACGATTTACCGAGGTCGCTGCGGCTACCGGGTTAAAGCTGACCGGCTACGTCAAAGGCGCGGCCTGGGGCGATCTCGATCACGACGGTTTCCCGGAGCTTGCAATCGCGCAGGGCTACGGGCCGTGCCTGCTCTTCGCGAATCGTCCGAGCAAGAAGGAGGAAGGGCGGCGGGTTTTTGCCGCTCCGCAGAAGCTCGAGCCGGAGCACAGCTTCGCGGTGACCTTTATCGATTACGATCAGGATGGTTGGCTCGATTTGTTCGTTCCCGGCTACTCGAAAATCGCCTCCTATTACGCTGCCGGCCAGATTGCGTCGGATTTGTTAGGCCAACCGCATACGGCCGAGCTGCCACGGCTTTACCGCTATGAGAGCGGGAATCTTCAGCCGGGTGAAACCGGCGCGTTTCCTCTGCGGGATGTCACCGCCAAGGCGCAACTCGATCACGTTTACTACGCCTCTGGCTGCGTCGCCGGCGATTTCGATAACGATGGCTGGCCGGATCTTTATTTGTCGACCGGAGCTTCCGATTACCGTGCGCTCCTTCCCAAGCGGCTTTTGCGCAATTTAGGTGGCACAAAGTTCAAAGACGTTTCCGGAACCGCGGGCATTGCGCATCTGCAAAAGGGGAGCGCGGTCGCGGTTGGGGATATCGATGGCGACGGCGACGAAGATATTCTGCAGGTCCTTGGCGGAGAATTTCCCGGCGACATTTTTCCGCGCGCACTTTTTATCAACCCGGGCAACAAGAACCGTTGGCTGGCTCTGGACCTCGTCGGGACGAAGACGAATCGGAGCGCGCTCGGCGCCCGCATCGCGGTGGAAGTTGAGACGCCACGCGGACCGCGCACACTGCACACCGTCGTTTCAACCGGCGGGAGCTACGGCGGATCGACGCTCGCGCAGGAAATCGGATTGGGCGACGCCACCGGGATCAAGCAGGTGGAAATTGTCTGGCCGGGATCGGGCTTGCAGCGGTTTTCCGACGTCTCTTTGGATCACAGTTACCGGATGGTCGAAGGCGAGCCGGAGGCGCATGAACAAGAGGGACGGGAAAAAGCCCGTCTCTCCAGTCGTTAGGCTACTGCACCACGAGAAGGAGGAGCAATTGGCCGGCGCCAATCTGCGGGCCTTTGATCACGAGCGGGCTGCTTTTCGTTAGGGTGGCATCGGTCTCGAGCAGTACCGAGTGGTCCTGAAAGAGAACGAGCTTGAGACGGTAGCCATCGCGGACTGCGCCGCGCGCATCGACATGGAGCGAGAAGTGTTTGCTCGACGCCATCCAGTTTTCCTCGCCGGTGTGCAGAGCTTTGCGCGACTGGCCGATGAGCTCGAATTTGTTGTAGCCGAAGGTCCGTTTCAAGGTGCCTACGAAACGGCGTATCTCCGGCGGTGGCTGGGTTTTGCGCCCGTTGGTGGCCACGACCAAGCCGCTCCAAACTTTTTCGGTCGCGCTCGCCGATTGGTTCGCGCTCAGAAGAAGCGCGATTCCGAGGACGGCGGCGAAAAAGTTGCGACCCATCGGTTACTTGGCGGCGTATTCGCTCGGCAACGACTTCAAGCCATCGACCCAAAGGACGGTCACCTTGTCCTGTTTCGTCTGAAAAATGGAAACGGTCGCGTTCGGTCCCACACTCGGATCGACGCGGGCATTGAGGATTTGGGTGAGATACTGCGACTGTTCCGGCACAGGCTTTTCGCGCATGACGAAGAAGGTGCAAATCGCGAACGCCGCCAGAGAAGTCGCGCCTAACCAAAAGAGCCGGCGAATCGACCACCAGGTCTCACGCAGTCGCGGCGTCGTGCGCCCGCTCGGATCGGCTGTCTCGCGGGCAATCCGCTCGCGCAATTGATAATGGAAAAACTCCTCGTTCCCCATCGCCCGCGACGGCAATCGTTCTCTCAGGAACGCGCCCAGTTTGCGGGCTTCGTTCTTCTCCGCGTGGGCGGCCTGCGGATCGTCGAGCGACGCTTCGAACGCCGCCCGCTCCGACTCGCTCAGCTCTTCATCGACCCAGGCGGTCCACTTTTCCTCAAACGTTTTCATAAACATCCCGCAACAGATTCTGCAATTTCTTGCGAGCATAAAACAAGCGCGACATCACCGTGCCGATGGAACAGTCTAACGACTCCGCGATCTCGTGGTATTGCATGCCCTCGATTTCCTTCATCAAAATGACCGCGCGATGTTCCGGTGAAAGCTGCTCGATCGCGGCATCGATCCGCGCGCGGATTTCCTTGTGCTCCATCTTCTCGTGCGGCAGGGCCTCGGAATGCGGGCCGGTGCGCGAAGCAGGATCGATTTCCTTCAATTCAATCGCGTCGTCGAATTCCGCCCCGCCGCCGCGAACCTGTTTTTTGCGCAACGAATCGATCGTCACGTTCATGACAATGCGGTAGAGCCAGGTGTAAAACGAGGACTGTCCGCGGAAGCGCGCGATCGATTTCCACGCTTTGACGAAGCTGTCCTGAGCAAGATCCCAGGCGTCCTGCTCGTTGTGCACCATGTTGTAAATCATCCCAAAAATCCGTGTTCGGTAGCGACTCACGAGTGTGTCGAAGGCCGCGGTGTCGCCGGCCTGTGCTTCCCGCACCAGGTCCAGCTCCGGGACATCGGCCTGCGCCTCAGCCGTTTCCGTATTCATACTTTGACGGGAAAGGCGCCCGCTTCATTCAACGGCTAGAGGCTGCCGTAACGACGCAGCCATTCGCCGCGGAATTCTCCCATCAGGAGAATGATTCCGTCGCGCACCTGGAAGAGCCGCCGTTGCAGCGCGGCGTGCTGCGGGCGGTCGATCGCTTTCTCTTGCGCGAGTTGCGCGGAAGCGTCCATCGCGACCGTGATCGCTTTCAGCGAGCGCTTCAAATAGGCGATCGTCATGCCGAGCTCCTCGCCTTCGTCGTCGCTCAAGGCCGCGGCCAGCTTCGCCGCCGCGAGGGCTGCGTGCGTGGCCAGTTTGACCGCCGCCGGCTCATTCTGCAGCGCGTTATTCGATTCGAAAAGGCGATCGATCCAGATCGTGAGGTTAAAGGAAGCGCGGTAGAGAACGTGTTGCTCAAAGCTCTCCGCGCCCTCGTTGATCAAATCATCCGCGGCCTGCTCTTCTTCGCCGAAATCCTCCGGCTCATTCCATTCGCTCTCGAAATCATCCCTCGTATTGCTCCAGCCCATTTCGCGGGCGACGATTTCATCGCGTTGCGGATCGTCGATGTATTTCTCGAGCAGCTCCATGTATTTCTCCGTGCGCTGATCCTGCTGCTGGAGAAAGCGCTCCCACTCGTATTCATCCCAAGCCCGGTCTGAGTCGTGCTCGGCCATCCGACGTACTTAGGCCAGCTTGGTAGGCTGTGCAAAAATTTTTGGGCAGTTTTGACCGCCCGACCTCTTCGCAATTAAGCTTCCCGCAAGATGATTGAATCCGAGGACGACGAGCAATTTTATCGCGACACGGAAAGCGTCGCGCATCGGAAAATCGACGACCATCAGCTCGCGCTCCTTGAGCCGTTAGGCAAACGCCGCAGGGTGCGGCGCGGCGAGATGCTCTTCCGCGCCGGCCAGCGCGATCTTCCTTTAACTGTGGTTCTGCGGGGTGAACTGGAAGTCTTCGAGGCGCGCGAAGATACTGAGCAAGTTCTGGCGACGCCGGGCGAGCGCGAGTTCATCGGCGACGTCGCAATGCTCCAGGGAACTTCGGCTCTGGCAAGTGCGCGGGTGAAATCGGAGGAAGCCGAACTGCTTCAGGTGCCTGCGGCGGAGTTGCGACGCGCGCTCGCCGAGCTGCCCGGCGTGGGGGAGACGCTCGTGAATGCATTCATCATGCGGCGGCAACGGCTGCAGCGCGATCGTGAGTTCGCCGGCCTGCGCGTGATCGCGCAGGGTGGTTCGCGGGAAGGCCGCGAGTTGCACGACTTTCTCACCAAGAATCATATCCCCCATCGGCTCATCGAAGTCGAAAGCGACACCGGCAAAGCGCTCGTTCAGCGCCATAGCCTAACGAATCGCCATTTGCCCGCGCTCATCACCGCAACTGGCGCGCCTCTGCGGCGACCTTCGTTACGCGAAGTCGCGCAGGTCGCCGGACTGCTACGTCCCCTCGCCCAGGGACCGGAAGACGAAATTTTTACCGACCTCACGATCGTGGGCGCCGGACCGGCAGGATTGGCCGCGGCGGTTTATGCGGCGTCCGAAGGATTGAAAACGGTCGTCCTGGAAAGTTATGCGCCCGGTGGTCAGGCGGGTTCGTCTTCCTTGATCGAAAACTTTTTCGGCTTTCCCACCGGGATCAGCGGCGGCGACCTGACTTATCGCGCGCAACTGCAGGCCTATCGTTTCGGCGCAAAATTCTCGACCCCGGCACAAGCGCTCACCCTCCGCTTTCATGACGGCGATAAATATCGCGCGAGTCTGCAGGTGGAAGGTTGCCCCGCGACGCTTCGCTCGAAGTGCGTCCTCATCTCCACCGGCGCCGATTACCGCCGACTCGAAGCTGAGGGCCGCGAAGAATACGAAGGCTTCGGCGTTTACTACGCCGCGACGGCATTCGAAGGGCAACTCTGCCGCGGGTCCACTGTTGTCGTCGCGGGCGCTGGAAATTCCGCGGGGCAAGCCGCCATGTTTCTCTCCGAGGGCGCGGAGAAGGTCTGCCTCCTCGTTAGGGGAGACGATCTCAGAAGGAGCATGTCGGACTACCTCGCCCGCCGCGTCGTCGCCTGCCGCAACATCGAGATTCTCTACCGCACCGAGATTCGCAAAATGACCGGAAACAAAATGCTCGAATCGATCGAGCTGGAGAATGTCGAAACCGGCGAGCAGCACACCATCGAGACGCCCGCCGTCTTTTCCATGATCGGCGCCAAACCCTGCACGCACTGGCTGCCGGCGGAGATCGCGCGCGACGACAAAGGTTTCATCAAAACGGGAGCAGCCGTCGGCGATACAGCAGGCTGGGCAAATTGTGAACGCGCGCCCACTCCACTCGAAACGAGCGTGCCGGGAATCTTCGCCGCCGGCGACGTCCGTTCCGGCTCGATCAAACGCTGTGCCGCCGCCGTTGGCGAGGGCGGGATGGCGATCGCAGGAGTGCAAGCAGCCTTGGCCGCGTTGACTAACGAGCAAAGCGGTCTGCAAACGAGCCCGTAACTTGCTGCGCAATTTCCTGCAGACATCAAGGACTGTCTTGCTTGTTAGTTACGAATACGATCCGTCAGGAGTTACTTATGCGCCCTTCACTTATTCTCTCCATTGCCACTGCGTTCCTTCCCCTGATTGCCTTCGGCAGCACGATCGTAGTCGATAATCCCGGCGATATGCCGGTCCCCGACAGAACGACGCTGCGACAGGCGGTCGCCGCCTCTGCCGCTGACGACATCATTACTTTTGCGGTCGATCAACCCATCGTCCTGACCCAGGGCCAGATCGGGATTGATCACAACCTTACCTTGCAAGGGCCTGCTGCCGGGACGCAATCCATCCAGCGTGCAGATAACTCCGCTGCATTCTTTCGTCTTTTCAAAATCAGCCACGGCCCGGTGGCCTTTTCTCATCTCGATCTTTCCGGAGGGCTGGTCGGTCGGCCAACCAGAAACCTCGTCGCTCCGCCGCACGACGCTCAAGGCGGCGCGATCCTGAACGCGGCCACTCTCACGGTGAGTGATTGCCGTCTCGAAGGGAACAGCGTCGAAGGCGATGATGGGCGGGATGGTGCTCGGGGTGAAGCCGGCGCGAACGGCGAAGGCGGCGCGATTTATAACAGCGGGTCTCTCATCGTGACGCGCTGCTCTTTGCAAGGGAATACGGCATCCGGTGGATTGGGTGGCTCCAGCTCGGCGGGACCGGGAGGCGCCGCGGGGCTCGCAGCGGGCGGGGCGATTTTTAATGCCGGGACGGCAGTGGTGACGGATTCAACTTTTGCCGAAAACGACGCCTTGGGCGCCAGGGGAGGCGTCGCCTCGCCTAACGAATCGAATGGCAAAGGCGGCGCGACGCAAGGCGGCGCGATCGCCAATGTGAGCAGTCTCAGCCTGGTGAGCGTCACTCTTGCTGATAACCTGGCTCAGGCGGGCGCCGCCGGCTTCGGCGGTTTAATGAGCGATCAAGATGGCGGCGCAGCTTCCGGCGGAGCGCTTTTCACGAGCCACGATCCGGGCGCGGTCACGATCATCCGGAGCAGTCTGGTGGCCCGTAGTCTTATCTTTGGCGGGACAAGCTCCGCGGAGAACGGCGCACTTCAGCGCGGGCCGGCGAAAGGCCAAAATGTCTTCGGGTCCGTCCAGAGCGACGGATTCAATTTGATCGAAAATGCGGACGGAAGCACAGGCTGGATCGGTTCCGACCAAATCGGCGGCGCCACTAAGCCAATCCAGCCGTTACTGCAAACTCTCGTGCACGACAACGGCGGCGCGACCTTGACCTACTCGCTCAAGCCGGGGAGTCCGGCGATTGACCAGGGCAATAGCCTTGGCCTAACGACTGACGCCCGGGGTCTGGACCGAGTTTACGATGATCCTGCGATCGCCAACGCGGCCGGCGGGGACGGCAGCGATGTCGGCGCCTTCGAGCTGCAGCCGGCGCCGCCCTCCAACCTCCAAAATGTCTCCACCCGCGGGAACATCAGTGGCGGCGATGGGGTTTTGATCGCTGGTTTTATTGTCAATGGAGAGCAAGGGAGCACGATCGCCTTTCGCGCCATCGGTCCGGATACGGCCGGCAACTTGCCCACCCTGGCCGATCCGCTGCTGGAACTGCACGACGCCAATGGCAATCTTTTTGCGAGCAATGACAACTGGATGGACGGACAGGGCGGGGTCTTCGACGTCTACAATCTCGAGCCAGTCTTGCCTAACGACTCCGCTCTGCTTCTGCCTCTCTCGCCGGGCAACTTCACCGCCGTCGTACGCGGCGCAGACGGGGGCACGGGAGTAGGACTAATCGAAGCCTACGATCTCACTCCGCAATCGGATTCGACCCTCGCTAACATCAGCTCACGCGGCCAGGTCGGACCCGGAGACGATGCTATCATCGTCGGCTTCATTCTCGGGTCGGGTGGCGGTGGCTCGACGAAAGTGGCGATCCGTGCGCTCGGGCCCTCGTTAGGCTTCGGCGCCGCTGGCCTGCAGGATCCGACGCTCGAACTTTTCGATGCTGACGGCGTGATGATCGCGAGCAACGACGACTGGAAAGATACCCAGAAAGCAACCGTCACCGCTACTGGTCTCGCGCCCACCGATAATCACGAAGCGGCTCTGGTTATAGATCTGCCACCGGATGACTACACCGCCGTAGTCCGAGGTAAGAACGGCTCGGCCGGCATCGCCCTCGTCGAGGTCTATCGACTTCCTTAAGTCAGATTCGTTAGGCTGGTCGCTTCCAACTTCTTCGTCTGCAAGCGCAACTGCCCGCAAGCCGCGGCGATGTCGTGGCCCTTCTCCCGGCGCAAAGTCGCGACCGCGCCGTGTTCGCGCAAGATGCGCAGGAAGCTTTCCTGCCGATTGCGTGATGGGCGCGACCATTCCAGGCCCTCGACGATGTTGTAAGGAATGAGGTTGATCTTGGCCGAGAGCCGCAGCGCGTGGCGCGCGAGGGCGTGGGCTTGTTCGTCGCTGTCGTTCACACCGGCGATGAGGATGTATTCGAACATGAGCCGCTTCTTTCGCCGAACGTATTCGTCGCAAGCGTCGAGCAGCGCCGCGAGCGGATACTTGCGATTCACCGGCATGATTTGGCTGCGCACTTCGTCGGTTGCGCCGTGGAGCGAGATGGCGAGACGGAATTGCGTTGGCTCCTGCGCGAGCTTGCGAATCTGCGGCGCGAGTCCGCTGGTCGAAATCGTGATGTGGCGCGCGCCAATCTCGATCCCCCAGGGCGCATTGATGATGCGGATGGCGCGGAGCAGGTTCGTGAGGTTGGCGAGCGGTTCGCCCATGCCCATGAAGACGATGTTGTCGATCTTCTCGGCGCTCGCCGCCTCGATCGCGAGAAGCTGATCGACGATCTCGTCCGGCGTGAGATTGCGGGTAAAACCATCGAGTCCGCTCGCGCAAAATTTGCAGCCGTAGGCGCAGCCGACCTGTGTGGAAACGCAGGCCGTCCGACGATCGGAAGTCTCCCCATAGAGCGCCGGCGACGCTGGGATAAGGACGGACTCGATCAAGTTGCCATCACTGAGGCGGAAGAGAAATTTGCGCGTTGTATCTTTCGAGCCGAGGACACGTACGACTTCTGGCTTAACGAACGAAAATTCCTCCGCCAAGCGCGCCCGCGTGGCGGCCGGGAGATCGGTCATTGCGTCAAAGGAGTCGACCCGTTTCTTGTAAAGCCAATCGGCCACCTGCTTCGCGCGATAAGCAGCCTCGCCTTGGGCAGCAAAATGCTGCGCAAGTTCTTCGCACGTGAGCGATTTAATCGACGGCTTGGGCACCAGGCAAGGTATCACGGCCTTTCGATGTTTCCCTCTGGGAAACGGGAGTTTGACGCTCTTCTTGCGAAGCACTCGCAATTCGGGCACTTCACAGAGCGAAGCGCCCAGCCAGCACATGCCTAGCGACTTGCACTCACGCGCCAAATCGTGCCGTGGGCGTCTTCGCTGGAGAGGAGGCTGCCATCTTTCGCGATCATAATCCCGACCGGCCGGCCCCAGACATCGCCCTTCGGTGTAACGAAGCCAGTTACGAAGTCGTCGTATTCGACGCGCGGTTTTCCGTTTTCGAAAGGGACGCGCACGATTTTGTAGCCGGTGCGCCGGCTGCGATTCCACGAACCGTGAAAGGCGGCAAAGATGTCGCCGCGGTATTCGTTAGGGAATTGTTGCCCGTCGTAGAAGCAAAGATTGCGGGAGGCCGAATGCGACTGCACGAGCACGTCGGGCACGATCGCTTTCTTGCCCCACTCCATCTTCTCGCCCTCGTGCCGCGGGTCCTGATGGTTGCCGAGGTAAAACCACGGCCAGCCGTAGAAGCCGCCGGGGATAACGTGACTGATGTAATCGGGCACGAGATTGTCGCCGAGGTCGTCGCGTTCATTCGTGCTCACCCAAAGCTCGTTCGTGCGGGGACGAAAGGCGATGCCGACCGCATTACGAATTCCCCACGCGTAAACCTTTCGCCCGCTCCCGTTGGGATTGAATTCGAAGATGCGCGCGCGATCGGCTTCCGCGGCGTCGTCGCTGTCATTCGAGCGCGAGCCGATGGAGCGAACATCTTCTTCCCGTCCGGCGAGAAAACGAGAGCGCGCGTCCAGTGTCCGCCGCCGCGGAGGAAACCGCCGCTGGAAAGCTGCGCACTCAGCTTTTCCGCCGGGCCGCGGGCTTTCAGATCGCCGTTGCGATAAGGAAAGCGGATGATGTCACCGGTGTTGGCAACATACAGATATTGCGGGTGCGGCCCGGGCGGATAAAAGGCCACGCCGAAAGGCTTGTCGAGGTGATCCCCGGTGATGCGTTTGGCCGTCACGGACGACATTGAGCTGATCGTGCCGGCTCTCACTGACGAAGATGTCGCCGTTCGGTGCGGTGAGGAGAAAGCGCGGATCGCGAAAACCACGCGTATTCCTCGATCTTGAATCCGGGCCAGACCTGCAGTTGCGCAGCGTCGGGCTGAGCGACGATATCGGGTCCGTTACCGGCGGAGCGGGTATTGTTAGGCGGCGGCAAGCTGGCAACATCGATCTTCCGCCGCATGCCCGGCGCATCGCTCGTCCAATCACCCATCGCCGCACGACCGGTGAGCAATTTGGCATCCTGTGCGCGCAGCGATGTCGCCGGGAGCAAGGCGATGCCGAGCGCGAGAAAACGAAGCGAAGACACCAGCCCGGAACTGCACCTAACGAGTGAAGACGGCGGAGCTTTTCTTCTTCGCGCTCGCCATCTGTTCGCCGCTCTTCCGCGCGTTGATGACGAAAGTGTTGTTGTCCCCCACCCGCGCCCACGGCCCTGGCGGCACGTCACTGAAGTCGACAAATTTCCAATCAGTTACGTCGGTCTCGGAGAGCCCGAGATAATCACGCACCGCGGGCGAAACATCGAGCCCGGCGCCGTGATTCAGATTCGGCTTCGGCCGTTCGTTTCCAAAAACATACTGCCAGTGATCGGTGCGAAACGGCCCCGCATCCTCCCATTGCGCGTAGACCGTGCGATTGCCTTTGCGGATTTCCACCCAGCGATCTTTGCAAACCGAAACGCCGGGCCCTTTGTAAGCTTCCTTGAACCACGGCACCACGCGCGGCGCTTCCGGGCGATGGCCTTCGCGCGCCTTGTCGTTGTAAGGGAGAGCGCAGTAGAACGGGTTCTGCCGCGGAGTGAAATTCACCGGCATGTAATCCTGCCGGTGCGCGCGATTCGGATCGTCGTAGCCGCCGTAGTTTTTCGCCCATTTCGTGTCCCAACTGCTCGAGTGATTCGGCACGGGATTGTTGGGGGTCGGATTTTCCCCGATCCAAAAAACGGTCGTGACGATCTCTTTCTTCCACGGAAAACGATCCTCGCCGGGGCGTTCGCGATCAAAATTGAGATGCGGAGGCGTGTAGCTGATGGGATCGACTTTGAACAGGATGTCGTCGTTCAAACGATCGTGCTTCTTGCTGTGTTTAACTTTTGCGACCGTGCTCTGTGCGATAGCCGGCGGGGCGAAGAACGCCGAGACCGATCCGAGACAAACGGCGATGGTGTGAGTAAGTGATCCTGGTTTCATCGAAAAAGCGAAGCTTCAGCAAATCGGCTGAAGAATAGGCGCACTAATTAAGAATCGGCCGAAAGACCGAAAATGCGCGTAAAGTGAAGTTCCGGACCTTCGCACAAATACGATCGCGATCAACCCGCAATTCACCAATGCCGCTGCAGACGCTCCGCTCGGCGAAGCGCGAGCTAGGCACGGCAAAGGAAGCACGCAACCCGGCCAAAGCGATTTCGGCTCGCGCCTCCCAGAGGCAGGAGTCTACGGGACGAATTTGCCGGGATTGAGAATGTCGTCGGGATCGAGCGCGAGCTTCAACCGCGCGTGAAGATCGCGCGAAACGTCGCTCGTCGCCTCGGGCCACCAGCGTTTCTTCGCCAGCCCGATCCCATGCTCACCGGTGATCACCCCGCCCCAGGCGAGAACCTGCGCGAACAGTTCGTCGAGCGCCTGCTCGACTTTCGCGCGCACCGCTGCGTCGCCGTAATTCGCCGCCATAATGTTGACGTGAATGTTGCCATCGCCGGCATGACCAAAAGTCGCGACCGGAAAACCGTGACGCGTCTGCAGTTCACCCGCGAACTCGACCAGATCGACGAGCCGGCTGCGGGGCACGACGATGTCCTGATTCAATTTCGTTAGGCCAGTGGCGCGCAAGGAATTACTGAACTCGCGCCGGAGCGCCCAAAGTTTTTCCGAGCCTTCCTCTGTCGTCGCGAGCGTGAGCGAATTTGGCTGCCGGCTGGCGAGCAAATTTTGCAGAGCGGCGGATTCGCTCCGGACCGTTTCTTCCTGGCCGTCGACTTCGACGAGCATGTGTGCATTGCCCTCGGGAATCACCCCGCGGCCGCGATCGGCACGCGCCGCTTCGAGCGTAAATTGATCCGCGATCTCGAGCGCCGACGGCAAAAATCCCGCCGCAAAAATTGCCTGCACCGCCGCCGCCGCCTCCGACATCGTGTTGAAAGACGCCGACAAAGTCGCGCGCGCCGGCGGCAAGGGCAGCAGCCGGAGCGTGATCTCGGTGACAATGCCTAATAATCCCTCCGAGCCGACGAAGAGCCCGATCAAATCGAAGCCGGTTTTGTTCTTGTGCACCCGGCCGCCGGTGCGCAGGACTTCGCCATTCGCGAGCACCACCTCGAGCCCGATGACGTAATGCCGCGTGACGCCATACTTGAGACAGCGCGGGCCGCCCGCGTTCGTCGCGACGTTTCCGCCGATGCTGCAGTTGTGCAGACTCGCCGGGTCGGGCGGATAAAATAACTTCTGCGCCCGCACCGCGGCCTGCAGCTCGCCAGTGATGACCCCTGGCTCAACGATGGCAACGGCATCAGCAAAATGGATTTCCTTGATGCGATTCATGCGCTCGAGCGAGAGCGAAATACCGCCGCACACCGGGACGCAACCGCCGACATAGCCGTAGCCGGCGCCGCGCGCCGTCACGGGAATTTTGTGTTCTGAAGCGAAACGCAACAGCCGGCGCACCTCGTCGGTCGTCTCCGCGAAGACGACGACATCGGGATCGTGTTCTGCGAACCATTTGTCGCCGCCATGCGCCCGGCGGGTTGCTTCATCGTCCGCCACGCGATCCTCGCCGAGAAGCGTGCGCAATTCCGTGAGCAAATTCATCGTCGCGCAGTCACGGCGGGCGGCTCGATCACTTCCACCCGCGTCCCGACCTTCGCAGCGTCGAAGAAGCGTTTTGCCATGAGCAGCGGCATCCGGACGCAGCCGTGCGAGGCCCGGGAGCGCGGGACGAAGCCGGCGTGCATTCCATAGCCTCGCGTGAAGCGGAGAAAATACGGCATCGGCGCCCCGACAAAATGCGCGCCCTTCGGCCTGGGTGTCTCGCCCGCTTCGGCATTGTGCACCACGACTCGCCCGCTGGCGTTCTCGTAAACGCCGTATTCGCTGGAGACATGACCCATGTCTTTTTGGATGACGCGATACTTACCGGGCGGAGTCTCGTAATCGCGGCGGCCGGAGGAGATGTTGGTTTTGCCGACCAAAATCTTCCCGCGATAGAAGAAAGCCTGCTGGGTGGTGAGATTGATCACGATCTTCGGATGACCCTTCAGCGTCGGGTCGTCATGCCAACGGGCAAAGATGGGATAATGCCAAGCGGCACGCGTCCGACGGCGCTGATGAACTCCAATGTCGTTAGGCAATTCGGTGCAGCCCGCTCCGACGATCGCGACCGCGGCTGCGGCGATGGAGAGGCGAAACAAACACCCTGGCTTCACCGGTCGATTCTAGTGGCGCCGCTAACCTTTCACAATCCGAGAGTAATTTCTTTCGTGCCGCTCGAAGCCCTCGTGATGCTCTGCGGGATGTCCGCGGTTTCTTCAGAGAAACGCTCGCGTCTTGCCACTCATCGCCCAAGGGTGTTTTTGAGAGAGACGGGAGACAAACGCCATCAATCGCGCCGTTTCCTCGGTGCGATGAGCCCCTGTCGGCTCGTCACAATCCGTCGCCGTTCTCTCGCTGCGCTCGCGCAAGTTTCTGCCGGGAAAATTTCGCCACGTTCGAGGAACTGACAAAGGAGTTAGCAAGGTCGCGAGCTAAAGCGTCGTTCTCGCACGACGGTGGCCAGCGAAGAGACAGTCCTATCGCAACCGTAAGTGAGAACCCGTTTTTCTTTCAGCAGAGTAACTCCGCGCGCCCGTTGAAAAGACTTGCCCTGCATGGGTCCGAAACGCACAATCGCCTCCGATGCCCACCCTCTCCCCGCCAGAGCCCAACACCGCAGTCGAATGCCTTTACCGTGAGTGTCATGGAGTTCCGAGATGGAAAGGTGTTGCACGAGACGCAATATTTCGCCGATCCCTTTGAGGCTCCTACCTGGCGCGCCCAGTGGGTCTCGCGCGAGCCGTGATTCGCCCGAACATTCCCGAACCACATTCGTTAGGCCAATGGTAGAAATGCGATGAAACGCATTTGGACGATCATCGGCGTGAGCGACGTTCGCGTCAGTTTCAAGTGGTACCAGGCGCTCTTTGGCCAGCCCGAAACGTCTCCGGCCCATGATGACTTTGGTCAAATTCTGGATACGGATGGAACTGTCTTGCTCTGCCTCCATCAGTGGGGTGCGCACGGGCATCCCTCCTTGCTCAGCCCGGACGAGGCGTCGCCTGGAAACGGGCTTCTCCTGTTCTTCCGCGTCGACGACTACGAGATGGCCCTGAGGAGGGCGCGCGCGCTGGTGGCCCGGTTGGACGAGGAGCCCCACTTGAACCGGAGGACTCAAACAAAGGAGTTTTCACTCCGGGATCCAGACGGATACTACGTAACGATTAGCGCGCTCTCTACGGCCTGACCAGACAACGTAGCGAACTGAGCACTTTGTAACAACCTTTCGATAATGTGCAGTCTGACTCTTAAAGTGTTGGGTGGCTGATCTTGTTCTCGTTAGGCGACGACTTGTGCAACTCGTGTGTCCCGGTCCTGAACACCTTGCCGGCTGCGTCGCTGCGCTCGAGCGTGGGTGGTCTGCCGACAACGAGCGCGGTCTCGAGGCCGCACGCGAAGAGCTCTCCCGCATTCAGGCCGACGCGGCGACGTTTCTCGCCAGCATGGAAAATCGCGAAGCCAAGGGTCCTCCCATCACTCTCCCAGACGGTTCGACGGCGAAGCGCCTTCCGGGCTTCAGGCGCTGGCTCTGGGATGGCGAGTTCTGCGGGAGCATCGGGTTGCGCTGGCAACCGGGTACTGCGGCGCTCCCGCCTCATTGTCTCGGGCATATCGGCTATGCGGTCGTGCCCTAGAAGCAGGGTCGCGGGTATGCAAAGTTAGCGCTCCGCCTCATACTTCCGGAAGCCAAGGCCGTGGGCCTTCCGTATGTGGAGATCACCACCGATCCGAGCAACGTCGCGTCACAGCGTGTTATCGAAGCCAATGGAGGCATCCTAATTGAGCACTTTATCAAACCACAGCAGTTCGGCTGCAAGTCCGGCCTGCGCTTTCGCATCATGTTGACATAATGGCGCCTAACTCCATTCCATATGACATCACCGAAAGACATCGATGAGTATATTGCGGGGTTCTCAAAGGACGTTCAGGAGATCCTGAAAGGATCCGTCGGACGATTCGGAAGGCGGCGCCGGAAGCGGAAGAAACAACCAGTTACAGAATACCGGCCTTCACGCTCAAAAGCGTTCTGGTTTACTTCTCGGCCTTCAAGAAGCACATCGGCTTTTATCCCCGGACGAGCGGGATCGCGAAGTTCAAGAAGGAACTTTCGGCTTACAAAGGTGCCAAAGGTTCGGTCCAATTCCCTTTGAATAAGCCGATCCCTTACAATTTGATCGCGAAAATCGTGAAGTTTCGAGTGAAAGAGAACCTGATGAAAACGAGCAGACGTTAGGGCTGGGCGATGAATGTTCTCGAGTGGATTCCCTTTATTTGCACTTGGGGGCTTCCCTTCGACTTCTATCTCTTCATGCAGGTCGTCGTCTTGATTCGCTTGCGGGGTGGATGGCGTCTCGCTGGTCTTTTGCCTCTTCCCGTCATGGCCTATGTCGTCTTTCTGACGGCTCGAGCTTATTCGGCCGACTCCAATCTTTGGCCCATCTATCTGATCCTGGTCAGCATACCGGCCTGCATCTTTCTCCTCATCCTGTTTTTCGTGAATCGTTACACGCGACGAAGAGATTCAGGCTAAACCCGGCGCTGGGAGCAGGCCGGAAGTCTGGCTGACGCCGATTGCTTCTCGCGAACGCAATTCTGGAAATCGCGCCACTTCCGCGATACAACTGCTCTGCATTATGAGTTCGGAGCCTCTCGTCCAAACCATTTCTTCCGCGACCGGCCAGCGGATGAATGTGCCCATCGTCACGGTCGGGGGTTTTTTCAAGCAGCATGCAAAGACGCTGCAGATGAAGCTCGAGGGAAGTCCGGTCGGCTTCGAGCGACGCATCCGCGAGCCGACGATTAATCGCCCCGGTCTCGCACTCGCCGGGTTCTATACTTATTTCGCGGAGAAACGCGTGCAGGTGCTGGGCGCGGCCGAACAATCCTATCTCAAAAATCTCTCGGTGCGGCAGCGGCACGCCCGCTTCCGGGCGCTTTGTGCGCAAAAGATTCCCTGTCTCGTGATCTCGCGCGGATTCCGTCTTTCGCCAGAACTTCTCGCGATCGCGGAAGCGGCCGGCATCGCGGTCTTCCGCACACCGATGGTGACGATGCGTTTCATCAACGCGGCCACGATCGCGCTCGAGCTCGATTTCTCGCCGACGATAACGGAATTCGGCAGCATGGTCGATATTCTCGGCGTCGGCGTGCTTATTCGTGGCGCGAGCGGTGTTGGCAAAAGCGAGTGTGTGCTCGGTTTGATCGAGCGTGGCTATAGTCTGGTCTCCGATGATGTCACGCGGCTAAAATCCCTCGAAGGCCGCGAACTCATGGCGACGGCTCCGCAGTTGACCCGCTACCACATGGAAGTGCGCGGCATCGGCATCATCAACGTCGTCTCCATCTTCGGGATCGGTGCGATCCGGATCGAGAAGAGGCTCGATCTTGTGGTGACGCTAAAAGATTGGCAGGAGCTGGAAGAAGTGGATAGAATCGGGCTGGACCGCGAGCTTTACGAGATCCTGAAAATCCAAATCCCGCACGTAACCATTCCAGTGCGCCCCGGACGTGATATCGCGCGCTTGATCGAGGTGGCGGCGATGGATGAAAAGCTGAAGGGCCTCGGCCTGAACAGCGCGGTGGAATTTAACGAGCGGTTGCTCGGTCTGATGGAAACGCAGAAATAGGATGGGACTGTTGAATCGACACTCAGCGCCGGAGACGAACGAGAAGGTGGAGAAAGAGCTCACGATCGTGAACCGGCTCGGTCTGCACGCGCGACCTTCGGCCATGTTTGTGCGGGTGGCGGGCCGCTATCGTTGCGACATCTGGGTGGCGAAAGAAGGCGAAGAAATCAACGGCAAGAGCATCATGGGCCTAATGATGCTGGCCGCGGGCCAGGGGTCGAAATTGCGCGTGCGCGCGGAAGGGCCGGACGCCGCGGAAGCGGTGAGAGAGATCGAGGAATTAATCGCATCGCGCTTCAACGAAGAATAGCTAACATTCCGGTCAGTCTTTTACCGGGATGATGAGCGAAGGGGCGAAACAGGAGAAGCGTTTGCGTGGGGTGGCGGCTGCGCCGGGGATCGGCCGTGCGCTCGCGCACGTCTTCAGCCTCGAGTCGGACGACGTTGTGCGCTACCAGATCGACGCGGCCCAGATCAGTGACGAGATCGCGCGCTTCGAATCGGCTCTCATCCAAACGCGGATGCAGATCCTTGAGATGCAACAACAGATCGCGGAGGCGATCGGCGCGAAAGACGCGGGCATTTTCGATGCGCATCTGCTCGTCGTTGAAGATCAGACGTTAATCGATGAAGTGCTGCGCAAACTGGAGACCGATCTTTGCAATGTGGAGTTCGTCTTCCAGGAAGTTGCCAACCGTTATGTCGAGTCCCTGAGCAAGATCGACGATCCCTATCTGCGCGAACGGGCGCTCGATATTCAGGATGTGACGCGGCGCGTCATCCGCAACCTGCAAGGAAAAGCGCCGCGGCCGTTTCTTTCCGTGAACGAGCCGCACATTCTTGTCGCGCATAATCTTACGCCGTCCGATACCGCGACGATGAATCGCGAACAGGTCCGCGGACTTGCGCTCGATCTCGGCAGCCGCACTTCGCACACCGCGATCATGGCGCGTTCGTTGGGCATTCCCGCGGTCATGGGTTTGCACGACGCGACTGAGGTGCTGGAGTCAGGGGCAACCGCATTGATCGACGGCTACAACGGCATCCTCATCGTCGACCCGAGCGAGGCGACGCTGCGCGAGTATGAAGAGTTGGAGCGTCGCCAGAGCGCAATCGTCGCGCGGCTCACCAAGTTGCGCGAAACAAAATCGACTACGCGCGATGGCCGCCACATCGTTCTTTCTGCGAATATCGAGCTGCCCGAGGAAGTCGATGCGGTGCTCAGCAATGGCGCCGAGGGTGTCGGTCTGTATCGGACGGAATTTCTCTATCTCAATCAAACCGATCTGCCAACGGAGAAGGAACAATTTGAAATTTATCGCACCGTCGCGCAACGCCTCGCGCCGAATCCGCTCATCATCCGCACCCTCGACCTTGGCGGCGACAAGATCTCCGATAGCATCGAGAACGGCGACGAGCTGAACCCGTTCCTCGGCTGGCGCGCGATCCGTTTTTGCCTCGAGAATCTCGAGATCTTCAAGGCGCAGCTGCGCGCAATCCTGCGCGCGAGCGTCGGCGGCAACATCAAGATGATGTTCCCGATGATCTCCGGTCTCGAGGAAGTCCGGCGCGGACTGCAGATCGTGGCCGATTGCAAAGAGGAGCTGCGTCGCGAAGGCTGTGCCTTCGATGACAAGCTGGAGGTCGGGGCGATGATCGAGGTGCCGACCGCAGCGATCCTAGCCGATCGACTCGCGCGCGAAGTCGACTTTTTCAGCATCGGGACCAATGATCTCATCCAGTATGCGGTTGCGATCGATCGTACGAACGAACGGGTGGCGCATCTTTACGAGCCGACGCATCCTTCAGTCGTTAGGCTGTTGAAGATGGTGGCCGATGCGGCGCACGCCAGCAGCATCTGGGTCGGCGTCTGCGGTGAGATGGCCGGAGAAGTGTTGTTTACCCCACTTCTCCTCGGGCTCGGCATGGACGAGCTGAGCGCCGGTTCAACGCAGGTCCCGCGAGTGAAAAGCGCGGTTCAGCGCCTAACGATAAGCGAATGCAAGGAATTGCTCAATGAGGTGATGGAACTCGATACCGCCGCCGCGGTACTCGAACGCTGCGCCGCCATCGCGCAACGGCATTACCCTGAGCTGATCGGGTAGATTCCGCGATGGACGGGCTGGGAACATGAACGCTACACGCCACCGTATCTTCTTTGTCGGCGGCCGAATTCTTTAACCGCGGCGAAGAGATCTTCTTTCCCGAAATCGGGCCAGAGTTTCGGGGTCACATACATCTCCGTGTAGGACAACTGCCAAAGGAGGAAATTTGAAATCCGCATCTCGCCAGAAGTGCGGATGAGCAGGTCGGGATCGGGATAATAGCGCGTGTAAAGATGTTTGCTGAACATCTCGACGTCGATCATGGCGCGGTCGATGTGCCCGAGATCGATCGCGCGAAGAAGGCTCTTAATCCCATCGATGATCTCGAGCCGGCCGCCGTAACTGAGCGCCAGAATAAGCGTGAGACCATTGTTTCCGGCGGTTTGCTCGATCGATTTGTGCAACTGTTTCTGGCAGGCTGTTGGTAAATCGGTGAGACGCCCTATCGCCTGCAAACGCACATTCTTATCGCGCAACTCCTCCGTTTTCTCCTTCAGAAAACGCTCGAGCAATCCCATGAGTGCGGTCACTTCGGCTTTCGGCCGTTGCCAGTTCTCCGCCGAGAACGCGTAAAGGGTCAGATACTCGATGTGCAAATCGCCGCAACCTTCGACGCAGGCCTTAACCGCCTCCGCGCCCTCCTCGTGGCCTTTGATCCGCGGAAGACCGCGCTCCTTCGCCCAGCGGCCGTTGCCGTCCATGATGATGGCAACGTGACGGGGAATCGCCGCTTTGTCGGGCTTCGCCATCTAAAGAATGAGCGTCTGGCCGCGCGCCGGACCCACACTTACAATCGTTAGGCGCGCGCCCGTCAGTTCCGCGATCTTGCCAACGTAGGCCCGGGCCTCGTTAGGCAAATCGGCCAGCTTGCGTGCACGCTCGGTCGAGCGGTTCCAGCCTTTGAGAGAAATATAGATCGGTTCGCAGCGCGCGAGCTGTGCCGCGTCGCTCGGCGGGACGCTGACTCTTTTCCCGTCGAGCCGATAGCCGACGCAGACTTTGATCGGATCGACTTTATCGAGGCCATCGAGGTTAGTGATGGCAATCTCGTCGATACCGTTGATCATCGTCGCGTAACGAGTGGCAACGGCATCAAACCATCCGCAGCGTCGCGCCCGTCCCGTGGTCGCGCCAAATTCACGCCCCATCTCGTGCAGCATCTCCGCGAAGCTCGCGTCTTCGGTTGGCAGCGCGCCTTCGCCGACCCGCGTGGTATAGGCTTTCATCACCCCCAGGACGCGATCCATCCGATGCGGCGGCACGCCGGTGCCAGTGCAGGCGCCGCCTGCGGTCGTGTTCGACGAAGTGACATAAGGATAGGTACCGTGGTCGATGTCGAGAAAAGTGCCCTGTGCGCCTTCGAATAAAATCTCCTTCCCCGCCTGCAACGCCTTATGCAGGTAAACGACCGTATTCGCGACGAAAGGCCGCAGCTGTTCGCCCGCGCGCAGAAAATCAGCATTCACCTTCACGAAGGAAATCGGCCGCGCCCCGAGCGCCTTGAGGATGCTGTTGTTCTCGCGCATTTTCGCCTCGAGCTTTTTCGAGAAAAGTTCCGGCTGCATGAGATCGGCCATGCGCAGACCTGTGCGCGCAGCCTTATCGCCGTAAGCCGGGCCGATGCCGCGTTTGGTCGTGCCGATTTTGCCGTGGCCTTTCCGCTGTTCCCGTTGCTCGTCGAGCGCGCGGTGATACGGCAGGACGAGATGGGCGCAATCGCTGATCAGCAAATTTTTGCCCACCTTCACGCCGACCTTGTGCAGGCCGTCGATCTCGCCAACGAGGGCAACCGGATCGATGACGACGCCGTTGCCGATGACGCAGATTTTTCCACCTCGCAAAATGCCCGAGGGAATCAGATGAAGGACGAACTTATTGCGCCCATGAATGACAGTGTGGCCGGCGTTATTTCCGCCCTGGCTGCGGACGACGATGTCGGTCTTACCGGTGAGAACATCGATGATTTTACCTTTGCCTTCATCGCCCCACTGAGCACCGACCAGAATCGTGTTTGCCATCAGCCTTCGCCAGTTGAGGAGGTGGCCGGCGCGAGCTTCGCCATGAAGCCGCCGCCGACGCGCCCGAACGATAGGATGCCGACCGAACGGTGCAAGCTGCTTTTGCTTTTTCAAGGCGCCGACAAGGCTGATGCGCTCTCGGGAAGGTCCGTAAAAAAGGATTGCAATCGGAGGATGAACCTCGTTACCTCGCGGCCATGCGACTCATTCTAATCATCATCCTGATTCTGCTTCTCATTGGAGCTTTCCCAGCGTGGCCTTACAGCACGGGCTGGGGTTACTATCCCGTGGGCGGCATCGGCCTCATTCTTCTGATTGTCATCATCCTGGCACTCGTGGGTCGAGCCTGACGGTGGCGTCGGGTTACTTTCCAGGCCGATTATCTGGCGAACTCGTTAAGCCAGGTCCATCGGCCTCTGCCAAAAGCTAGGCAGGCTTGTCGCCGAATCGATCAGGTTCCGGGCTGCTTCACCTCGACCACGGGCAGGGGAAAGCGGAGCCGCAGTTCGTCGTCGAGATAAATCTCGATGTGATGCAGGCCAAATTGCTGAAACTGTACTCCGCCGAAGTAATGCACGTTGGTCGCGTGCCCTTCCATTTCCTTGAGCAGGAATTCAACTTCCGCCTGCGCAATAATCTGCGTGTCGTCCGGGCCGATGATTTTGGAGCGCTGCCGAAATTTTCCTGAACCGCTGCACCAGCGCGTCCAAATGCAAAGCCGCATGCAATTTACCGGCAGCTTCGGGGTCGGGATAATGTTGAGCACGCCGACGAGCGTCTGCATGCCGTTGAATTCGCAACGCACGTCTTCGCAGAGGACGCTGCTCTGGAGGTCAGGTGAAATGGTTTCCGCAGACACGATGAAGGGGAATCTAGCTCGGTTGCCCTCAGTGGCCAAGCAGCCTCCGACTGAGGGCGAAGAAGAGTCCGGCCCCGAGGAGAATCCGGTAAACCGCAAACGGCGCAAAGCCGTGCCGGCGCACCCAATGGAGAAACCAGGCGACGACCGCGAAGGCGGCCACGAACGCGAATGCAAAACCAATCGCGAGGACAAGCCAGAGATGCGGCGTCATCGTCAGGGGAGCGATCGCTTCGGTTGTGTGATGCGGCTTTAACGTTTTCAGCAAATCGTAAGCGCAGGCCGCGAACATCGTCGGGATGGAAAGAAAAAAGGAAAATTCCAGGGCCGCCTCGCGCGACATTCCCGCGACCTGACCGGCGGCGATCGTGCACATCGAGCGCGAGGTGCCGGGGAAGATCGCGGAGAGCGTTTGCACCGCGCCGATCCAAATCGCCGTTGGCAACTGCATCAACTCCATTTTCTCGATCCGCGGCCTAACGAAAAGCGCGTCCACGACCCACATGATGATGCCGCCGATGAGCAGCGCGGTCGCCATCACATTCAGATTCTCGAGGTTTTTCCCGATCAACTTCGTCAGGAGAAAAGCGGGCACCGCCGTGAACACAAACGCGATCATGACGAGGCTGAGTGGATGCGTGAGGAAGTTGCGATCACCATGTTCCCCGCGCGGAAAAGTCCGCAGGAAATTTAGAATGCGCCGCCAGAAGAATACGGTGAGCGCGAGGATCGCACCGAGTTGAATGACGATGCTGTACATTTTCCAAAAGCCGCTCCCGAGATCGACGCCGAACAACGCTTCCGCGATCCGCAAATGCGCCGTCGAGCTGACGGGAAGGAACTCGGTCAGTCCTTCGATGACGCCGAGGATGACGGAAAGAAGAAAGTCATTCATCGGGCGCGAACCTGAACGAAAACTGGAATCTGCCGCCGGCTAGACCGCTTCCGCCCCGCGCTCATCCGTGCGGATGCGGATGGCCTGTTCGACGTCGAAGATAAAGACTTTGCCGTCGCCGATTTTGCCCGTCTTCGCCGCCTGGGTGATGACCTCGACCGCCTGCTGCGCCCGATCGTCGGGGAGCACGATCTCGAATTTCACCTTCGGCAAAAAGTCGACCGTGTATTCGCTCCCGCGATAAATCTCCGTATGCCCTTTTTGGCGACCGAAGCCTTTTACTTCGCTCACGGTCATTCCTTCCACGCCGATCTCAGCGAGCGCTTCTCTCACGTCCTCCATTTTGAATGGCTTGATCACGGCCTCGATCTTTTTCACGCGGGGAAATTAGAACTGGTGCCCTAAAGCGCAAGCTCGCTCAGACGGCGCCATCGGCGAGCGCCGCCAACTCTGCTTCCACCATCTCCCGCACCAAATCCTGAAACGAAGTGCGCGGCTTCCAGCCAAGTGTGCGGCGGATTTTTTCATTCGAGCCGATGAGACGATGCGATTCGCTAGGGCGCTCGAAAGCGCGATCGTGCTTCACGTATTTCTTCCAAGGCAGATCGACGACCGAGAAGGCGGGGTCGATAAACTGCTGCACCGAACGTTGCTCGCCGGTCGCGACTACGTAGTCATCCGGCTCCGCATGTTGGAGCATTAACCACATCGCATCGACGTAATCGCGCGCGTTTCCCCAGTCGCGATTCGCGGCGGTGTTGCCGAGAACGAGGTCGCTCTCGAGACCGCGACTGATGCGCGCGACCGCTCGCGCGATCTTGCGGGTGACAAAATTTTCACCACGCCGGGGCGACTCACGGTTGTAGAGAATGCCGTTGCAAACAAAGAGCCCGTAAGCTTGTCGGTAAATGCGAGCCAGCTGCGTCGCAAAGGCCTTCGCGCAACCGTAAGGACTCGCCGGGCGCAGCGGCGTTTCTTCATTCTGCGACGGCTACCGCAGCTGCGGCAAAAATCTCCGAACTGAAAGCGTGATAGAAGCGCAGCGCTTGCGATTGATCGCGCGAAATCTCGAGCAAGCGCAAAATCGCCATCGCTACTTCCTCGGAAGTTGACTCTGGATTTTCAAAACTAAGACCGACATGGCTCTGGCCCGCGAGATGATAGACTTCCGCCGGCTGCACTTGGGCAAAAATCCGTCGCAAGGTCGTCCCGTCGGCGAGATCGCCGAAATAGAGAAAAAGCCGGCTGCCATAGATCGACTCATCCGCGCGCAGATGCCCGATGCGCGAACGGAGCAGGTTACTCGTCCGCCTAACGACTCCATGGACGGCGTAACCTTTCGCCGGAAGAAGCGCCGCGAGATACGATCCGTCCTGGCCGGGGATGCCGGTAATGAGCGCGCGCTTTGCTTCGTCCATTCCCAGCAAAGGCGGCGAAGGCTTCTATGGCATCAAGTCGAGATTATAGACTTCCACCAGCGCCACGCCGGTGCTCTCGCCCTCACCGCGCACCACCGCGGTGTAATTTCCCGGCGGCAAAGTTGCTACAATAGGCGCTTCCCGGTCATCGGTTGGCGCGATGCCAGTTGCCATAATTGCGGCCGGTTGTGAAGAGCGCCAATTATCATTCTTCGAGATCAAAGTGCCTTCGCCATCATGCAGTTCCAAAAGCGGATTTTGCAACGCATCCGAGATACCGCTCCGTGACAAGGTCGGCCCAATGGCTCGCAGCATAACCTTCGTTGAATCCCCGGGACTGATAATGAATCCGCCGATCATGACATTGTCGCCTGTCTCGACTCTGCCGCGAGTCGAGATGTTAGCCAGAGCTGAGTCGCTGTCGGGCGTGAGATCGTAAGCTTCCACCAGAGCCACACCAGAGCTACCGGCCGCGCCATGAACGATCACGGTGTAGTTACCCGGAGCCAGCGTCGCGACCAGGACCGCCTCATGCTCATTGCGATGAGAGTAGCTGCTCGATGCGCATTCCAGTTGTTGTTGGAAGAGACCAGCGCGCCGGTCCCGTCGTATAATTCAATCACTGGATCGGAAAGCGCACCTCGAACCGGCAGCGAGGGCCCCAACCCGCGAAGAGCGACCTTTTTCGGCTCGGTTCCAGTGATGATGAAACCTCCGATGAGTGAATCATCGCCCGGTTTCGCCGCCAAGCGCGTTGAAACATTCAGCAAGCTTCTGGGCTTCGGCGGGATGCGCAGGTGTGACTTCATGCCCGGTGGAATAAACCCGAAGTTGCGCTACCGGACCACGGTATGGAGCCGCGAAAAGAAATTGGCCAGCGGCATCGATGGCAAAGTGCAAGGGTAGGAAGGGTCCGGTCGAGAACTTCCGCAGAAGCTTTTTTGTTCTTACGTCGAAAAGATCAATCGTCGTGGCGGAGCAGGGCACCTGAACGGTCGGAAAATAGCTTGCAGTCGTAAAGATTGTCTTTCCATCAGGCGAAATCGCAACAGCCAGACCAACGCTGGGTGGATATTCATCGCTCTGATCGGGGAGAAGGTATTCAGCAACGGTGGATCTGATATCGGAAGATGCCAGCTTGGAGATTCCAGCTTTCGCAGATGAGGGCGCACATAAAAATGCCCCATCGTGACTTAGCTTAAAGTCTCCCACGTCCCCAGCGAACAGGTCGAATGGACTTTGTTGTAAAGCTACCGGCGGATCAGCGCTGACGTCGAAAGAATAGAGCGTTGCAGGAGAGGAATCAGCATCCCCGGCGTAAAGGGTCTTTAAATCCGGGCTAAGGACAAGAGCTCCTCCGTAAGGTCCGGGGTATATGTGGACAATTCCGCCGAATTGGAGACCCAGGTAAACTGAACCCTTTCCAAGTGGGTATTCCAAAGGGACAGAGCATTTGCCGCAGATCCGTCCCAAGTGCCGGTTTGGTCTTCCAAGGCGACATTGGTCGGCCCCAGCTCCAACTCCATTGGAATCGTGGAATCAACGGGCCACCTTGGGCCTTCGAGGGCAAAGCCATGCACGCGCCCCGCGAGCAGACAGAAAAACATCGCGCCAAGAAGAATCCGCGCTGCACACCTAAAGTTCATGGAGTTGGGGACGGGATGCCGGAATTGATTCGCGGCGGATTGAAGCATCGCCTCAAGCAAACGTCCAGCGCGGAATGCGCAAAAACGGATCCTGTAATCAGCCTTTCAGCGCTGCCTCGATTCGGCGCAGCTCTTCGTCGGAGAATTCGCGCTTCTCCAGCGCTTGCACGTTTTCCTCGATCTGCTCGACGCTCGAGGCTCCGATCAAGGCAGTGGTCACAACTGGGTCGCGCAGGGTCCAGGCGAGCGCCATCTGCGCCAGCGTTTGGCCGCGGTCTTTGGCGATGTCGTTTAACTTCTTCGTCCGATGCAGCCGCGAGTCGGTGATTTTTTCTTTGCGCTGTTCTTCGCTCCAGACTTTGGCGGCGCGGGAGTCGTCGGGAATTTTGTCGAGATATTTGCTTGTGAGCAGGCCCTGCGCGAGCGGGGAAAAGGCGACCACGCCGGCGCCTGCTTCGCGCGCCGCCGGAAGGAGATCGTCCTCGATTTGGCGATCGAACAGGTTGTAGCTGGATTGATGGACGACGATGGGCGCCCAGCTCTTGCGTTCGGCCAACTTGCAGGCAGCTACAAATTCTCTCGGGGGATAATTGCTCAGCCCGACGTAGAGCGCTTTTCCTTGCCTAACGAGTTGGTCGAGGACCCCGAGGGTTTCGTCGAGCGGGGTCTCCGGATCGAACCGATGCGAGTAATAGATATCGACGTGATCGATCCCGAGCCGCTGCAGAGACTGATCGAGGCTGGCGATGAGATGCTTGCGCGAGCTTCCCTGCCCCGAAGGACCAGGCCACATGGGGAAGCCGGCCTTGGTGGAAATGACTAACTCTTCCCGCGGCATCTCGCGCAGGATGCGCCCGGCGATGGTTTCAGCACGGCCGGGATTGCGACCGTAAGTATTCGCGAAATCGAAATGAGTGATGCCGAGATTGAAGGCGCGGAAAATACAGTCCCGCGACATCTCCGGGCCACGATAGCCGCCAAAGGTTTCCCAAGTCCCTAACGAGATCGCGGGCAGCTGCAGACCCCAGGCCCCGCAGCGACGAAACGGCATCTGGGCGTAACGCTCCGCCTCGGCGGAGAATTGATGCCAGCTCAACCGGTCGCGCTGTACCGGCCGGGCCATGCGTGGTGCGACTTTTTTAAACTCAGCCACGGGTTGGTGTCGCGACCGCTTTCGGTGATTCCGCCGCGCGCTTCGAGCGAAGGGCATGACGAACGAAGTTGTTTCCGATTTCCCACATCGGTCCAGGGAATTTGCGGCAGTCGCTCAGGGTCGCGTCGAGGGCGTTGACGAACAAGTCGACCTCGCGCTCGCCGATCATGAGCGGCGGCAAGATTTTTACCACGTCCATGTTATGGCCGGCGACCTGAGTGAGGATGCGATGTTGCGCGAGCATTTGCGTGACGACCATCTGCGCGAAAAGGACTTTGTCCACTTTATGAAGAAGCTTCCATGCCATCTTCAACTTAAACTCGTTAGGCTCGTGAAACTCAATCGCGATCATGAGTCCTTTGCCGCGGACTTCTTTGATGAAGGAATGTTTGGCCTTCAGCGCATCGAGCCGCTCGACGAGCAGCGCGCCCATCCGGGCGGAATTTTCGATCAGGTTCTCGTCGTCGATCGCCTCCAGCGCCGCGAGGCCGCAGGCCATCGCGAGATTGTTGCGGCCGAAAGTCGTCGAGTGAACGACACAACGGTCCATCCGGCTGAACGTCTTCTGGTAAATCTCCCGCCGGGCGACGATCGCGCCGCACGGGACATAGCCACCGCTCAAAGTTTTCGCCAGGGTGATGATGTCCGGCTCGAGGTCCCAATGTTCGAAGCCGAACATCTTGCCGGTGCGGCCGAGGCCGGTTTGGATTTCGTCAGAGATCAGAAGGGTTCCATATCTCCGGCAAAGCTCTTGCGCCCGACTGAAGAAATCGCCGCGTGGATAGTTGACGCCCTTGCCCTGAACCGGCTCGATGACAAAGGCGGCTACATCCTTTTTCGCCAGTTCCCGCTCAAGCGCGGCGACGTCGTCGAGCGCGATGCGACCGTCGAAGCCTTGCATGAGGGGGCCGAAGCCTTCGGTGAAACTTTCGCAGCCCATGAGCGAAAGCGCGCCGAGGCTGAGCCCATGAAACGCGCCGCCTAACGAAAAGACACGGAGTCGACCGGTGGCGGCGCGGGCAAACTTTAGCGCCCCTTCCATCGCTTCGGTGCCGGAGTTACAAAAGAAGACGGCGTCGAGATGTGGCGGCGTTTTTTTCGTGAGCGCTTCGGCGAGGAGGCCGCTGAGGAGCGAGCAATCCATCTGCACCATGTTCGGCAGATCGAGATCGAGCACGTCGCGGATCGCTTTTTGCACCGCGGGATGATTGCGCCCGATGTTGAAGACGCTGTAGCCGCTCAGGAAATCGAGATAGGCGGCGTTATCCATGTCGTAGAGATAAGCGCCCTCGGCGCGCGCGTAGACCTTGTCGAAGCCGATCACCCGCTGCGCCGCGACGAGCGTGCGGTTGAGATGGCGCTCGTGGAGATCGTAATTCTCGCCCAGACGCGCGGCGATCATTTCCTTTAGATCCAGAGACATTGCCGGAACCTTGGCGGAACGATTGCGAAAAGCAAACTGCAGGCTGACGTGACAGGATGAAAAGCTTGGTCCCAGTCGCCGTCGCTCTCGCCGCCACTGCCTTGCCCGCCGGTGGCGCGACTTTCGACGCAGCTGCTCGCGCAACCAAGGAACTCGGACTCGACCTCTACCGGAAGATCGCAACGGCGGACGAAAATCTTTGCCTTTCGCCTTACTCGATCAGCTGCGCCCTGGCCATGACGATGGATGGCGCGGACGGCGCGACGCGGACAGAAATGCCGAAGATGCTGCACCTCGATGGCACGGTGAGAGCGACGATTCCTTCGCCGCGCTCCAGCAGTCGTTAGGCAAAATCGGCCCGACCACCGCCGCTCTTGCGGCACAATCGAAAATAGACTGCCGCTCGAGTGAGCCGATCCGCATTGCGGTGGCGAATCGGCTGTTTGCTCAAGAGGGCTGCGACTTTCGGCCGCAGTTTTTCGAAGAGGTCAAAGAGCACTTCGGCGCCGTTCCCGAACTCGTCGATTTCCAGGAGAACGCGGCCGCGGCGACAAAGAAGATCAACGATTGGGTGGCGCAACAGACCCGCGATCGCATCCGTGACTTGATTCCCCAAGTGCTCGAACCGGCGACGAGACTCGTGTTGGCAAACGCGTTTTATCTAAAGGCGCCATGGGCCACACCCTCTCCGGCCGGTGCGACGGAGCCGGAACCTCTTAACGTCCAGGGAAAAGTGGCAACCGACATTCCGATGATGCGGCAGAAAGCGCATTTCCGTTATGCCAAACGCGACGGCTTCACAGCTGTGGCGTTGCCGTATTTTGGCGGCGAGTTGCAGTTTGTGGTCTTGATTTCCGATGCGGTCGACGGTGTTCCCGGGGTGGAAGCGAAACTCACGGCAGCCATGATTGCCGACTGCGCGCGAATGGACGAGAAGGAAATCGCGCTGCACTTGCCAAAATTTAAGTTCGAGCCGCCAACACTTCCCCTAACGCAACCGCTGCAGGCGCTCGGCATGACAACCGCCTTCGATATTCCGCCCGGGAGTGCCAACTTCGATCGCATGGCGCCGCGCAAGCCTAACGACTACCTCGCAATCTCAGATGTCTTTCACAAGACATTTGTCGCGGTCGATGAAAATGGAACCGGGTTTGTCGAAAAAGTCGTCCGACGGCAGAAATTCTAGGGCGGGCGCTTCCTCAGCCCCAATTTCGAACCAAGGCAGCCGAAGCGGCCGCCCTACAATTGGCTCTTGGGTGGACTTATGAGACAACTGCTGCGGGCGCGGGAGTTTGGCTTCTCTTTCTCCGCTGACGGGCGCAAACTCTGCGCTTCATGAAAATCGTCACCATCATCGTCCGCCTTTTGCTTGGTTTGATCTTTGTCGTTTTCGGTTTCAATGGCTTCTTCCATTTCCTCAAGCTGCCGCCGCCGACGAACCCGACCGCGGTGCAATTCTTTACCGCCATGGCCATCAGCGGCTACATCTCGGTCGTCTTCGCGCTGCAAATTCTCGGCGGTCTCCTTCTGCTCGTCGGGCTCGTGCCACTCGGCCTCGCGATCCTCTGTCCCGTCCTCGTGAACATCACGCTCTTTCATTGTCTGATGGACCCGGCTCATATCCTGCACGCGATCATCCCGGACCTGCTCGCCCTTTTCCTTCTCTGGCGTTATTGGACAAACTTTGCCGGCCTCCTGCGCCCGAACGCGTGATCGTCTTTCACGATCCGCGCTGCGCAGAATATTCCGCTCCCGGACATCCCGAGCGGCCAGCCCGGGTGACGGCGAGCGCGCGGCATTTGCAGGCGGCGCATCCAGATTGGCAATGGCGGCTGCCTAACGAGGCCGGCGAGGAGGCGCTGCTCCGGGCGCACAGCGCGGATCATCTCCAGAGCGTCCGCGCCGCCGTGCACGATTTCGACGCCGACACTCCCGCCTACGAGAACATTTTCACTCACGCCGCGCGCGCTTCTGGCGCTGCCTGTGAGGTCGCGCGGGCGCCGCTAGGCGGAACACCGGCTTTCAGCCTGATGCGACCTCCCGGGCATCACGCGACCCGCGATCAAGCGATGGGCTTTTGCTTCTTTAATCACATCGCGATCGCTGCGCTCGATGCCCTCGCGCACGGAGCGGAGCGGGTCGCGATCTGGGATTTCGACGCCCACCATGGCAACGGCACGGAAGCGATTGTCGCTGGCCATGCGCAGATCGCTTTCGCGTCGGTTCATCAATTTCCTGGTTATCCCGGCAGCGGCACGCGTTCGTTAGGCAACATTTGCAACTTTCCCGTTCCGCCTTTCGCTCCGCGCCCGGCGCACCGGGCGGCGGTCGAGCAAGCTTTGCGGGAATTGTTGGAGTTTCAGCCCGACCTTCTGCTCGTCTCGGCGGGCTTCGACGCCTTCTCCGGTGATCCGATTACACAGATGAGCCTCGAGGCGGAAGACTTCGCCACCTTCGGCCGCTGGCTGCGCGAGGCGGGAGTGCCGGCCGGCGCGATTTTGGAAGGCGGCTACAGCAATGAGCTTCCGCAATTGATCGACGCGTTTCTCAGCAGTTGGGCCATTGCCTAACGGCCCTTTTGCGAAAAAAATTTGGCAAGCGCAAGCGCCGCGGCGAATAGTTTCGGCTACATCGGGCCGTAGCACAGCTTGGTAGTGCGCTTGAATGGGGTTCAAGAGGTCGCTGGTTCGAATCCAGTCGGCCCGATCTAAGAAAGGATGAAGGCGGAAGGGATGAAACCTTCTGCCGCTTCCCGTTCATCCTTGCGCCTTCATCCTTTACCCTTTTCTTCTTATGCTCAGCGCCGGAATCGTCGGTTTGCCTAACGTTGGCAAGTCGACTCTCTTCAACGCCGTCACCCGCACCCGCAAGGCGGCGGCCGCGAATTATCCTTTCTGCACAATCGATCCCAACCTCGGCATCGTCACCGTCCCCGATGCGCGGCTCGACGTGCTCGCGCAGCTTTCGCATTCGCAAAAAATCATTCCCGCGGCGATCGAGTTCGTCGACATCGCCGGACTGGTGAAAGGGGCGAGTGCGGGCGAAGGACTCGGCAATCAATTCCTCAGTCACATCCGCGAGGTGAACGCCATCGTGCAAGTCGTCCGCTGCTTCGAGAGCGGCGACATTCATCACGTCAGCGGCTCGATCGATCCCGTGCGCGACATCGAGGTCATCAATACCGAATTGATTCTCGCCGATCTCGCCTCGCTCCAGAAACGGCGCGATCGTTTGCAGAAGGAAGTGCGCGCCGGCTCAAAAACGGCAAAGGCCGAAATGGCGGTGATCGAGAAGTTGCTTCCGCATCTCGACTCCGGAAAACCCGCGATCACCTTCGAGCTGACCGACGAGGAGAAGGTTGTCGCGCATGATTTTTTTCTCCTCACTTCAAAACCGACCCTCTTCGCTTGCAACGTCGACGAGTCCGATCTCGCCGCGATTGCACAGAAGGATCAATCCAACCCCTCGTACCAACATGTGCGCGCGGTGGAAGATTATGCCCGCCACCATTTCGCGACCGAGGCAATCGTGATCAGCGCGCAGATCGAGAGCGAATTGGTCGATCTCTCCGACGCGGAGGCGCAGGAATACTTGCGTGATCTCGGCGT
>DASXPA010000192.1:0-5573 GCA_036493915.1 Chthoniobacterales bacterium | reverse complement strand
ACCGGATTGGGATAACCAATGGCGTAGGCGAACTGGATCTCACAGCGTTTCGCGAGCCCTGAGGCGACAACATTCTTCGCCACCCAGCGGCCCATGTAGGCGGCGCTGCGATCGACTTTGCTGGGGTCCTTTCCGGAGAACGCGCCACCGCCATGCCTCCCCCAGCCGCCATAGCTGTCGACGATGATTTTGCGGCCGGTGAGGCCGGTGTCGCCTTGCGGCCCGCCGATGACGAAGCGACCGGTGGGATTGATGAGGAACTGCGTGATGCCGTTGAGCATCGATTTCGGGAGCACCTTGCGGATCACGTTTTCGACACAGAATTTCTCGATCTCCTTGTGATCCTTCTCCTCGGTGTGCTGGGTCGAGATGACGACGTTCGAAATCCCGACCGGCCTGCCGTTTTCGTAAATCACAGAGACCTGCGACTTAGCGTCCGGGCGCAGCCAATTGGCCTTGCCGCTCTTGCGAATGCGGGTGAGCTCGCGGCCGAGACGATGCGCGAACATGATCGGCGCCGGCATCAATTCTTCGGTGTCGTCACAGGCGAAACCGAACATCAGACCCTGATCGCCCGCGCCTTGTTCGGCTGACTTTTTGCCCTTCGCCTTCTTCGCATCGACGCCTTGCGAGATGTCGTGCGACTGATCAGTGATGACGGTGTTGACGAAAATTTTGCGCGCGTGAAAGACGTCGTCGTCATGCACGTAGCCGATCTCGCGCACGGTATCGCGGACGATTTTGTTGATCGGAATAACATCCTCGAGCTGCAATCCCTTGCTTAGATTCGGAATGGTGATCTCGCCGCCGACGATGACGACGTTGCTCTTGGCGTAGGTCTCACAGGCAACGCGGCTCCTCGGGTCCTGCGTGATGCAGGCGTCGAGGATCGCGTCGGAAATGGTGTCGCAAACTTTATCGGGATGACCTTCCCCGACGGACTCGGAGGCGAAAATGAAACGACGAAGCATGACGGAAGAAGTTGAGAGCTGAGACTTGAGTGTTGAGAGACGAAGCATCAAAATCGGACATATTGACCAATCATGATGCATCGATATATCGTATTAGCATTCCATGGCGTCAACCTTAAATTTCCTTCGCCTCCTTGCCGACCCGACACGGTTGCGCCTGCTTTTGCTCCTCGAGGAAGAGGAACTCTCGGTTGCTGAATTGCAGGATATCCTCGGGATGGGGCAATCGCGGATTTCCAGTCATCTCGCGCAGCTGAAGCGCGCGGGCGTCGTCGCCGATCGGCGGGCGGGCAAGAATGTTTACTACGGCCTAACGACGAAAGGCGGTGCCGATGCGCAACAGGCGAAAGTGTCGGAACTGACGCGCACGCTCGCGCGGGAGATGCCGGAGACGCAACGCGATCGCACCGCGCTGAAAGTTGTCCTGCGCAAGCGGCAGGACAAAGCGCGCGAATATTTCGATCAACTTGCCGGCCGCTTCGGGCGCAGCTATGTGCCCGGCCGCTCCTGGCAGGCGCTCGCGCACACGATGATCGCGCTCCTCCCGCCGCTCACGGTCGCGGATCTCGGCGCGGGCGAGGGGACCCTCTCGCAGTTGCTCGCGAAAACCGCGCATAAAGTGATCGCGATCGATAACGCGCCGAAGATGGTCGAGTTCGGAGCGAAGCTGGCGAAGAAGCACGGCTTCAAGAATCTCGAATATCGATTAGGCGACATCGAGGATCCGCCGATCGACAAAAGCAGCATCGACCTCGCGATTTTCAGTCAGGCACTGCATCACGCGACCCATCCGGATCGCGCGCTCGCCGCGGCGCATCGCATTTTGAAAAAAGGCGGCCGCGTTGTCGTGCTCGATTTGCTCAGTCATCGCTTCGAGAAAGCGCGCGAGCTGTATGCCGACCACTGGCTCGGGTTCAGCGAAGTGGAGCTGCATCAATGGCTCGAGAGCGCTGGCTTTAGCGATATCGAAGTGACGGTCGTCTCGCGGGAAAAAGAGAGCCCGCATTTCCAGACCGTCTTTGCTTCTGGTATCAAGTAGTCGGCCCGCGTTGGTAGCGGGAGGCGGTGACCCGCGGCTGATGGTCGCAATCCCAGTGCGACCGTGGCCGGGCCCCGGCTACAACTTGCACTCGAACGCGCGGGGCCGTGCGCTTGTCTTATCCAACGGGCTTGCCATTGAGGGAGGCGCGTCGAAGTTTTTCCAAAGTGACCAGTTTCTTCCAGGAATTGCAGCGGCGAAAAGTCTATCGCGTGGCGGTAGGTTACGTGATCGCCGCGGGTGGTATCATCCAGCTCGCTTCCGCGGTTTTTCCCGCTTGGGAATTGCCGAATTGGACATTGCGTCTCGTCATCGTTCTGCTGCTCGCGGGCTTCCCGATGGCTCTCATTCTGGCCTGGGCTTTCGACATCACGTCGAGCGGGATCGAAGCCACGCGCCCCGTCCCGTTCACTGGCGCACATGTGCGGCATCGGCGCCGGAATGTTTTTCTGCTCGTCGGTCTTAGTTTGGTTATCGCGATCGTGGCTGGGTTCTTCATCCTCCCGCGCGTTGCGGCTACGAAGGTGGAGAAATCGGTCGCAGTTTTACCCTTCGAAAATTACAGCGACGACAAGAGCAATACCTATTTCGCCGACGGCATTCAGGATGACATCCTGACCGCGCTTTCGCGCATCAGCGATCTCAAGGTCATTTCGCGTACGTCGGTGATGGGTTATCGCCACTCTTCCAAAAACGTGCGCGAAATTGGGAAAGCGTTGGGCGCGGGTGCGGTGCTGGAGGGGAGCGTGCGACGCGAAGGCAATCGCGTGCGGGTGAACGTGCAGTTGATCAATGCCGAGAACGATCAACACATTTGGGCGAACGAATACGATCGCGAACTGAACGACGTTTTCGCGATTCAGAGCGACCTCGCGCGCGAGATCGCCGGCGCGCTCCAGGCGAAGCTCTCGCCGACTGAAAAAGCGCGGATGACGCAGAAGCCGACGGAGAGCGGCGAGGCTTATCTTGCCTTCGTGCAGGCGCGCGATCTGCAATGGGTGGTGGAGGACAGCGGGAAGATGAAAAAGGCGGAGCAGTTGTATCAGCGCGCTCTGCAACTCGACCCTGGCTTCGCCCTCGCGTACGCCGGCTATTCGCAACTCGAGAGCTGGATCTATCATACGTGGGATCCGGCGCCAGCGCGGCGCGAACAGGGGCGGACGCTGGCCAACCGCGCCCTCGAGTTGCAGCCGGATCTTCCGGAAGGGCATCTCGCGCTCGGTTTTTCCTACTACTATGGGAGCAATGATTTCCCGGCGGCACTGCGCGAGTTTCAAGTTGCGCAGCGCGGATTGCCGAATTCGATGGAAGCGGTTCTGGCGATCGGTGCGATCCAGCGCCGGCAGGGGCATTGGTCGGAATCAAACGCGAGCCTCGAAAAGGCGGCGAGCCTAAGCCCGAAGGACTCGTGGGCGCTGAGCAATCTCGCATTGAACTACGAGATGCAGCGTCAGTTCGACCGCGCAAACGAGATCGTCGATCGCGCACTCAAGATTACTCCTGACTCGATCGGCCTCCTCGGAATTAAGGCAAGAGTGGCGGTCGAGAAAAACTCCGACTTCGCAGTCGCCGAGCAAGCGCTCGCCGCGATTGAGAAATTGCCGCCGAGCGTGGAGAAAGCTTATTCGCTCTGTGAAGCGCGCGGTGCCGTTTTTCTCCTCCAGCGCAAGTACCGCGAGGTGGTTCAGCTTGCCGAGCAGATATCCGATGAAACGCTCGGCGGGAAAAAGGAAATCGTGGCGGCGAAATATCTGATCCTCGGACAGGGCCGCAAGGGTTTACGGGATGAAGCTGGCGCGCGTGCCGCTTTTGCGAAAGCGCGGGAGTTGCTCGAGCCCCTTTTCGCAAGCAGGCCTGATGATCCTAACTTGCACGGCGCCTTCGCTCTCGTGCTCGCCTATCTCGGCGAAAAGGAGAAGGCGCTGAGCGAAGCGGAGACGGCCGTTCGTCTCCTGCCCTTGAGCAATGATGCTTTTCAAGGACCGGATATTCTCACCAATGCGGCGGCGGTCTATGCGCTCACCGGCGAAAAGGCTCGCGCGCTTTCCGCACTCGGGACGCTGCTTAAGGTCCCGAGTCTGGTTACCGTGGAAATTTTGAAGATCAATCCGATTTGGGACAGCCTGCGCGACGATTCTGGCTTTCAACAACTCCTCGCCCGCCATCGGCGCTCGCCTAACGGATTATGAAATATGACCTCGTCGTCATCGGAGGCGGGCCAGCGGGCTATGTGGGCGCGATTCGGGCGGCGCAACTCGGAAAACGCGTCGCCTGCGTGGAGAAAGAACGCGCCGGCGGAACTTGTCTCAACTGGGGTTGCATCCCGACGAAATCGCTCCTCCGCAACGCGGAGCTTTATCACCTCCTGAGCCATCGCGCGGCCGACTTCGGCTTCAAGATCGAAGGGCTGAGCTACGATTGGAGCAAAGTGATCAAACGTTCGCGCGATGTCTCCGACAAGAACGCCGCCGGGATCGAGTTCCTCTTCAAGAAAAACAGGGTCGATTATATTCGCGGCGAAGCCTCGCTGGAGAAGGCCGGCGAAGTTGTCGTTAGGATGGTGGATGACAAAACGGAAACGCCTGAGGCGGCGAAAATCCTGATCGCAACGGGCGTCGTTTCGCGTCCTCTGCCGAGTTTCCCGTTCGACGGCAAGACCGTGATCGGCAGTCGCGAAGCGATGATCCTCGAACCGCAGCCCAAGAGCATGGTCATCATCGGTGCTGGCGCGATCGGGGTCGAGTTCGCCTATTTCTACAACGCTTTCGGTACCAAAGTGACGCTGATCGAGATGCTGCCTAACGTCCTTCCGATCGAGGACACGGAGGTGTCGCAGGCGCTGGAGAAGGCGTTGAAAAAACAAGGGATCCGCATCCTCATAAACGCGAGAACGACGAAGACCGAGCGGACGAAAAACGACGTCGCGATCACCGTGGAAGGGAAGGAGAAGATCGAAGCTGAAGTCTGTCTCGTCGCGATCGGAGTAACGCCGCTTTTGCCTCGGGGAAAGCTGCAGCCAAATCTGACCGAGCGTGGTTATATCGAGACGAACGCGCTTTACGAAACAAGTTTGCCGAACGTTTATGCCGCCGGCGACATCATCGGTCCGCCTTGGCTGGCGCACGTCGCAAGCTGGGAAGCGATCCAGGCAGTGGAAGGAATGTTTGGCGAAATCGAGCCGCGCAAGGTCGGTGCTTTCCCCGGTTGCACCTATTGCCAGCCGCAGGTCGCGAGCATTGGGCTGACGGAGCGTGCCGCGAAAGAATCCGGACGAAAATTCCGCGTTGGCAGGTTTCCCTTCAACGCGAGCGGCAAAGCCCGCGCCATCGGCGAGACAGAAGGCTTCGTGAAGTTAATCATCGGCGGACGGCATGGCGAAATTCTCGGCGCGCACATTATCGGCCCGGAAGCGACGGAGATGATCGCCGAGCTCGGTCTCGCGATCACTCTGGAGGCGACGCACGAGGAGATCGAGGCGACGATTCATGCACACCCCACGCTCAGTGAAGCGGTGCACGAAGCGACTGGTCAGGCTTTTGGCCACGCCATCCACATTTAGCCTA
>DASXPA010000191.1:0-45423 GCA_036493915.1 Chthoniobacterales bacterium | reverse complement strand
TGGATGTGCTTTTGGGCGACACGACTGGCGATCGAGCCGTCATGGCTTAGATATTGGCCAAACTAAAGGACAATCCGGTCAATCAGTGACGGCCTCGAATTTCCGCACCGACTTGAATGTGAGCGGCGTGGTCAACGCTTTGGATATCGGTATCGCGAAGCAACAATCCGGAACGGCTCTCCCATAGCGGTTCGGTCGGGCATTTCGGGCCGGCGGCGACGCTTTCGCTCCTCTATCTGGTCGCGACGTTGCTCACGGAATTGATCAGCAACAACGCGGTCGCGCTGCTGCTCACGCCGATTGCTTTTGAAATTGCCGCGACCATGGGAGTCGACGCGCGGCCTTTCGCGGTCGCGGTGATGTTCGGCTGCAGCGCGAGTTTTGCGACGCCGATCGGTTACCAAACCAACACCTATGTCTTCGGGGCGGGTGGTTATCGGTTTGCCGATTTTCCGAAAGTGGGGGCGCCGCTCAATTTCATCCTCTGGATTGCAGCGAGCGTGCTCATTCCGATCTTCTGGCCTTTTGTGCCGAAGCCGTAAGAGGCCCTCTAAAGTCGCCCGACAGTATCCTCGGAGGGATGAGCCATGCAGCGGGATTTCACTACGGCGTCGCGGAATCTCCTTCCTTCAAGCCTGCCGAGGAACGTCAGAAAATACTGAAACGAAACTGCCCGGCCGAGAAAATTCCCGGCCGGGCGCGACAATACGACGATCGCTGGGCTTACTGATCGACGTTGTAGGTCTCGACCAAGCCGACGCCGGTGCTGCCGCCGACGCCGGAAAGAATGGCCGTGTATTGCCCAGCGGGCAGGATTTCGTAGAGGGCGGCCTCGTTGTCGTTAGTCGGGGCGAGGTGCTTGTTAGAGATCGTTTGCATGTTGCGATCGTCCCTCCAGTTGTCATTCGAATCGATGACGTTGCCGTCCTGGTCGTGGAGCTCGAGGGCAGGATCGGCGAGGGCGTTCGCGATGCCAGCATCGACCAAGGAGGGACCAAGACCGCGGATGATGACGGAGGTGAAGCCTCCTCCTCCTCCTCCGATGATCAAACCGCCGATCATCACGTTATCGCCGGTCCCAACGTTGCCGCGGGTGCTGAGGTTGGCGAGCTTGGAAACATTGGTAGCGATGTCCAGATCGTAGGTTTCAACCAGCGCCACGCCGGTGCTGGCGCCAACGCCGCGGACGATGGCCGTGTATTCTCCGGGGGCCAGCGTTTCTACGAGGGCAGATTCAGCGTCTCGCGTCGGCGCAAGATGGTTGTCGGTCAGAACGGCACGATCTGCGGGATTGTTCTGTTTCCAGTTGTTGTTAGTGTCGATGATTGCGCCGGTTGAGTCGTGCAATTCGAGGATGGGATCGAGCAGAGGATCCGTCACGGTCGGCGGCATGAGCGATGGCCCAATCGCGCGCAGCACGATCTGCTTGTTGTCGGTCCCTGTGATAATGAAACCGCCGATGAGAACGTCGTTGCCTCTGCCGACTTTGCCGCGGGTGGAGAGATTTTGCGCTCGAGAGGGCGTCTCCAAAGTAGCCGCAGCGGTATCGAGCTCGAAGTCAATTTGCTGGATATTCAGCTCCGCGGTGCCTGCGGACGGCTGCGCGGTCGCTGAGCCAAAGTGCAGCGTCACCGTGCCAGCGAAGTCGCCGCTTTGATTCGTTGGGAACTTTCGCGCCATCATCCTGCCCTGATACTTGTGCAAGCCAGGCATGAGGGTGCCGTGCACCGCCACCGCGAAGGACCCAGTGACCGCGACTCCCGATGGCGCCGAGATAGTGTAAGTGGCCGGTCCGGGAACATTGAGGTCGACGGTGAAACTATAGGCGAGTGAGAACATCTCGCCGGCGGTGGCCCCGTAGGTGCCCGAGACCGAGATGGACGCGGTGTCGCTCGAGGCGGCCGAGATGGTGGCGCCGCCCTGGAGATGGACTAAGCCGCCCTCGACCCCGACAGTGGTATCTGCCCTGATCGTGTTATTGGTGAAGGCATCCGGTGGGGTGAAGGTCGGGCCGCCTTCGAGCGTAATGTTGCCGGCTCGCGTGGGGCTGGCCAGTGAGAGAAGTGCGACTGTCACCGCGACGAGAGAGAAGATGGTCGTTTTCATATTCGATACGTAAGGAAATCGTGTTTTGAAAGACCGGTGGATGTCAAGCTTCGCTGGTAAGCCTCCGGCGCCAGTTGCAGGGCCGGCCTTAGCGGCGCAATCTGGCGCGTGAATCCGGCTCTTTTTCGTTTCGCGGCGGCGCTTTGTTTTCTGGCCGTTTGTCTCGGCGCTTTCGGCGCGCACGCGCTCAAAGGCACCCTCGCGGCCAATGCCATGACGGATGTCTGGAACAAAGCGGTTCTCTATCACTTCGTGCATGCGCTTGCCTTGCTCATCCTCTCGGCGTTGCCAGGAACAAACCGCGCCACCTCCTGGCTGCTGATCGCCGGGATCGCGCTTTTCAGCGGGAGCCTCTACACGCTGGCCCTATCGAACATAAGGTGGCTCGGCGCGATCACTCCTGTCGGCGGCCTCTGTTTCCTCGCCGGCTGGCTTTCGCTCGTGATCTGGCCGCCGCATTAGAGGGAGCCAACCGCGCCTCTGCGATAATCCGGGAACGAGCGCAAGCCAATCCGCCGGGCTCCAGCGGACGACTCACTCGATGCTGTAGATCTCAACCAGGCCGACCCCCGTGCCACCATCTTTACCAGCCACGATCACCGTGTAGGATCCAGGCGGCAGATCTTCGAGGAGAGCGGCTTCCGCATCGTTCTTTGGGGCCAGGCCGATCGCTTCGATCTCGGATTGCTGAATCGATTTCCAGTTGTCATTGGAACCAATCAAATCGCCATCGGCGTTCCGCACGGTATCATTCACCGTGTCCGATATATAGATATCTCCGCCCGCGTCGACTCCCAGACCGATTGGACCGAAGAACCTCGCGGCAAAGACAGAACCATCGGCGCTTCCGCTCATGCCGGCCGAACCAGCCACCGTTGTGACCACTCCGGCGAGACTTACCCGTCGGATAATACTGTTCGCGGTGTCGGTGACAAACAAGCTTGAGGACGCATTCAAGGCGATCCCTCTGGGCCGGTTGAATCGCGCCGCACTTCCCGCTCCGTCAGCACTGCCGATCGATCCAGCAAGGCCGGCCAGCGTGGTGACGTTCCCACCAGGAGTGACTTTGCGGATCGTATTATAAAGGTGTCGCAGACGTAGAGGTTTCCGGCGGGATCGATGGCCAGACCCCTCGGGCCATTGAAACGTGCTGCGCTTCCTGTTCCATCCGCGCTCCCCGCAACCCCGGCCAGTCCGGCAAACGTCGTCACGACTCCGCCAGGGGTGATCTTTCGGATTGTGTCGTTATCACTATCTCCGATGAAGAGGTTACCGGATTGATCCACTGCGATGCCGATCGGTGAACTAAATCGCGCATTGCTACCGGTGCCATCCGCACTTCCGCTTTGACCGGCGAGCCCTGCCACAGTGGTCACTACACCTGCAGGTGTAATTTTCCTGATCGTATGATTACCTGTGTCCGCCAGAAAGAGATTGTTCCCTTTGTCTATCGCAATTTGGGATGGTGAAGAAAATCTCGCTGCACCACCCGTTCCGTCGGAGTTCCCAGCCGTGCCCGCCGCGCCCACGAAGGTGGTAAAGCGATACGGCTCATAGGTGGTCTGAGCTTCGGGCCGCTCCCGCCTGCAGGACGATCCCCAGGCACAACAGAGCCAGCGCGGCCAACCCGCTCAGCCGCCGCAACGAACTCCCCTCGATACGCCGGGCAAACCGCTGCGACTTGAGGCATAACTGGATCAGGTAAGATAGCCTGGTCGAGGGCTGATACTACAGAAACCCCGAGTGCTCGTTACCCTCGCATGTGATTAATGTGGAGTAGCCGTCTTTTTAGGAAGTTGCCAATAACTTCCAATGGAGCAGTCCAAGGCCAAGCAGACCGAAACCGAACAAGGCCACAGTCGTCCCGCCGTCGGGAACGGGAGAGTTGGAACCAGCGGAGAAGCTAAAGACTCCACTCGCATCTGGCGATTGCGAAGTGAAACTCCAAGTCCCAACCGTCGGGTCGAAACCATTTCCCATGATTGTCCCTGTCCCCTGGATTAAGAGGAAGTTAGCATTTTGCAGGACGACCGTCGAGCTGGCCAGATCGTAGGTGAATCCATCCACGCTCCAAAGGCCGGGCGTCGGGCTGGAAGGACTGAAGATCCAAGGCGTGGCCATGGTTACCGAATCGTTAACATTGACGAAACCTGTGAAGCCGCCGTCGCGACTCATAACCGTCACATTCTCGAACGTGTTAACTCGGGTGGCGGTGGCCAGCGAGTTGGTATCAAAAATGGCGCCTCCCGCGAAGGTAATGGCGCCAGTGATCGGTACTGCCTCCGCTCTCTGGACGGTCAAACCGGTCATGAGGAAACCGGCGGTAAACAGTGCAATTACTAGTTTATTCATATTTCATCTTTATCGTTTTTTGGTTTTGCTGACTGGAAATAGGATTGGGGCGAGGTGACGTAGTCTCGCGCCTGCACATTCAGATCGACAACGATTGCTCTCCCGCGGGCAAGGCTGCTGCCCATCCTGGATATAAGAATTTGACCTACGGAGCGCGATCGCGAGTGCTCGGATGGCTCGAAACTAGGGCTGTCAGTTTGGGGGGCCGGACGCGCGATTGGACTCGGCGGTGGCATGGGAGATCCTAGAATAGAGATAAAGTTCTATAACCACAATAGGTATGGTGTCTAATCAGAATCTAAGAATTCAACCTAAGCGTCAAGGGGGGGCGTCAATCGCTCGGCGGACGACCGCCGCGCTTGCCGCGAACGCCCATCCTTCTGCCGCCCGCCAACTGCCTCTCCGCGAGCGCGTAGCTCATGCTCTTACGCTTCAGTTTTCTTGAGATACTCGTCGAGAAAATCAAGGATCGCTTTCTAAGCATGGAGCTCGTTTTCTTTTTTCGTGAAGCCGTGGCCTTTGTCACGGAAGATGAAGTATTCCAACCACCCCTTTCTTTCTGGATCGCGGCCACGATTTCATCCGACTCCGCCCTTCAGGACGCGTGGGTCGTTTTTGCCCTGCAGAACGATGAGGCGTTTGGTGATTTTATCCGCGTGAAAGAGCGGAGAAGTCGCGCGCAGCATCTCGACCTCTTTCGCAGGATCGCCGACCTCGGCGTAGAGCGCTTTGCGTTCCGATTCCCAGTAGGCGGAATACTCTGCAGGGTGCGCACCCGAGTTGGCGACGCCGAAGATATCGACGCCGACGGCGAACTCCTCGGGCTTAAAGGTAAGCGCAGCCAGGACCATGTAGCCGCCGTAAGAGTCTCCCATGCTGCCGATCTGCTCGGGCGCGACATAGCCTAACGAGTAAAGGAACTTCTTCGCTGCGACGCAGTCCCAGAGCGGCTCGCGGCTGTTTGCGGTCGTCGGCGGTGAAGAACCTGTTCCCGTAGCCGCTCGAGCCGCAGTTGTTCACGTCGAGGACGACATAATCATGATTCGCGAGGTATTGGGCGAGGGCGGACCCCGGGCCGCCGTGGACGAAGACAACGGCCGGTACCTTGTGCTCCGCGCTCGCGTCGTGCGGCTGACAGAGAATCGACGGAATCTCCAGGCCATCGAAGGATTTGTAACGGACGATGCGGGAACCCGTCAGGAGATAGGTGCTCTCCTTCGTGGAATGGGTCAGCTGCTCCCGGCGCCGCCCGCGATCGGGACGCGATAGACATTGTAGATGCCGCTTTTGTTGCTGTGAAAGAGGATCGCTCTTTCGTCGTAGGTGAACGCGCTTCCGCCGATCTTCGTCGTGTCCATGAACTGCTCGATGGTGTCGCGCTTCACCTTCGAGCGTCGCTCTTCGCGGTCGCGATATCTTGCGGCGTCACTTTTGTTTGTGATCAATGCTTTACCGCTCAAAATAGGGCGGCTGCAGAGTGGTTGCCCACGTCTGGCCGAGCGCGGAGCCGGTGAACGAGCGAACCGCCAAGAACGCAGGCAAGGGCAAAGAGGCTTTGCCGAAAGCATTCGTCGGCCGAGATTGTTCCCGGCGTTAAAGGCTGGCAAGACTGCCGGGGAGACATGATGCGAGAGGCTTGGCGCGGGATGGGTCGTTCTGCTATCGTCCTTGCCTAACGATATGCTCACCATCGCTGAACCCTCCCGTGCTTTCGCGACGGTCGCGGTCTTTATCGCGACGTTCTTCGCGACCCTCTCGATCGGGCGACTGCTCAAGCGCCGCGCGGGTGTGCCGTTCGGTGTCTTCTTCCAGCTCTTCGCTCTCGCCCTGGCCTTTTACGCCGCCTGCTGGGTTTACGGCGTCGATTTGCGCTGGCGGAATCACGCCGGCGCGGCTCTCACTCTCCTCAGCACGGGGGTCGTGATTGCACTGCTCGATCGCTATCTCTGGGATCTCTATTTCGAACAACGCCGCCAGACCGTGATCCCGAAGTTTCTCCGGGAATTGGTGGCGCTGATCATTTTTCTCATCGCGCTGCTCCTCGTTCTGAGTATCGGCTATCACGCGGAGAGCCAGCTCAAGTGGCTCCTCTCCGGCTCCGGGGTGGCGGCGATCGTGCTCGCGTTTGCCACCCAAAACATGCTCGGCGGCGTCATCGCCGGGATGTCGTTGCAGATCAGCAAACCGTACAAAGTCGGCGATTGGCTGCAGGTCGACGACCGCTTCGCCGAGGTCATGGAGATCAACTGGCGCTCGACCCGGCTGCGCACGAGCGACGCTGTTTATCTCGACATTCCGAACAATGAGATCGTCCGCCAGACGATCGTGAATCTGCATTATCCGCAGCAACTCCATGCGATGCGGATTCGCGTCGGTGTGGATTACAACACTCCTCCGAACAAGGTGAAGGACGCGCTTATGCACGCCACCCTCCACGCCGAAGGCGTGCAGGAAGATCCGGCGCCGAAGGTGTTTCTGGTTGATTTCGGGGATTCGTCGATCGTTTACGAGATCAAGTTCTGGATGCTGACGCAGCAGAAGTACAATGAAGTCTGCGACGCCATCCGGACGAATGTCTGGTACGAATTCAGGCGACAGAAAATCACCATCCCATTCCCCATTCGCACGCTCGAGTGGAGTCGGAAGCCGACCCTCAAACCCCACGAAGAGCACGGCAAAGCGCGCACCATTCTCGAAACCGAACCGCTCTTTGCCTGCCTCCAAGAAGAACAGCTTGACAAGCTCGTTCGCGGCTCGCGCACAATCCATTTCGGTCGTGGGGAGCGGCTGATCGAGGAAGGGGCGGAAGGCTCTTCGATGTTCGTGATGCTTGAGGGGACGGCGCACGTTTCGGTTTCACAGAACGGTTCGGCGATCCGGGTCGGGACCCTGCGAGCGGGCGATTGTTTCGGCGAAATGTCGCTCCTCACCGGCGAGCGCCGCACGGCAACGGTCCAAGCCGAACACGATTGTGAGGTGCTGGAGATCGGCAAACAAGTGATGGCGGGATTGCTCCGCGATGCGCCGGAGTGCGTGACGCAGCTGAGTGAGCTGCTTGCTCGCCGTAAGATGGAGACTGAGGGAATCGTCAGAGACGCCACCCAGGGCGATGGCGAGGAACAAGCGAGGCAGTATCGCGCCACCTTCCTGCGTCGGCTGAGCGGCTTTTTCGAATTATAGGAGTTCCACCACGATTGCGAACGGGAAGTTTTGGCGTTTGCCACCGCCGTAAATCCTTCTACAGTCAGCCACTTTATCCGCCCACCTCTCTTTTATGACTCTTGCCCTAACGATCCTCGATTCCGGCGTCTGGTTCGCCATGCTTTGCGCAGTGGCCGGTCTGGTCTTCGCTTTTTATCTCATCCAGTCAGTCATCAAAGCTTCCCCGGGAAATGCGCGGATGCAGGAAATAGCGGGCGCGATTCAGGAGGGTGCCAAGGCGTATCTCAACCGTCAAGTTATCACGATCAGCTCGATCGCGGCCGTCATTTTCGTTCTCCTTTTCTTCTTTAAGGATCATCCGACCGCGATCGGCTTTATCATCGGCGCGGCCTGTTCGCTCGCGGCCGGTTTCATCGGCATGCGGATCGCTGTTCTCGCCAATACCCGCACCACGGAGGCGGCCACCAAAACACGCACTGCGGCGTTGCGGGTCGCGTTCAATGGCGGCGCGGTAACAGGTCTCCTGGTCGTCGGGCTGGCGCTTCTCTCAGTGGGGCTTTTCTACGTGATTGCGGGGAGGGTGATCGGCCATGCACTTGCTGTGCGCAGCCTCATCGGGCTCGCTTTGGGTGCGAGTTTGATCAGCGTCTTCGCGCGACTCGGCGGCGGCATTTACACGAAGGCGGCTGACGTTGGCGCCGATCTTGTGGGGAAAATCGAGAATACGCTGGACGAAGACGATCCGCGCAATCCGGCGACGATCGCCGACAATGTCGGCGACAACGTGGGCGATTGCGCCGGGATGGCGGCGGACGTTTTCGAGACTTATGCGGTCAGCTTGATCGGCGCAATCCTCGTCGGCGCGCTCACTCTCGCGACGACGCCTGCCGCAATCATTTACCCGTTCGTGCTCGGCGGCATCTCGGTCCTCGGCGCGATTTGCGGAATTCTTTTTGTGAACTTCAGCGGCGGCAAACCCGGCAACGTTCTCATGGGCGGGGTGATGGCGAGTGCGCTTGTCTCGGCGATTCTTTTCTGGCCGGCGACGCACCTTCTTTTCCCGAAGGGCGTCATCATCGCCGACGCTTTGCGTACGGCGAATGACCTCTACTTCGCTTCTCTCGTCGGCTTGCTCATGACCGGGATCGTGGTCGTAATCACCAACTACTACACGTCTATGAGCTTCTCTCCAGTCCGGAAGATTGCCAAAGCTTCCGAGACCGGCCACGCCACCAACATCATCGCCGGTCTCGCCATCGGCCAGCACGCCACGGCCTTGCCCGTCGGTTTTATCGGACTTGCCATTCTCTTCAGCTTTCACTTCGCCGGTCTCTACGGAATTGCGATCGCGGTGATGAGCATGCTCTCGATGGCGGGTATCATCATCTCACTCGACGCCTTCGGGCCAATCACCGACAACGCTGGCGGCATCGCCGTCATGAGTAATTTGCCAAAAGAAGTCCGCAGCGTAACCGACGATCTCGATGCGGTCGGGAACACGATGAAAGCCGTCACAAAGGGCTACGCGATCGCTTCGGCAGGCTTGGCTGCGCTGGTCCTTTTCGGGTCCTATGTCGAGGAACTACGCGCCCATATGGTTGGACAAGGCAGGCCCTTTACTTTCCAGTTTTCCCTCACGGAGCCGAAGGTCATCATCGGTCTCTTTATCGGCGGGTTGCTTCCCTTTATTTTTACCGCCTTTAGTATGGACGCGGTTGGCAAAGCCGCCGGCGCGGTCGTGCGTGAAGTGCGCCGTCAACTTAAGGCCAAGCCTGGGATTTTACGCGGCGAAGAAACTCCTGAATACGGCACCTGCGTTGACATCGTGACCAAGGCAGCCTTGCGTGAGATGATCGTTCCCGCGCTCCTGCCGGTCGCCTTCGTCGTGATCGTCGCAGTTATCAAACCGCTCGGTCCGATTGTCCTTGGCGGGTTGTTGGTCGGAACGATCGTTACCGGATTGTTCGTCGCCATCGCCATGACCTCGAGCGGCGGCGCGTGGGACAACGCCAAGAAATACATTGAAGAAGGCAACCTCGGCGGCAAAGGGTCTTTCGCCCACGCAGCTTCGGTCACGGGTGATACGGTCGGCGATCCTTATAAAGACACCGCCGGCCCAGCGATCAATCCCATGATCAAAGTGGCCAACATTGTCGCCATTCTGATTATCCCGATCTTTTTCTAAAAACTACCTAGAAATCACTAAAGATGGATTCATCTAAATTCCAACTCGTTCCGACGCCGCAGCGGGAGGCTCCGACCGTTCCCGATGCCAGCGCAAGTCCTTTTAAAGTCGTGGTCGATCCGCAGATGCGCCTGCAATTGCGGCGCGCTTTGATCGACCTGATCGATAATCACGACGAAGCCCTCGCCGCCCATTACGCCGATGGGAAACTCGCCCTCGAGTCCTATAAGGAATACATCGAGATTTTCGCGCGCAGCTTGAAGGAAACGATGGGAAGTCCCGAAGGTGTTTCCTATCTTCTCCGCACCGTCGGGTTCGATGTTCCTCCGGAGAAAGTAAATTTACAGCCTGACCTGCGCTGGAAATACAGCCCTGGCGCCTAACAAGTCAGCCGCAACCAGGAGGCGGAGCGACCCTGGATTTTTTCGTGGTGTAGAAACCGCTTGTCTCTTGGTTCCGGTTGTGAGCAGAATCCCGCCTTAAGAAATGTCTACCGTCCTCTTAATCGAAGATGACGCGGAGGGACGCCGGGCGACGAGCGAGCTCTTTCTGCGTGAAGGTTGGGAAGTGCTTGAAGCCGGCGATGGAGAAGTCGGAGTCGAGCTCGCGGTAAAACATCGTCCGGAGCTGGTCCTCTGCGATTTGCTCATGCCGAAGTCCAATGGCTTCCAGGCCTGCCGCCATATTCGACAGCAATTGGTGCGGACAAAGATCATCATCATCTCCGGGCGCGATTACGGGGTCGATCGGAGCAGTGCGCTCGAAGCGGGGGCCGATGAATATCTCGTCAAGCCGGTCCTTTGGGAGCATCTGCACGAAGTTATCGATCGCGTTCTACCCGTTGATGGCCATCGCCCCGCGCAGACCGAAGACGTGCCCCAATTTGTTCCGCCTTCGACGCGGATAAAATTCTGGGGCGTGCGCGGTTCGATTCCGGTCCCAGGCGCCTCCACTGTTCGCTACGGCGGTAACACCAGCTGCGTCGAAATCCGCGCCGATGGCGAAATTATCATCCTCGATGCCGGCTCCGGTTTACGCCTCCTCGGGAATGCGCTGGAGAAAGAGTTCGACTCGAAACCGATCAAGCTCACCCTGCTCATCACGCACACCCACTGGGATCACATTCAGGGGTTGCCGTTCTTTCTTCCCGCCTACAAGGAAAAGAACACGCTCCGCGTGCTCGGCTATGAAGGCGCGCGCAAAGGCCTTGCCACCATCCTTGCGGGCCAGATGGAGACTTCGTTCTTTCCTGTAAGTCTCAGTGACATGCCGAGCGCGATCGCGATCGAAGAGTTAAGAGAGATGGCCTTCTCCATCGGCAAGGTGCGAGTGCGTTCGAGGTTTGTGAATCACCCAGGAATCTGCGCTGGCTATCGCCTCGATACCAGCCATGGCTCGGTCGCCTTTCTGCCCGATAACGAGCCTTACGACATGGCGAGAATTCGCCCGAGGACTCAGAGTAATTCTGAACCGGAAAACGCTCAGTCTTATGCCGCTGCCGAACGCGCCAAACTCGTCGAGTTTCTCCATCGCGTCGACGTCCTAATCATCGACGCGCAGTACACCGACGATGAGTATCAGAAAAAGAAAGGCTGGGGCCATGGCTCCTTGAGTAGTGTGGTCTCGCTCGCGCTCGATGCCGACGTCCGCAAGCTTTTCCTATTCCATCACGATCCAGAGCACGACGATAAGAAGCTCGACGAGATCGTGGAGGGGGCCCGCACGCTGGTGCTGGAGAGTGGCAAGTCAGTCGAAGTCGACGCTGCCAGGGAAGGTACTGAGGTCTGGCTTGACTATCGCGCGAGGAAGTAAATTGCCGGGCAACTACCTGCGCAATGCTTTGGTAAAGCGAATCAGCTCTGCCGCAACCTGCTCGATACGCTCGATGATCCTGGTGTCGATAAGGGCTTCCTCGTCGAATGCCGCGCCCGTGGCAAAAACAAAACGTGGGATGATAACACAGCGGAAATCCAACATCAGACTGTTGCCGTACGCCATCACCGACATGTAGCTGGTCTCGCCGCCGGCTGCGCAAAGAAAACCAACCACCTTGTCCCTCCAGACGCGCCCCGTCAGCTCGATCATATTTTTCGCGGAAGCGCTCACGTCGAAATTATAGACGGGTGCGGCTACGAGCACTCCCTCCGCAGCCCCGATCGCGGCGCTGAGTTGTTGCGCCGCCGGTACACCATAGCAAGCGCCAGCGTCGCACAAGGGAAGGTCCATCTCGGCAAGGTCGAGCCAGGCGCAGTCGACACCAGCCGCTTGCAATGACGCGAAAGCAATCTCGCCCATCTGGCGACTCTTACTAACCGGATTACCGCTGGTGCTGACGACGAGGTACTTTGCCATCCGAAAGCCTAAAGCCAGTGGCGCTTTTTGAAATAGAGAATCTGCCCAATCCCGATCAGGAGCATGACGAGGAGGCATGCTCCATAGCCATACGGTTGGGCCAGCTCCGGCATGTGGGCAAAGTTCATCCCGTATACTCCGGCGATGAAGGTAAGTGGTATAAAGACCGACGAGATAACTGTGAGCACGCGCATGATTTCGTTCGTTCGCAACCCAATGCTGGAGATATGCACCTCCGTCAGGCCGGAAAGAACGTCCCGGTAGCTTTCCACCACATCCATCAACTGCACGCTATGATCGTAACAGTCACGAAGAAAGACTTTGGTCTCGGGACGAATCAGGCCCGGCTCTTCGTGGAGCAGAAGATTGGTCACATCGCGCAGCGGCCAGACCATTCTGCGGATTTGCGCGAGCGTCCGCTTGTGTTCGTGCAGACTGCCAATGGGCCGAACTAAAGGGTTATCGATCAACTCATCCTCGATTGTATCGATCTCGGCGCCGATATATTCGAGCACTGGGTAATAGTGATCGATGACGGAGTCGAGCAGTGCGTAGGCGAGGTAATCAGACTGTGCCTCGCGAATGCGACCTTTGCCGCTGCGGATGCGCGCCCGCACCGGCTCGAAGACATCGAATTCCCCTTCCTCCTGCAACGTGATGAGGAAAGACTTTCCAAGAAACATGCTTACCTGTTCGGCGCCGATCTCCTGCTGCTTGTCGAGATAAAGCATCTTCGAAACGAGAAAGAGATAGTCGTCGTACTGCTCGACCTTTGGACGCTGGCTCGTGTCGAGGACATCCTCAAGAGCGAGCGGATGAAGATTGAAGCGCTGCCCGAGCGTGCGCAGAACTGTTAGGTCGCTCAAACCGTCGATGTTGATCCACGTTACCAGGTCGTTGTTCAGGTGGGGCAGCAACTCTTCGCACCCGACGTCGACTCGTTCCTCCAGATAGTCGGGACCATATTCGATCATCGTGATGATCGGTGGGGTCTTCGGTGTGTCTTGAGACAGCTTGAGGAGGCCGGGCGCTTCGCCGGGAATTACCTGACGTCGTTTAAACATGGCGCATGGTGAACCCTTCCCCGAAGGAAGGGCAAGCTACTTGTGCTGCGCGACCACGAGGGTGGATTGGTCGCGTTGCCAACGGTAGCCGATTCCGAAAGCGATCGAGGGTGGGTGACTCGCTTGATACAACCCCTGTAGCTCAGGCTGGAAGTGTTGCTTGAAAATATCGATCGGACCTTCATAGGCGCCGAACAAACGGAGGTTCCATTGCGCGGGATCGAAGGCCGCGATCGGAATGCCGGAGTCGTCCTGCACGATCACTTTGCTGTGAGTGAGGAGAAACTTGCGCGCCGTCGCAAAACCGGGTCCGAACATCAGGTAAGAAGCCGATTTGAGTAAGCTGTCACCCGTCCCTTGCTGCTCGCAAAATTTTAGAAACCCCGGATGCGAACGAATGCCATCGTCGGAAAGATCGGTCGTGAAGTAATAAAGGGTTTGCGGCCGGCTCTCGGGCGCGCCGACAAATGTGATGCGAACGCCGGGAGTAAGCGAGCCACCGGCTGAGCTATCCGTGTTGATCTGTGGGTCGCCAGTTTTGTTCAAAGTGATAAACGTGACGTCAGTGATGGTTTTGCCGGAACGGGCAAGGAAGACGTAGAAGACCGGGAGCGTACCTTTCAGCTCAGCATGCTGCAGATCGGTCTTCATGTCTTTGGTAATGAAAAAGCTGAAACTGAGGACGGAATTTAGCGCCGTTTCGAAATTCTGCAGAGCCGGGCCCATGGCCGGACCGCTGAGTTGGGCGACATCGGGCAGCGGGCCGATCGGTTCCGTACCAGCGAGGATGTAAGTGCTGGCATCAGGGAAGAAATGGTTGGCGTAAAGGAAGTCCGGGCCGCTGAAGAGATAGAACAGAACCGAGAGCGGGCCAGTGGCTTCAGAAAGGTAGTTCGCCTCCCAATCACGAATACCGTTGAACTGGCGCGCGGAAAGTTTCGACCAGGCTTGATCAAAGACTGCGGCATGCCGCTGCCATTCCGGATCCTGAGTGAGCGGCGCCATGGGAGAATTGGGTGCCAACGGAAGTCCGGCAAGAAACCGAGCGGTGTCATTAACTGGGCCGCTCGCAACGGCCGGTGCCAGTTCGTAAGGCGTTGCCGATGGCGCGTCTGGAAGCGGAGCGGGCATGGGAGAGAAAGTGGGCATGGGAGAAGGAGTGAGCGGCGCAATCGGTTGCACGGGAACTGCGCGACGAATCTCTGGTTCAACGCTCGGAAAAGGAGTCTGGACGGGAAGAGCCCGCCGGATCTGCTGACCGCTGGCGAGGTGAGCGCAAGTCAGAAGACAAACGATCCACGCGCTCAAATGCAAGCGCAGCCACCTATGTTCGTTAGGCGTCTCGAACATGTCTCGCACGTAATCCCAAAATTTCGTTTAACATGCGCAGACTATCGCGCATGATGTGCACTTTGCTTCCTTCGGTATGATCCCAGCGAACCGGCCGCTCAAGCAGCCGCAATCCCGCCTTTTGGGCAAGGAAGAGCAACTCGACGTCGAACCCGAAACCCTCGACCGTCGCCTGCTCTATGATCGGCCGCATCACGGCCATCCGAAATGCTTTGAAACCACATTGCGTATCGGAGAAAGGCAAGCCAGTCGTTAGGCGAACAAGCCCGTTAAAAAGCTTGCCGCCTTGTTCGCGCCGCCATGGCTGACGATGGCCGATTAACTTGCGATCCAGCGCCCGCGAGCCAAAGACAACATCGTAATCGCCGGCTTCGATCGGCCCCACAATCTTTGGCAATTCCGAGAGTGGTGTCGAAAGGTCCGCGTCGGTAAAAACGGCGATTGGCGCTTCGCTCGCGAGCAATCCGGTGCGGACGGCGTGGCCTTTCCCGCGATTTTGCGCCCAGCGCAGGACGCGCGCTGCTACGAGAGGATTCCGCCGAAAAAATTCTTCCGCCACCTCACCCGTTCCATCGCTCGAGCCGTCGTCGACGACCACCAGCTCGCTTTGCGGACGATGCTCCTGCAGATAGGATATTACCCTCGGCAAGGTTTCGTTGAGCCGATGCGCCTCGTTGAAGGCGGGCACGACGACAGCGAGCTGCGGTCTCTCCATTTGGCCTGACGAGTGCCTAACCAAAAGCTCCGAAGGCAAGACCAAGGCTGTAAGTGACCGCCGCCTCGAGCACACCGACCAGGGTCATTTCAAAACCGGAGGCCCACCACGAGCGGATGGTGATAAGCGACTTCACCGCGCCGACGGCGAAGTGCGCCAAAATGCTAACGATAAAAGCGACAATGACGGCGTCGATGCCGCTCATGAAAAAGAATGGAATGATCGGAATGAATGCGCCGATCGCGGTCGAAAGCGCGGCCGAGAAAGCAGAAGTCCATTGGTTAGGAAAATGATGCTGGGAAAGGCCGAGTTCGCTTTGCGCCATCGCCTGCACCATCTGCTCGGGCTGTTCCGCGAGCCGCTCGGCCATCCGCTGTGCGTCTTCCGGCGGGAAGCCCTGCAGCTGGTAAAAAAGCGACATCTCCTCGATTTCCTCCTCAGGATTTTCTTCGACCTCGGCTTTCTCGCGCGCGATCTCCGCTTCGTAAATTTCGCGTTCGCTCTTGTTCGCGAGATAGGCGCCGGCGCCCATCGACAGGGCGGAGGCCATCATGCCGGCGAGGCCGGAGATGAGAATGTAGTGCTGCTGATTGTTGGTCGCGCCGGCCACGCCGGAGACGATGCCGAAGACCGCCCCGAGTCCATCGTTCACCCCGTATATGGCGTCGGCCACCCATCCGCCGCCGCGTCCATGCCAACGCTCGCGTTTGAGAATGTTGTCGAGCAATCCTTTTGGGCCTGACGACGGCGGCGCGGCCATCGTATTGAGAATGCGCGAATGCGCTTTTTCCTCGAGTGCGGTCTGGCGCAGAAATTCCTGCTCTTCTTCGTTCGCACCGAAGCCGGCGGCGCGTTGCGCTTCGTAGCGTTCCTTATCACGATCCTCTCCCGCTTCCATTCGACGAATCGCGATGTCGGCGCCGGCAGCGCGGTTCCACCAGCGATTCAAGCGGCGGCGCCAATCGTTTTTCAAAACCGGCGGCTCAGCTCCAAGCTCGCGTAACTTGCCTTCCCAGCGCTCCGCGTGCCGTTCCTCCGCTTCCGCCATCCGGAGCAAAATGCCACGCCGTTTCTCGTCGGCTTCGTGCGCCGCGAGGTCGCGATAAACGAGCGCAGTCTCCCGCTCCGCCCGCCAGTTGGCTTGCAGGGCGTCGACCATTTTAGTCCGTTCCTCTTTCATTCCCTCACTCCCTATTAGCTGCTTTCACTTCGTTTCTGCAACTGCGGGTGAAAGACCAGGAGCGCCTTTTTCTTTTGTCTGCTGCGCTGTGATCACGACCGCGACCGAGCCGATAACCATCGCCGCCGCGAGCGCGGTTCGGCCGGTTAACGTTTCTCCGGCAAAGAGCGCGCCAAGAACGACGGCGACGACCGGATTTACGTAAGCATAAGTCGCGACCTTGGCCGGATCGCAATAACGAAGGAGCCAGATGTAAGCGGTATAGCCGACGATCGCGCCGATAAGCACGAGGTAAACAAAGGCGCCTAACGACAGCGCCGACACCTTCCGAAGGTCGAAGACGCGCGCTTCGCCGCTCGCGAGACCGGTGACGATCATGAGCGCGCCGCCGCAGAGCATTGTCTGCGCGGAAGAGAGAAATGGCGAAGCGGTGTTCTGCGAGCGACGCGAATAGAGCGACCCGATCGACCAGACGAGCGAGCCAAAAAGGAGAACCAACATTCCGAGGCCCGCGTGGTGAGAAGTGCCTTGAGGCGGCGCCGCCAGGGTCGGTGCGGCCAGGATTCCGACGCCGCCAAATCCTCCTGCCAATCCGAGCAGAACGAGCGGCCGCGGTCTCGGCGCTGAACCGCTTAGCCAGGTGAGCAGTGCGATGTAAATCGGCACCGTCGCGACGAGGAGCGAGGCCAGTCCCGAGGGGACCCATTGCTCGGAAATGGTCACGCCGCCATTGCCGCAGAGAATCAGACAGGCGCCGATAACGAACGCAGTGCGCCATTCGCCTAACGACGAGCGCGGCGCACCTTGCCAGTGCGCGATCCCGTACATGATGAGCCCGGCGAGAAAGAAGCGCGCGCCCGCCATAAGAAGCGGTGGGATCGAGGCGATGGCGAAACGGATGCCGAGGTAAGTCGACCCCCAGATGATGTAGAGCGCGACAAAGGCGGCGATGATCGCGAACTTGCGCGGCGCCGGCGAGGGCGCGCTCACGAGAACCGATCTTCCGTCCACGGATCGGCGGTGTTGCTGTAGCCGCGCACTTCCCAGAAGCCGAGTTTGTCCTTCGGTGCAAATTCGATTTCCCTAACGAACTTGGCGCCCTTCCAGGCGTAGAGCTTGGGAATGATGACGCGTGCGGGGCCGCCGTGTTCGCGCGGGATTGATTTGCCATCGAACTGCGTTGCGATGAGGACATCGTCGTCGAGGCAATTCTGCAGACGCACATTCGTGGTGTAGCCGTCGTAGCTGGTGAAGAGGACGTGGCCCAATTCCGCTTTTGGCCTAACGAGATCGACGAGTGTGAAGAAGGCAACGCCGCGCCAGCGGCAATCGAATTTGCTCCAGGTGGTGACGCAGTGGAAATCACTCACATCTTCAAACTGCGGGAGCGCGTTGAACTCCTCCCAGGTAAAGGTGCGCGGATTTTCGACGGCGCCGCCCACTTCGAGCCGCCAGTCGCCTAACGAGATTTCCGGCCGAATGCCGAGATCGAGAACGGGAAAGCCCTGGGTGACATGTTGCCCCGGCGGCAGCCGATTTTCCGAGCGGACCGTTGGTTTCGCTTTCCCGCTCATTTTGCGGGCCCAGCGTTCCTTGCGTTCGATCAGGCTGGAATCGGATGCCGCCATAGAGTCGTTAGGCGCGCCGGCTGGCCTCGACGCCCCGGCTACAACGATTGCGCCTTAAAATTGCGGATGGCGTCGCGTAACTCCGCCGCGCGTTCGTAAAGCTCTCCCGCGACTGCGCGTTCCATTTCGCGCTCCATCACCTCGAGTTTGGTCAGCGGCCGCTTCGCCCGCACCTCCTCGAGCCATTCATCGAGAAACGCGATCTCCGAACTCTTCGCTTCCATCTCGGGAAACGAGGATTGCTGGAAGAACTCGCTGATCCGGTCGCGACCCGCCTCGATCCCGCGAATGGCGTCGGCAAACTGGCCATCGGCGAGAAGAATCGAAACCTGCGCGCGAGTATTCATCATCAAAACGTAGGGGCGAAATTGCTGGAAACTCCAAACCAAATCCTCCCGCTCCGAGTGTTCATCGACAAAATTCAAAAGATCGAGATTGCGTTCCGTATCGCGCACCACGGCCTCGAATTCGTCGATCTGAAACAAACTCAGGTAACGATGATAATATTGAATCCCTTCCTGCTGCAGCTCGCCGCACTGTTCGCCAGTGAGCTCGTAGTCGTTCCCGCGCGCGGCTGCGTGTGCGGCACGCCGTTGATGGTAAGCGAGGAGCGATTCACAGTTGTGCGGACGCTGCCCATCAGGGCGGCCCTCCATCTCCATCTGGAGAAGGCCGAGATCGATTCGGAGCTGCAGTTTTTCGCGTCCATCGAGCCCGGGGATTTTCCGGACCTTGATGGTGCCGTTTTCATGCGGCCAATCTTTCAAGAGCGAATTTAGGTCAAGGCTCATGTCGTGGAACAATCGAGTCCGAGCTTGCTTTGTCAACGCGGCGACCGCGACGAGAGCTTCCTGCTTGCGCGGAAGAAGCGAGCGGGAAGCTTGCCCTACAATGGAAGAGGAGATCGAGCGTTTCATACGCCACCTCGCAGCCGAGCGCGGTCTGTCGGAGAACTATCAGCTCTCAACTCAGCGTTCGTTAGGCGAGTTTGCCCAATGGTGCGCGCAGCGCAAAAAAGTGACGCGCGCGCACGATGTCGGGCTGCCGCTGATCAGCGAATACCTTGCCGAGCGCAAGCGGGGTGGACTGGCGGCGGCGTCGATCAAGTTGATCGTCGTGGCCTTGAAAATTTTTTTTCGCTTTGGAAGCGCGCGCGGGTTCGTCGAGCGCGACCCGACGGGGTCGCTACACCTCCCGCGGATCGAGCGTTATCTGCCGGAAACGTTGAATGAATTGCAGGTCGAAGAATTGCTCGAAAGCGTGGATACAAAGGCACCGCTCGGATTGAGGGATCGCGCGATGCTCGAGCTGCTTTACGCCAGCGGCTTGCGCATCTCAGAGCTTGCAGGCGCGAAGCTGGAAAATTTGAATCTTGAGGAAGGTGTTATTCGCGTGACCGGGAAAGGAAACAAGACGCGCCTCGTGCCGGTGGGAAAAAAGGCGTGCGCGGCCCTCACAACATACCTCGTGGAGGAACGGCCACGACTCGTTAGGCGGCGGAGTGGGAGCGAGGTTTTTCTCTCGGTCCGCGGGATGCGCCTAACGACGGTACGGATTTGGCAAATTGTCAAAACAGTGGCGCGCCGCTCGGGATTGGAGGTGAATGTTTACCCGCACCTTTTGCGGCACAGTTTCGCGACGCACCTGCTGAGCAACGGCGCCGACCTCCGCATCATTCAGGAAATGCTCGGTCACGCCGATATCTCGACAACGCAGGTTTATACGCATGTCGATCAGCAGCGGTTGAAAGCGGTGCATCACAAGTTTCATCCGCGCACCTAACGACACGTCCTGCAGGCCCGGGAGTCGTATGGGATCTATCGGTCCCGCTGGCTCTTATTCGCAGAAGAGCGCGATCGAGGCGGTATAGCCGTGGAGGAAACTGGCGTCGCCAATCGGGCCAATTTCGCCGTTGCAGAAGAAACCGGCGCTGGCGTGCGGGCCAAAGATTTCCGCAAGGGTGGCGGCATCGTGGTTGGGCACGCCGAAGAAACGTTGGCCGCGACCATTGCAGGAAAAAACAAGCGAGGCGAACGGCTTGCCCACGCCGTCGCCATTGTGCTGAGCGAGTTCGATGAGATCGGTATGAGCGGTGATCTTGTCTCGCAGTTGGTACTGCAGGGTTTGTCCGATACGGGCGCGCGCGCCGATCGCGACCGCGCCGGTTTGCGGATCGGCACCTAGCAAATTGCGGACGAGAAAATCCCCGCGCTTCAGGTCGGCGACGTACTCAGAGGCGGCGAGGCCGGCAAAAAGATTGCCGCGAGCCCGCTCCCGCTCGTCCATCGAGAGGGCGTTGAAGGTTTCGCTCAGCACCTGGTAGGCGGGGCGCAAACCCATTTCGTAAACCAGATTCTCTTCCGACCGCGTGATCGTGAATGGTTCTCCGACCGGTTTGCATCCTTGACTAACGATGGTGCGAATCTCGCGGCCTTTGACGGCGAGGGCGAGAACGGCGGCATCGGTCGCGCGGCCGTCGAGAAGAAGCGCGTGCTCGCTCGCGTCGCGCCCGCCGCTGGCGAGACCGCCGATGCTCGGCGCCTGCGGATAGGCGACGTTCCATTCCGCGAGCCAATTCTCGAGCGCGGGCGCGGAGGGATTGGCGAGGAGAATCCAGGCGTCGACGTCGTCAGGCCCGAGGCCGGTCTCCATTTGCCAATAGGCTGGTCCGGTTGACTCCTGAATTTGCGCGGAAGAAATGAGCACGGGCGTGAGTTTCGTCCCCGGTAGCCTAACGAGAAGAAGCGACAGTCCGGAAGTGCCTTCCGCCTCCATTCCGGCGCCGATGAGCCCGCCGCCGACGGTGCCGACGAGGAGCGGAACCCGGCCGTGCAGGCGGATGAGATCGAGCGCTTCACCGATTTGCGGAAGCCAGTCGGCGGTGACGAAAAGGAAACCGCAGCTCGGTTGGCCGCCACAATCGGTAAGCGCGCCTTCGGCCGCCGCGATGACTGATTTCTCCTGAAATTCGCCGAGCAGGAGCCGGGAGCCAGCGCATGCCTTCATGATTTGAGATCGTCGATGCGAGGCAAAAAGTCGAGCGCTTAGAGGCTCGCAGCCGGGAAATTTGATGCGAGACTGCGCGATGAAAAAGTTCTTCGCCGTGGTCGCGGCGGCGCTCGTCATCGCGCTGATCTTGTGGGCGGCGCTGCGGATGGAGCAAGCGCATCGTCAGTTGCGGGTGACTGAGCTCCTGCCGAAGCGGACGATCCTTGTGGCGGAAGTCCCGGATTGCGATAAGGCGCGCGAACAATGGCACGGGAGTGATGTCTACGCGATCTGGCGCGAGCCGGCAGTCCAGGGATGGCTGCAGAAATCGCTCACGCAACTTCGGAGAAGCGGACAGGAAGAGCAGACGCTGAAGGAATTTCTTCACCTCGGTCCGACCGACACCTTTCTCGCGCTCACTTCGATCGAGAATAACGAGCCGAAGATTGTCGGTGGGTTTCATTTCAAACAATCTGCTGCTGAGGTGCGGCAGTTTGTCGATGCGCGCGAGGCGCCCTGGCTGGCGAAGGGCCGCGCCACTCGCGGCAAAGCAGTCACGCATAACGGACATCAGATTGAAACGATCCAGAAGGGACACTTTGTGCTCGCGACGGTTTTCGATCGCAATTGGTTTTTCGTTGCGAACGATCTCTCGACGCTGGAGGCGGTGCTTGATCGTGCTGATCGCCGCGGAGATAAAGCGGCCAGCGCGCTGCCGGACGACGAGGGCTACAAGGTGGCGGCGAAGCATTTGCCTAACGACTACGCGGGGATGTTCTTTTTCCAGCCGCAGCCGCTTCTGGAAAAGCTGCGGCCGGTGATCGCGCTCACCGGACAGACGTTCGCCTCCGCGCAACTAGCGAAGTTGAACAAAATCCAGAGCGTGGCAGGGGCTGTCGGGTTTGACGGCGGCAAGATGCGGGAGAGCATTTTCACGGTCATGCCGCGGAGCGGGCCGGAGGAAAAATTGGCCCAATCGGCGCTCCCCTCCGCCGGCACGGATACGTTTTTCTATTCCGACGCGTTGACGGCCTGGCCCGGCGATTGGAAGCTCGCACCGGCCGGGGCGCAGACGAGTTTGCCGGCGTTTCTGCAGCCGTACGACGAGGCGCTCGTCAGGCAAGGCGTTTCACAGGACGACCTGCGGCTGGCTTTTGGCGCCGAAATAGAAATGTTCGGCGAATGGTCGGCGCAGGCGCGTTGGCCGGCCTTCTCGGCGCTTCTGTCAGTGAAAGATGGCGCGCGTGCCCGCAAAATCGCAGATGCTCTGGCTTCGGTAGAGCTGGCCGGCGCGACCTGGACGCGCAGCGACAAGAACGGCGTGAGTTATTATTCCCTACCGGCGTTTGGCGGGTTCGTTCCGGTCGCACCAGCGATCGCGGTCTCGGATCGGTTGCTCGTAGTCGGATCGGACGCAAGCGCAGTCGAGAAGACGATGACGGAAAAAATGCCGGCGAGCGGCCAACTGGCAAAGAGCGCGAAGTTTCGCGATGCGGTGGCGCGCGTCCCAGCGGCTGGCGTGGCTTTTGACTATCTCGACACTCAACTGCTCTTTGAACGCGCCGACGCCACGGTGCGGCCGCTGCTTTTGCTGGGCGCGACAATTTACCCGGCGTGGGGGAACAAATTTGACGCCTCAAAGCTCCCGCCGGCGGACGCGATCACGAAACATCTTTCGCCGATCGTGATGTCGGACCGCTACGTGAGCGATGGCTACCTTACCGAATCGGTCGGCCCGATTCCCTGGCATGGAGCGATCGCGGGCTTCGCCACAATTGCGGGCGGCCTGTTCTTCTACTTTCATCAGGGGACGAAGGCTGGCGGTTTTCTCCACCCAAAAGCAGCGATTCCAGCGCCCTCCGTTTCAACGGTGGTGCCTGCGGTTCCACCTTCTGCGACGCCAACCCCAAGCCCGCCGTAGCGACTTATCGTCACGGGTTGGCGTTGCGGCCAAGCCTTTTGAAAAACGAGCGACGTGTTGAAAACGAGCGAGTTATTTCCATTTGGCTCAAGAAAACTGCTGCGGTTTTCGCGAAACATGTTATCCTGTGCGCCCTATGGCCATCCTAAAAAAGAACGCATTCTCACGCCGCGTGCCGGATCTCGTTACCGAAGAACTGGTTGCGGTGCTTTCCCGACGGACTTCTTTTGAATTCAAACAGCTTTTCGAGATTCTGCACGAGAATCTCCGGGCGCGTAATGCGGCCAGTGGTGGCGAAGAAATGCTGCGCCTGCGCGCCTATGAGAAGCTGCAAAATCTCGTCGCTCGCGGGATGGTGAAGAAGACCGGCAAGAAATACAAAGGTCTCCCCTCTGCTCTCGCCAAGGCACTCATCCCGCCGAACGGTCATCTGCCGACGGCGGCGGCTCGCTAGTTTCCTGCAGCGCCGCGCGAGCGGTTTTCGAGCATGATCCGCGAATACATTCCGGTGCTTCTGCAGATCGTGGTGGCGGTGGGTTTTGCCGCGAGCGCGTTGATCGTGAGTGTGCTTCTCGGGAAAAGCGGGATGCGCACGGGCGCGAAAGATTCCGCCTACGAGTGCGGGATGGTGCCGCAAGGCGAGGCGCAACCGCGTTTCAGCGTAAAGTTTTACCTCGTCGCGATGCTCTTCATCCTCTTCGACCTCGAGATCGTCTTCATGTATCCGTGGGCGGTGGTCTATCGCGAAGCGATCGGGCACAGCCACGTCATCTTCTGGAGCATGCTCGGGTTCGTTTCGATTCTGATGGTTGGCTACGTTTACGCGCTGAAAAAGGGCGCGCTCGACTGGAAAAAATAGCGCTTCGCAGGCGAGGCGGGGGGACATGCGCTCATGAGTCCGGTGCGCGCGACAGCGTTGCGGTTTCCCACTTGCGCGTCTCGCGGGTAGCGCCTAATAGCTATCCGCTCATGGTTCATCACATTGGACTCTATAAATTGAAGCCAGGGATTACACCGGAAGAGACTGAGGAGATGATGATGAATGCGCGGATGCAGCTTCTCAAAATCGACGAGGTTCTCAGCATCAAGTGCGGTAAGCGCGTCGATCCGAAGGTGCCATGGCCCTTTTTCATCGCGATCGATTTCGAGTCGATGGACAAGCAGGCGATCTTTCGCGAGGACCCGATCTACATCAAGTTCGTCGAAGAAGTGATCAAGCCGAAGACCTCGGAACACCTTGCACTGGACTACGAAATGGATCCCGGTAAGGACGTGAATCTTTCGTAGGCCAGAAGTCGGCGGCCGGAGAATCCCCGCCTTGTTTGCGGTCATAGGCGGGCTCTGTTCCTGCTACTGTTTCTAATTTTTCGCCGCGCACAGTGAAACTCGCCTATCTCTATTCCAGATATCCTGTCCTCTCGCAGACCTTTTGCGACATGGAAATGCTGGAGCTGGAGCGGCGCGGCTATCAGCTGCTGATCGGTTCTGTGCATCCTCCGCTGACCAGTCTGCGCCACGAACATTGCAACCGCTTCCTGTCACCGATCTACTACGCTCCCCCCGCTCCGGTGTTGCGACAATGGGAGGAAAAAACAAAGGCGGCCGAACGCTGGCCGCAGGCTTTGATCGATCGGCACGAGCGCCTTTACGGACCGGGTTACAAAGCGGCGTTGAGAGCCCGCAACGCCAGCTACTTCGCCGATCTGTTTGCCCAGCAGGGGATCAGGCATTTCCACGTTCACTTCGCCAATCGCGCGGCGCATACTGCGCTTTTCGTCAAGGAAATCTCCGGGATCCCCTTCAGCATCACCGCCCACGGCCAGGACTTTATGTCCGATCTTGGGCAGGATGATTTGCTTCAGGAAATCTGTGCCACCGCGGAATTTGTTGCGGTGGAGACGGATTACAGCTGCGCGCTCCTCCAGGAACGCTGCCCTGATGCCGCGCACAAGATCCATCGCGTCTATAATGGTATCGATCTGTCGAATCTGCCGGCGCCTCCTCGCGGCGAACGACCACCCGGGCCGACGACGATTCTGAGCGTGGGCCGTCTGGTTGCCTTCAAGGGCTTTGAGATTCTACTCGAAGCTTGTGCGGAGCTGGACCGGCGGAACTTTGACTTTAGATGCCAGATCGTGGGTGATGGCCCGCTCCGCGCCAAGCTGACAGCGATGATTGAGGATTTGAGATTGCATGACCGGGTCCAACTTTGCGGCGCGCTTTCTCAGGAAGATGTTTTTTTTAAGCTGCAGAGCTGCGACATCTTTGCCTTGGCCTCGGTAGTGGATGCGGCTGGAGCGAGCGACGTCTTCCCGACAGTAATCATGGAGGCGATGGCTTGCGCGCGGCCGGTCGTCTCGACCGAGCTGGCGGGGATTCCGGAATTGGTCGTCGATGGAGTGACCGGGCTGCTTGTTCCGGCGGGCGATTGGGAAGAATTTGCCAAGGCGCTCGACCGTCTGGTGCGAGACCCGGAGTTGCGTCATCGGTTTGGTGAGGCTGGCAGGGCAAGGATGCAGCACGAATTTAGTGTCGCGCAGACGGCGGAGCCTTTGCACCAGCTTTTCGCCGCCCAACCCTCTGTTCCGTCTTCCAGGCAAGAGAAACCTAGCGTTGATCCGGATGCGCCCCAGGCGGCTTATCTGATCGACCGATGGCCGGACGAAAATCTTCCTCTTCTCAAGATGGAGCTGCGCGCCATGCGCCGGGAGAGCGTGCCGCTACTGCCTTTCCTCTTCCACCCGCCTGAGGAAGCGGATCTTTCACCGAAGACGATCGATCTCGTAACGGGATTTCAATATCTGCCCGATGCGATGGTGATCGAAGCCGAGTGGCAGATGAGCTTGCGACTTCTGCGCGAGTTGGAAGCGATCCGGGCCGATCAGAAGCCTCGCCCGTCATCCGATTTGTTCCTCGAACAGGCGCATGCAGCTTTGATCTTGCGACGATTGTTTCGACAACGTCGGATTCGCCACGTGCATGCCACCAGTTCGCGCACCTTCTTATGCGCCCTGATGTTGAAGAAACTCCTGGGCGTGACTATCAGCGCCACGATCGAAAAAAAGCCGATCCTAGCGGCGGAATTCATCGCGACATCGTTCGACCAATGCGTTGGCGGTCGCAGCAGCGATCGGGAATTGCTCGCTCGCCGCGGTGGCGGTTTCGTCTTTGACGAGACCGTTGCCAAACCTTCCGTCAACGACATCGGGCCCTGGCTGACGAGGAAGGCCAAGATCGAATGGACCGGAGCTCGTCACTTTTGGCAGGAGTGGTCCGAGCTATTGATCGGCTGGACTCGCGAGCCATGAGCAGGAAAGCCATCCTGCTCGCTGGCGGCGCTGGCACCCGGCTTTATCCGTTGACCAGAATCGTCTGCAAGCAGTTGCTGCCGGTTTACGACAAGCCGATGATTTGTTATCCGCTCGCCACGCTCATGCTCGGCGGATTGCGCGAAATTCTTGTCATCTCGACCCCGAAGGATGTCCCAATGTTGCGCGACTTTCTCGGCGACGGCTCACACCTTGGCATCCGCCTCGAGTATGCGGAACAACCCGAACCGAAAGGAATCGCTCAGGCATTTTTGATTGGTGCGGATTTTGTCGGCGATGACGGCGCGACGCTCATCCTCGGTGATAACATCTTTTACGGGAAACTGGATTTCTTCCGCGACGCGCTCGCGATTGACCGCGGCGCTTGCGTTTTCGGTTATCAGGTGCGCGATCCGGAACGTTACGGCGTGGTCGAGTTTGCGCCGGATGGGAAAGTCATCAGCTTGGAGGAGAAACCGAAAGAGCCGAAGAGTCATTACGCGGTTCCGGGTCTGTACGTTTACGACCATCGGGTGGTCGAGTATTGCCGGAGTTTACGTCCTTCGGCACGGGGCGAGCTGGAAATTACGGACCTGAATTTGCTCTATCTCCGAGAAGGCGATCTCCACGTCCGGTTGCTCGGGCGCGGGATGGCCTGGCTCGATACCGGCACCCAGACGAGCCTGCTTGAAGCCGCCAACTACATCGCGACGATCGAGCATCGACAAGGGCTGAAGGTGGCGTGCCTCGAAGAAGTTGCGTTGCGTGCCGGTTTTATCGATCAGGCGCAAATGGATCGACGGATCGCTCGGCTGCCGAATGGCGAATATCGCGATTACCTTCGCCTCGTGGCGGATGAAGAAGCGCCTTCTGCGATGGGCGAGGCGAGCTAGGCGGAAAAGGAGCTGGGGGCCGTTGTTCCCTAGTATGGAAATTATAGCCTACGGCACGCCCCCTGCTGCTTTTTCCTCTCAGATTGATCACACGCTCACGCCAGCGGGCTGCCGCCTTTCGGCAATCCGCATTCACTCTCACGGAAGCCGTCGTCTCGATCGCCCTGATCGCGATCTGCATGACGACGATTATCATGACGATGACCCGATTGAACGAGGAGGCCAGCATCACTCGCAATGCGACCGGGGCGAGTGCCGTCGTGCAAAATCAGATCGACCTCCTCCTCTCTGACGGACCGTTCAATCCTCAGAAGAATAATTCAGATGGAATGCCGCAGATTCCTCCGGAGTTAACTGTCGGGACGCACGTCACGAACAACATTCCTATCTACCGCGAGCCCAGCACCGGGATCGTCGTGGCCGGTACTCTCACGACGAGTGTAGTCGATATAAGTCCGGTCGTCGATAGTATCGCTCAGCCGCTTTATCGAGCTGACGTCACCGTCACCTACACCTATCGGAGTAGAGATTACACGGTGAAGCGCTCGACGCTCCGCACCTCCGACATATGAGAAGAGCGAAGCAAATCCCGAGACGTGGGACGACCCTCTTCGAGCTGTCGCTAGCGATCAGCTTGATTGGGGTTGTCGGGCTTTCGATCTATTCCGCTCTAAACGTAGGGATGATTCTCGGGGCGAAAAACACCGCCGTGAACACCGCTCATCAGCAAGCTCGCGTCGCCATGCTCCAGCTCGTGCAGGATTTGCATTCTGCGATTTCCCTGCCGGCGCTGACGGACGCCGATGGGGTGCCGTTGGAAGCTCCAGCTCCGAACACCGGTGCAGCTGGCATCTCTTTCCAGCTCTGGTCGTGCGGCCCTTATCAAATCTGTGCCGATGCGGCCGCCGATGCGACAGCCATCGAGATCCAACTTTCCGCTGGCGACCAGGTCCCGAAAAAGGGTGAGCGAGTGATCGTGCAAACTCATGAGATCGAACAAGACATCACCTCAGTGAACAATCTCGGCGGTCACAAATACAAACTTAATTTAGCCGCTCCGATCGGAGTGGCGATCCAGGGAACGGAAGCCCCGACCTATTATAATATCCCATGCTTCATTTCCGATCGTTGCTCCTATGTGGTGAAGGATGGCGCCCTTGAATGGCACGGCCCGACGAACAAGAAAGCCTTTGCCCTGCTCGGTAACGACATCATCAGCCCGACACCGTTCTCGATTCCGAGCACCCCCGCCGGCGCGCTTTATTACCGCTTCGTTGCCGCGATTGATCTTTCGACCGCGGATCACAACTCAACAAATCGAGGCTTTAAGTCAGCCAATATCCTGCTCAACGGACAGGTGCCGATGCGGGCCCGACTCACCACCTACCAATGAATGCCATCCCAAACTCTCGAGAGACAGGCTCAGCCTTGATCGTGGTTCTCTCCGTCATCGCGACTCTTACCGTGGGGGTCGCAGTGGCGATGGAATACACAACGACCGTGCGCCACCAGGTGCAGAGAAGTGAAGCGCTCGACTCCGCGATTACGATCGGCGATGGTGCGCTCGAGCAGTCCTTTGCCTACTGGCGCGAAATCTGTCGCAACAACACAGATGCTTCGCTCCAGAATAGCTCGTTTGCGAATATCCCGTTGCCCACGCAGGATCAGTTTCCAAACGTGCCGAACTTCACCGCGCAGCGGGCTGCTGCGGATCCAAGCGAAAATCAGCCGCCGACCGTCTCCAACTTTCAGGTGTTGGCCGTTGACCCAGAACTAAAACTTATCGACGAGGGCGCTCCCCTCGTTCCCTCAATCGGACAATCGCCCGTGACGACGACTCTCTCTTATCTGGGAGAAGCTGATGTGACTTTGCCCGTCCACGGATCTTATGTCACTGCCAAGGTGCGTCGTGTTTTTCAAAAGCAACAGCTATCCCCATGGAACTGGGCGATCTTCTATGTCGACCCGTTGGAAATACAGCCGGGCGCGCCCATGAATGTGACCGGTTGGGTGCATACAAACGAAACCTTATATACCGGTCACGACCTTCTTACGTTCCAGAGCAAGGTGACTTATGCGACTGATTGGGTCGTCGGCTTCGAGCCCGGGGATTCGCGAGCAATCGGCGGGAGTGGCCCGGAGGTTCCCACTAACCCGCATTATCAAAGTAACCTGCCGCCGGCTTTCGATGTTGCTCATCAGCCGTTTGGGCTGGATGCCACGCGAATCTTCACCACCACGGACCTCAATCCGAATAATGACAGCTATCACGAATTGATTGAGCCTCCGGTGGCCGGTTACCCCGATCCGCTCGCCGGAAAACGTTACTACGATCAGGCCGGGGTGAAGATTCTGATCAATGGGAGCAACAGTGTCGTAATCAAAGATCAGGCCGGGACTACTCTTACTGCCTCTAGCCCGGGCTTGGGGGGCATAATTTACTCCACGTTCATGAACGCGCTGACGACCAATCAGCCGATTCAAGATAATCGCGAGGGGGCGTCGGTGCGTTTGGCGACCCTCGATGTGGGTGCCGTTAGCGCCAAAATTAACGACGGTACGCTGTTTCCGTTCAACAACATTATCTATATTAGTGACACCAGCGCCAACCCCACCGGAGGCAGTCCCAAACGTGGCATCCGATTGACGAATGGCGCAGTGATGCCGGATAACGGCCTCACGGTGGCAAGCCAAAACCCGGTTTACATTCAGGGTGACTATAATACGGGAGGACCAAATCCGCCGTCTAACTCCGGAATCTACACCCAACCCCAGGTCGAAGGATATACCCGCAAGCCATGTGCTGTCGTCGCAGACGCCGTGAACATTCTTTCCAATAACTGGAATGACTCAAATTCTTCTTCCGGTCTCGCGTCAAGAAGCGCAAGTAACACGACCGTAAATACGGCCGTCGTTTCGGGTATTGTTCCGAGTGTGAATAACCATTACAGCGGCGGTGCCGAGAACTTTCCGCGCTTTTTGGAAGACTGGAGTAAGAAAACACTGACCTACTATGGCTCGATGGTAGAGTTGTATCAAAGTCGGCAATCCATTGGCCGCTGGGGCAGCGGAAACGTCTACAACCCGCCGAACCGGGAATGGTTTTTCGATCCCAATCTCCAAGTTTATACACCACCGGGAAGCCTCTCGGTCTTTAGTTACACGAAGGGGCGATGGTTTCTCGCGAAGTAGTGAGTGCGATGAATAAGCGTCTCCACGCATTGGCCGTCCTCGCTGGTTTTCTCGTCGGCTTTGGGAACTCTTCTGCACATGGCGAACTAAACCTTTCACCCCGGCTCGAGTCCCATGTATTGGACGGTGTGAAGATGTCACAGCTCGTTTTTGATACCGGCGCAAGCAACAAAGCGTCTTATGAGCCTCCGTCCGGTTGGAATTATTCTGGAGGCCAGGACTCCCTTAGCCTTCGACCTAAAAACCTGACGCAAGCCGAGGTTAGGATCACCAAGCTACCTGCCGCTTCGCCTGTTTTGTTCGATGACGCGGGTCGGAAGGCGCTGACGCAGGGAGTGACCGAGTCGCTGCCGAAAGGGAGCGAACAGATGAAGGTTGAGGTGGAAAAATTGAATCCACTGCAGATCGACGGGAAATCCACATACCTGGTCGAGGTCAGTTATGTTTTCTATGGAGAGAGATTCGCCTGTTACAACCTTCTCCTCGACCGCAAGCCGCAACCGCTTTCCTTTCGTCTCACCTGCCGGCAATCTGACTACCAGAAGCTACGCGATACTTTTGAAAAGAGTCTCTATAGCTGGCAGAATCTCTAGCCGCCTTTTCCTGCGGGTAGTTGCTCGTGGAGAAGGTGGTTGATGTCGGCGAGCAACCGCGTAACCGCATCAGCGTCGGTCGCGTTGTAATAGCCGCGGATCTCTCCTTTGCGATCGACCAGGATGACGCGGGTACTGTGTAGCGGTTTCCGATCTTTGGCGGTGCCGGTCGCGAGCTTGAAGCCATCTCGCGATAGACGGTAAATCGCGCTTTTGTTGCCGGTGAGAAATTCCCAGCGACCCTTCTTTGCATGGAGCGCCGCGCCGTAGTTGCGCAACACCGCTGGAGTATCGTGCTCGGGATCGACGCTGAAAGAGACCAGCTTGACGTCGGTATCCTGGAGCGGCTTCTGCATTTCGCTGATCCGGCTGCTGATCATTGGACAAGGTCCAGGACAAGTGGTGTAGATAAAGTCGGCAATCCAGATTTTGCCGTGCAGCTGTTGCGATCCAAAAGGCCGGCCGTCTTGATCAACCAGCTCAAAAGCGGGAACTGCTCCGAATCTTGGCATCGTGTGGCGGCCGAGTCGCGCCACCTGTGCCTCCCGAAAGTAAAGAAGCCCTCCCGCCGTGATCAGAGGGATGAGGAGCAGAGCGACCTTCCAGGCGACCGCGCGAGGGGAACGCGGTCCATTGACCGGCGCGATCGATGTCACCGTTTGCGTGCTCATTGCTTGGTCAGAACCAAGGCTGCGAGCAACAGGGGCAGGTAAATGATCGAGCAAAGAAAAAGGGCGCGTGCATTTCGTGGGGTGCGTTCGCGGTGAAACCTCATCGCCATGGCGACAAACCATCCACTCAGGGCCAGGGCGATCAGCAGATAAACGCTCGTCGTTAGGCCGAGATACGCCGGGACGCCCGCGATCACCAGAAGGAGAATGCAAAAGAGAACGCTTTGACTCGAGCTACGCAACCCGGTCTCGTCATCTCCCGACATCATGCGAAAGCCCGCGCGCGTGTAATCCGCGCGATACATCCAGGCGAGAGCGAAGAAGTGCGGCATTTGCCAGATAAAGAGAATCGCGAACAGGCTCCAGGCTCCCGCGTCAAGCGTATTGCCTGCGGCGACCCAGCCGATGACGGGCGGAATCGCGCCCGGAATTGCTCCCACGAGCGTGTTCGTGGTGCTGATTCTTTTCAGCGGTGTGTAGGCAAGGAGGTAAAGGACGATCGTGAGTCCGGCGAGAAAGGCGCTCAATCCATTCACCGCCAGAGCAAGGTATACGATCCCGGCCAAACCAAGGAGCCCGCCGGTGATGAGTCCTTCCCGCGGCAGCATGCGGCCGGCCGGGATCGGCCGGGTGCGGGTGCGCTGCATGAGCGCGTCCAATTTGTGTTCCCACCATTGGTTTAGGGCAGCTGCGCCCGCCGCGGCGAGGGCCGTGCCGAGGATTGCATTCGTTAGGGCGAGGTAATCCATCGGCCCTTGCCAGCCGAGATAAAAGCCGACCGCGGTCGTGATGAGGACGAGCAAGGTAAGGCGCGCCTTCACCAGTTCGGCGAAATCCGCCATTGTCGCATTGCGTTCCAAGGGGACGGCAGATGGTTCGATCACGGCTGCTTTCACGATACTCTCGCTTCCACAAATTTTCTCGGCTGCGGGGCCAACGGCGACGTGCGGGCCAGATATCGCAGGCGTAGCGTCAAAGCGGAAAGAGCGATGCCGGTGACAAAAATGATCGCCCCAACGGCGACGTGAGCCGTTGCAATGTCGGCGGCTTTGTTGCTCAAGATCGTCCAGGCGCCGAGGCCGATTTGGATTACGACCAGGATCAGCCAAAAAGTCGAAATTCCATCGAGCGGCGAAATCGGGACACCTTCTCGCCTAACGAGAAACCAAAAGCCAAGAATCGATAAGCCGATGACGAGCGCGCCGAAGCGGTGCGCCATTTGCAGCCAAATCTGCGCGGCCGTGACATCGGAGAGAGCGATCCGATCCCGCGCGGCGTTGATTCGCGCGATGGCTGCGGGGCCAGTGTTTGGAATGATCTGGCCGTAGGCGAGGGGAAAATCGGTGATGGAAAGATCGCGGTGCTGATGGCGCATCGTGGCGCCGAGGGCGAGCTGCGCGTAGATGATGCAGGAAATGATGATGGCGGGCGTGGCGAGCGAGCGGACTCGTTGCCTAACGAGCGCCAGCCGCGACCACACGGGCGAAAGCGCGAGCGCGATGAGCACGAGCATGGCGAAGAAAGCTTGCGCGACACAGGCGTGGAAGATGCCGATTTGGGCTTCCATTAGGGTGACGCGCAACCCGCCGAGCACACCCTGCAGAATGACCATGCCTAACGATGCCCAACCGAGCCATTTTAGCCAGCGGGGGACCTTTGCGAAGGCCAGCCAAATGGCGAGAATGACGGTTAGAAATCCTACCGTCGAAGCGATCAGACGATGCGTGTGTTCGAAGAACACGCCCCCGATCCATTTCGAGATTGGGAAGAAAAACATGTTGTAGCCAAAGGTCGTCGGCCAATCGGGGACGGAGAGCCCGACGCCTTTACTCGTCACCATTCCGCCACTGCAGATGAGGAAGAGTGTTGCTCCCGCGGTAAACCATGCGAAGACGCGCAGGAAACGATTCGGGGCAGCGACAGGCGTGCGCATCAGATCAATCGGTGTGGGCTCCGGCAAGACGCCGGTCCACTTTTATCCGCCGCCCGGGTTCGCTGTTTTTGGAGCGCCCGGTGGTGGGACGGTGCCGGGAGTTGGACCGACGGGCGGTTCGCTCGGTGGACGTCTCAGCGGCGGCGGCGCGGTTTGATTTCCGGAAAGTTCCTGCCGTTCCTTGAGCCACGCTTGGTAATCGGTCGGCGTATCGACGACGAGCGTCCCTTTCATGCTGTAATGCCCGAGGCCGCAAAGTTGCGCGCAGACGATTTCGTAGCTCCCCGTCTTCACCGGCTTGAACCACATCGGAATGGTCTGCCCGGGAATCGCGTCCTGCGCGATCCGCATCGCGGGAATATCAAAGCTATGAATCACGTCCCGTGAAGTGACATCGATGATGACATCGCGATCGATCGGGATGTGCAGTTCGCCGAGGGAGGTGAGATCATCCCGACCCGCGGGATCGGTCGGGTCCAGGCCGAGCGGATTGCTGTTCGTGACCAGGTGCACATCGCGCCGGCCAAACACGCCATCCGGACCGGGAAGATGGAAGGTCCAGTTAAACTGCTGCCCCTCAACACCGACATGAATCGCATCTTTATCTGGTGGAAAAGCGTTCACCCGCTTCGCCCAGAGCGGAATGGCGAAACCAATCAAGAGGACGGCTTCGATCAGGACGACGGCAAATTCCAAGTGCGTCGAGATGCCGCTGGTAACGCCCTCGTGGCTCGCCACGGGGTTGCGCCCTTTTCGAAAGCGCCAGAGGACAAAGAGAAAAAAGGCCGACCAGCCGAGGAAAAGCGCACCCATAAACCAATGGCTGAATTCGATGATGTGATCGATCTGGTAACCGTGCTGCGAAGCATTCGGCGGCATCCCGAGGAATTCGTTGATCAGCGCCACGCTAGTCATATTTCTCGAGGTCTTCGTCGATCAATTGCTCATGCGGCTCGAGCGGAATGCCGGCGTGTCGCCAGAGATGCACGCCGAACGCGCTCACCCCACCGAGGACCGACATGATCGCGCCGATCATGACCCAGATCGCGATCGCGAGATGCGCGGTCGATTTGGAATCTTTCGCGCCCATGCAGGTGGCGCAGGCCAGCGCCTGGCCCGTCGGCGAGGCGAGGACGATCGCGAAGAGCACGAATAATTTTTTCTTCATTAAATCAACCGGAGCCGTTTCATCTTCCGCCAAAACCAGCAGCCGTAAACGATCAGCGCCACCGCGGCGGCGAACGCGCAAACCGCGCCGAAGACATAACCGGGCGCGGGCTCGATGCGATTTACCCAGAGGCACCAAATCCCACAGCCAAACGCGAGCAAGGTCGAGAAGGTGATAAAAACGATGTGAAAAGCCTTAAGCGACATTTAGTGAGAAACCGGATCGTACCAAGCCAGGTAGGTGAGCCAGAATAAACCGAGAACAAAAATGCCGGTAAAAATCAGCACCCGGTAGATGAGTTTTTTCTCCGCCGACAGGTGCATGAAAATATAGGCTACCAACCCGGCCTTGAAAGCTGCGAGAAACATCGCGACCGCCACGTTCGCCTTTTCCGAGCCGAAGTTGACGTAGGAGAGAAAGACGGTGAGCCCGGTGCAAAAGAGGAGCGTTCCACCGACGAGCAGATAGCCGCGAACGTGTTTGCTCACGTCGTGCGTATTGGGAGCGTAGTGCTCCGTCTCGTGTTCCACCGGCGCGGTGTTAGGCGGGTTGTTCATCGGTTAAAGCAGGTAAAACAGTGGAAAAACAAAAATCCAAACCAGATCGACAAAGTGCCAGAACAAGCCCGCGACCTCAACCCGATTCGCGAGATGTTCGGGATTTTGTCGGTAGGTTTTTCCCCCAAAGAAAAAGAGATAAGTAAAGACGACCACCCCACCGAGCACGTGCAAGCCGTGCAGCCCGGTGATGGTAAAGTAGGTCGCAAAATAAGTGCTGTGAGTCGGCAGAAACATCGTCGCCCGCTCCACATCCTCCTTCGCAATCGTCGCGATCTGATCGGTCGGCGGCACATAAAGGAAGTGTGGGCGGTCCATCTTCGGGTCGTCCGGATCGGTGTAAACCTTGTCGAGCGCGACCTCGTATTCCTTGATCTTGGGATCCTTCAGCGCCTCCTCATTGTGCAGGTGGCCGGTGATCTCGACCCTGGGCGGAAGACCTTCTGCGAGAAGATGCTTGTTCCCGAGATATTTCTCGTACTTTTCGAGTGAGGAAGTCTTGATGTAGGCGCCGAAGTGATCGTATTTCTGCGGCCACTCGTAGCCGAGCTTGACGACGAGAAAGAGGATTCCGCAGAAAATGGTCGCGGCCATGTAGAGCTTGTATCTTGCGTAGCGCCGCATTTTCAGCGCGGCCCAGGCGAGCACGACCGTGACCGACGACAGGATGAGAATGGCAGTGTTGAAAGTGCCGACCGGGACGTTGAGGAGGCCGTGCGGCCAGTAACCGGGTTCGGCGTCAAGACGGAGAAAGATGTAGGCGGAAAAAAGGCCGCCAAAGAGCATCACTTCCGAGGCGAGAAAAAGCCAGATGCCGACTTTGGCGTTCCAGAGGCCGGTGTCCGGCCGGGCGGTAACGGTGTAGGGAATTTCCATGAGTGGTCGTTAGGCGTTAGGCTGCAACACGATCACAGTTAATGACCCAGCGACATCGTCGGCTCGGGCATCGAGCGTTCGTTAGGCTGAACCGGTTCGATCTGCATCGTGTAATCCTTTGCCCGGCCCGGAAGGCTGTACTCGTAGGGGCCTCGATAGACCACTGGAGTGGCGAGGAAGTTGCCATGCGGTGGCGGCGACGGAGCAGTCCACTCGAGGGTGGTCGCCTGCCATGGGTTGTCGTCCACCTTCTCGCCGTAACGCATGCTCCAGAAGAAATTGATGATGAACGGAATTTGCGCCAGACCCATGACCCAGGCGGCGATCGAGATTGGCGTGTTCCAGTGGAACCCGCTCAAGCCCCAGACCTTTTCGGAGGAGAGAGTCCAGCCTTGCCCGCCGTCATACCAACGCCGATGCATCCCGAGCATGCCCTGCAAAAACATCGGCAGGAAGATCGCGTTCATGCAGATAAGCGAAGGCCAGAAATGTACCTTCCCCCAGAAGTCATTCATCTTTCGTCCGGTCGCTTTCGGGAACCAATAATAGATCCCGGCGAAGACCGCGAAGATCGTGCCCGGCGCGACGATGTAATGGAAATGCGCGATCACATAATAGGTGTCGTGCAGGTAAAGATCGGCAGAGTTAAACGCCAGCGGAATGCCGGTGAGCCCGCCGATTCCGAACATCGGCAAAAACGCTGTCGCGAAAAGCATCGGCACGGTGAAGCGAATGGACCCGCCCCAGAGCGAGATGAAGAAGGCGCTCAAAATGATGACCGACGGAATCGAGATGATCATCGTCGTCGTTTGGAAAAACGCGCTCACCACCGTGCCCATGCCGGTAAGCCACATGTGATGCGCCCAGACGATGAAGGAGAGAAAGCCGAGGACGAGCGCCGCCAGGACTAACGACTTGTAACCCCAAAGCGGCTTGCGTGTGTTGTTCGCGAGGATTTCCGCGACGATTCCCATCCCGGGCAGAATCAGCACATAGACCTCCGGGTGCCCGAGGAACCAAAAGAGGTGTTGCCAGAGCAAGGGACTGCCGCCCCCGCTAATCGAGACTGCCGCGCCGTTCACAACCAGCCCGCTCGGAAGAAAGAAACTCGTCCCCGCGATGCGATCCATCAGTTGCATCACGATCGCCGACTCGAGCGGCGGGAACGCGAGCAACAACAGAAACGCGGTCACAAATTGCGCCCAGACAAAAAACGGCAGCCGCATCCAGGTCATTCCCTTGGCGCGGAGCTGGATGATGGTGGCGATGAAATTGACCGCGCCTAACAATGACGACGTGATCAGGCAAATGAACGCGATCAGCCAAAGCGTCTGGCCGTTGAAAATGATGTCATACGTCGGCCCCTTGTCCGCGATGTCGGAGAGCGGGGTGTAGGAAGTCCAGCCGCCTTTGGCCGCGCCGCCGGGGACAAAGAAGCTCACCAGCATGATCGTGCCGCCGACGAAAAACGCCCAGTAGCTCGCCATGTTGACCTTTGGAAAAGTCATGTCGGGGGCACCGATCTGCAGCGGCACGACGAAGTTGCCGAAAGCGGCAAAAGCGATTGGGACGATCCCGAGGAAGATCATGATCGTGCCATGCATTGCGCCTAACGAGTTGTAAAACTCCGGCGTCATGACGCCGTTGTTCATGGCACCGGGGCCGAGCACGTTTTGGATGAGATTGCCGAGGAAGGGGAGCGGCTTACCCGGGAAGGCAAGCTGCCAGCGCATCACCATCATCAGGCAAAAACCGAAGAAGAGGAAACAAAGGCCAGTGAGGAGATATTGCAGGCCGATCACCTTGTGATCGGTCGAGAAAATATACCTCCGCCACCAGCCCAGCTCGTGGTGATCGTGGTCGGCGTGCGTGTGCGGATCGTGGGCGGCGTGAGCGGAGATGGAAGAAGAAGCGTCCATAGATGGTTGCGAAGTGACACTCAGTATCCGGCGGAAGTTTTCAAGAGAAAAGCCTGTAATTTTTCGATTTTCGTCGTGGTCATTTTCCTGTTGTCCAGCCGCGAGAGCTTTGAGATGAGAGCAGGATGAAATGGTTCTTTACCTCGTGGTCGGCCTCCTCGTCTTGGTCGCAGTGGTCTTCGGTATCGGTTATGCACTGCCCGTGCAAACCACCGTTTACACGTTCGATCTCTTTGAAGGAAAAACCGCCGACGGTCTTCGCTGCGCTCGCTGACATGAAGCACATGGCGGAGTGGGATCGCAACACCGAGAAGGTCGAATGTTCCCGCCGATCCACGGCATGGAAGCGAGTGAACAAACTTTCACGGGCGGTCATGGCGGTGATGACGAGCGAAAGCAATCCGCCCTACCATCTCGTGCGCGAGATCGGCGACCGAAATGGGCCTTTCGTTGGCTCGGGACCTACGATCTTACGGCGACCGATAATGGCGGGACGCGTGTTCTGCTCACCGAAGTGGCCCGCTTCAAGAATCCGCTCTTTCGCGTTATGACGCGCATCTTCGGAAAAGCGAAGTATCTCGATGAGCCCTTGGAAGATCTCGCGAAAAATTCGGCGAGACCGCAACGATTCGTTAGGCACAAAGGACGTCCTTAGGATGCGTACGCATGACGCGCTGGAGCAATTGTAAACCAATCATGGGAAAGGCCGCGTCGTTTAGACAGGCCGCCACGCAGGCCGGCCGCGGGCCTTCGGCTGCCCGACAGGTGAGTTCGTCCGACATGCTCGGGATCCGGGATTGCGATCGGATTTCGTTCGTTAGGAATCATGAAAATCCTGCCGTAAGGGCAGTTTTCGGCGCACAAACCGCACCCGATGCAAGTGGTCCTCGATGATGATCTGGAGGTGTTTGCCGCGATGGATTGAATCGATCGGACATCGGACCATGCAATGAAGATCGGTGCAGGAGCGGCAGGAAGTGGCAACCATGTAATTATCGAGCCGTCGCCTAGCCCGGAGCAGGCGGGGGATCGGGATGCCGTGCGTCGTTGTCCCGTGCTCTTCAACGCACGCTCTCGTGTAGGCGTCACAGCGGGTGCAGTTGTCCAGGTCTAGTACGAGAACGCTTTGTCCTTCGTAAAGACTTGCTCGAGCGAACCAAGGCGAGCCGATCCCGCAGGTAATCGACGATCCGGCTGTATTCCTCCGGCTCGATCTCTTTGAAGAGGTCTGTATTTTGCAACGCCAGATCGAGAGGACACTTCCGGATTCACTTTCAAATCTTTGGCGCTGGCTCGGCAATCGCATCAGCCCGTCGAGCACGTTGCGACGAATCTCCCACACCTCACCATCTTCCAGCCCGGTCACGTCGGCGGAGCGCGGAGATCCCGTCAGGCAGGCCATTTCGCCGATGATCATGTCTTCCGGAGTCCGTTCTCTCACGATTGGTTTCGCCCGACGAAGCGATGACGGCCCTCTGCCCGACCGGACCCGGGGAAAAATGGTCACCTGGAAGCGGCCACGGCGGATAATGAAAGCGGTGTTACCCGGATCGCCCTGACGGCATAAGATTTGACCGGCCCTGATGCGGCGACGAATCGCCGAGCCTCGCTGCCAGACCAGAAACTTCGGCGGGACTCCCGCGAAGATCGGGGTCGTAAGTCAGCTCTTGCGCCGTCAGCGCCGCGCGCGATCGGCCTCTGGTCAGCGCTTTTATTTGCGCGACAGGCTTGAACGTGATCGCGCTCGTCGGACACGAGACCATGCATTCGCCGCACTTGACGCAGGTCAATTCGCCCATCGGAAGGTTGAGGTTGAACCAGATCCTGGTGGGCGCCCTTTACCCATGTCCGGTCCGCGCGAGTGATATTCGTCGCGCCAACGCTCCGGTTCGGCCACCGATTGCCTATCGAGCGCAAAGCCAGCTCGGGATATCCGGCGGCGAGCAAATCCGCCTCCAGGTTTTGATGGCAGGCGACGGAGGCGTTGGCCCCGGCGTAAAGGTTGCGCAGGTCGTGCATGCCGGGCGCCGACGTCGGTGACATAGGTCTACTCCTTGCGGGTGTGTCCGCGCAGCCACTGTCCGGCGGCGCCGCGACAGTTTCGCATGAAATGCTTTCATCAGCCTGCGCTGTTTCGTTAGGCGCGCAGGTTCGCCGGATTGAAAGGGCGAATGGCAGACGGTGCAGCGCGCGCGCGTTTGCGCGGCCGCCAATCCGAGCGCTTCCGCCATTCGCGCGGAGCGGGCATTGACCAAGACCGCGTAGGCACGGGCGTGAAAATCCTCTTTCACCCAGGTGAGAAATTGGCTGCGCTTTTCGCCCGCGCCGCCGTGACAACTGGACGATTTGCAACGGAGCGCGGCCGACAAACTGGTCGGTCTGCAGCGGGGCCGGCGCTGAGGTGGGCGGCCGGGTTTGCGGCCAGAAAAACAGCCGCGGCCAATGCCTACCCAAGGAGGATGCGCGCTCGCACCCGAGCGGAGGTCGGCCTGCTCATGCTTCCAGTGGGGGGGCGGGCCTTACACGGCGAATGTCACCGACACGAACGTAGTCACCTCGGTTACAGCCTGTTTTGGGAACCCTTCGCGGATAAGCGTCTGCCTCTGAGCAACCTTGAGATCTAATCGCACGGCTTGACCATTTCGATCTGGAAATTCAAAGATTGATGTTGACACTGAAAGGATTTCTTAAGCTAATTCAATTCCGATTACGTCACCCGACGTTTCAACGAATCTCCCCTGCGGGCTGCGTTAGGCCCCGAGGAACTGGACCTGCGCTGAGATCGCCGCTTGCCGCGATCCCGAGATCCACCCACCTACCGGAATCAGCCGAGATGAAACGCGCATCGATGAGCGCTAACCTTCCTCGCGGGCTTCAGCCCGCGCTCCGGCCAGTCGTCACCACTGGGATGGTGCAGCGTTTTTTTCACGACGCACTGATTTGGCCACCTCGCTCGGCTATCCGTCGATAATATGAAACGTCCCAACCACACAAAGTGATGCTGACGGCGATAGCTGTAGCTGCTTCGCTCGTGCTCGGTGCGCAAGCTGGCCAGCCACGCCTATCGACAGCGAAACAGACCAACCGTTTGGCTAGTTCGAAGTCATCGCATCAACTGGTGTTTCCAACTTCCACCTACCTGATCGACGACGGGACGGCGGAAGACGCTCTTGGGCTGAAGATGGGAGGGATATTATTTCCCTCAACGAGTTCGCGGTCATCCCGCGCAGTGAGACGATCACCGCCGTCTCCATCGCTTGGGGCCCGCCGGGCTTGCCCGATCCGGACCTCAATGAATTGCCCTACACCGTGACCATCTGGGAATTCCACCGACGCCGTCCTGCTCACGATCGCCGGTGGCGTCCTATCCTCGCAACGCACAGATACCTTCATTTCGACGGACATCGTAGACACGACGACGAACTTCTTCGTCGACTTCTTCATCGACCACAGCGCCAGCCAATCTTCGGCCGCATTTAACGAGACAGCACACCTTCTCCAATCGCAGTTACGTGGCGCGCGGCGCCTCAGCTGACATCTACAACCTGACTAACAACGAAATCCCGGTCGCTCCGATCGAGAGCTTCGGTTTCAGTACAATTTACACACATACAAATACTGAACATGAAAACAGGATCAACTTCTCGAGACGCCTTCTTTAATCTGCGCGTCTTATTCGGCTTCGGCCTCAGCTCTGTCGGCGTCGCCCTGGCGCTGATGGCGTTGAGTATCAACTCAAGCTCAACTGGCGTTGCGGCGGGAGCCAATAAAGGGGTGACCATCATTCACTCCTATCATAACGACGTCTCACCGGCGATGCGTGATGTCGAGCCGTGGCCAGTCCAGCGAGTGCAGGAACACGAAGCGGCCATCAACCCGAAAATCTCCACCGGTCTCCATAAGGATGGTATCGACTTGGTGGTACAAAAAGGAACCTTACTCGGCCAACTCGCGCCCAGTATTCCGGCGCCGATCCTCAACTTTCAGGGCATCCCGTTCCCGGGTGTCAGTTGTCACTGCGCCCCGCCTGATACCAACGGCGAAGTAGGTGCGACTCAATACGTCCAGATGGTGAACGATGCTTACCAGGTCTTTGATAAGGCTACCGGCGCTTCCGTCCTCGGACCAAACAGCATCGTATCCGTTTGGACCGGCTTCGGCGGCGTTTGCCAAACCAGCGGCCTTGGTGATCCCGTGGTCTTGTACGACCAACTCGCGAATCGCTGGATCATCAGCCAATTCGCCGGTACTAGCATCCCGACCGACGAATGCATCGCGGTTTCCACGACGAGCGACGCCACCGGCACCTTCAATCGTTATGCCTTCCATGTCGGCAGCAACTTCTTCGACTACGAGAAGATTTCGGTCTGGCCCGACGCCTACTACATGTCCGCAAACATCTTCAACTCTTCGGGCACTGTTTACCTCGGGCCTCAAGCCTATGCGATGGATCGGACGAACATGCTGGCGGGCAATCCTGCGACCTTAATCGCCATGCCGATTCTGGGTTCGTCATTTTCGCCCATGCTGCCGGCTGACCTCGATGGTTCGACTCTGCCGCCTGCCGGCGCGCCGAACTCGTTCGTTCTCTACCCGGATACCGGCACCTATCGCGTCTTCCACTTCCACGTAGATTTCGCGGTCCCGGCTAACTCGACCTTTACCTTGTTCGGTTCGTCGCCAGGTGCGAGCTTCACTGCAATCTGCCCCTCCACCCGCTCCTGCGTTCCGCAGTCTGGCCAGAATTCAATGAACTGGTTGGACGCAATCGGCGACCGCCTGATGTTCCGTCTGGCTTACCGCAACTTTGGCGACCACGAGGCAGTGGTCGGCAATTTTACCGTCAGCTCTAGCGGCGTGGCCGCCATCCGCTGGTTCGAATTGCGCGGAGTGACCGCGGGTCCGTTGACGACCTACCAGGAAAGCACCTATCAACCTGACACCACCTGGCGATTTCAGGGTAGCATCGCGATGGATCAACAGGGCGACATGGCTCTCGGCTATAGTGCCTCCGACGCCACGATCTTCCCGCAGCTCCGTTACACCGGCCGGCTCGCGAGCGACCCGCTCAACTCCATGCAGGTTGAAGCTCACCTCTTTGATGGCACCGGTGCGCAGACCGGCACGTCCAATCGCTGGGGCGACTACAGCGACATGACGATAGATCCGGTGGACGACTGTACTTTCTGGTATACGACCGAATACTACGATACGACCAGCTCGTCCAATTGGCGCACGCGCATCGGGAACTTCAAGTTTGCACAGTGCGGCGGCGGCGGCATGCTTTGGTACAATGGCGACTTCGACGGGGTCAACGACCTCGGCAACGAGCAGGACACCAGCCTCGGAGCCGGCCAGTTCGCCCGTGTCTACGATGACTTTGACGTAACGGATCCGAATGGGTGGAATGTGACCTCTGTCTACTCCGATAATCTGGTGAGCACCCACATCACCGGCGCGACCTGGGAAATTCGACATGGCGTCTCCGAAGGCGACGGCGGCAGTCTCATCGCCAGCGGTATGACTATGACACCCACTGTGACGGCAACGGGTCGCTCCGGGATGGGTCTTAGCGAATTCCAGGTCGAGGTTACCGGCCTAAGCATCTCCCTGCCGGCCGGGAGTTACTTCCTCAATGTCACACCGCAGGGCGACCTGACAGGTCGTTCGTTTGATTCGACGACCAGCGGTGCCAACTGCGTGGGCACGCCCTGTGGCAACAACCAAAACGCCTTCTTCGACAGCAACTTCTTTAACGATATCTTCACCTCGACCGCCAATGTCGGCCTACCCAGCGACTTCTCCATGGGTGTGAACGGCACGGTGAACTCCCCTCCACCGGTCATCACCAGTCCTTCCACGGACACCGCAACCGTTGGTCAGTCTTTCAGCTATCAGATTACGGCGACCAACAACCCGACGAGCTTCAACGCGACCGGGCTACCCGCGAACTTAACCGTGGATACTTCCACCGGACTGATTAGCGGAACGCCGTCGGCCGCCGGGACCTTCTCGGTCAACCTGAGCGCAACCAACGCGGGCGGGACTGGCACCGCGACCTTGACGCTCACAGTGAATCCGGCTCCTCCAGTGATCACCAGTCCCTCGTCAGCCACGGGGACCCGGGGACAGGCTTTCAGTTATCAGATTACGGCGACCAATTCGCCGACCAGCTTTGATGCGACGGATCTGCCAAGCGGATTGACCGTTAACAAAACAAGTGGAGTGATTAGCGGAGCGCCGTCTGTAGCCGGCGATTTTATGGTGCTGCTAAGCGCTACAAATGCCGGAGGAACGGGTACGGCCACGCTCAGTCTTCAGATTAGAGCTGAAATGGTGCCACCCCCGGTCATTATCAGCCCCAAGTCCGCGACCGCGACGGTCGGCCAGCAGTTCGTTTATCAAATTGTGGCGACCCAATCTCCGACGAGCTATGGCACCGCAAACCTACCCAGCGACTTTGCCTTTGATCCTGTTCTTGGCATCATCAGCGGAACGCCACAGCAAACGGGCAATAGCAGCGTACAACTCAGCGCCAGCAATTCAGGGGGCACAGGCACTGAAACATTGTCGCTCACCGTGAAGGCCGCGCTTCCGTCCGGCATAACGTTCATTAATAGTACCAGTGTCACCGGTCGCAGCGAAGCTCCTTTCAATTTCCAGGTAATGACAAGCGGAGCGACCTCTTCCGCGCGGCTCAACGTGACCGGTCTTCCTTCCGGCTTAACCTTCGATCCCGTCACCGGTGAAATTTCTGGCACGACTAGTGCAAGCGGTAGCTTCTCAGTCTCGCTCAAAGTCACAGATGGCAATCGAGTTGCCAATGCAACGTTACAGCTAACATTTTCCAAGGATCCAAAAGTCCCCGTCATTATAAGCTCGAGTCGAGCCTTTCTCATAGCGGGCCAGCCATTCAGCTTTAAGATTTTGGCTCCCAGCTCTGACCCGGATGCTCCGGTTACGTTCTCTTATATTGGCGTCTTGCCGCGAGGCCTATCGTTGAATTCAGTGACCGGGGTCATTTCGGGAACATTCAACCCAAGTCTTGCTGCCTCACGACCCCAACCGGGTCTTTCCGGCGGGGTCATTACCAATGTCCAGCTCTTTGCCACGAATTCCCACGGCACGACGACTAGCCCATTGGATTTTTTCATGATGCCCGCAGGCCTGCGGAACATTTCCACTCGTCTGGCGGTTGGCACCGGCGACAATGTTCTGATTGGCGGTTTTATCATTACCGGCAACGCTCCCAAGAAGGTTCTTATTCGTGCTATCGGGCCCTCGCTAAAATCCAATGGAATCGCGCTCCC
>DASXPA010000190.1:0-17975 GCA_036493915.1 Chthoniobacterales bacterium | reverse complement strand
TCGGCGAGATGGAGCAGGGATAGCCCAGCGTTCGCACCGCGCCGGTCGCGATTCCGCGCTCGGCGCCTTTCTCGTTCACGACGATGCCGATGATCTCGACGTCGTTAGGCGGCTGGAGCTGCGCGAGCACTGCTTCGCTGTCGGCCATTTGCGGCACCGCCTTGGGCGAAACGAAGCTGACCGCATCAAGGTGGCGAAAGCCGGCTGCGATGAGCGTGCGCAGGTAGCGCGCCTTCAACTCCGTCGGAATTTGCCGGGGCAACCCCTGCCAGGCATCGCGCGGGCATTCGATCAGTTTCACGGGTTGCTCTTCCATTGGTTATTGTCAGGGTAGCGCAGAACCTCGCAATCTCCTTTATGCCTAACGTTCTCATCGAAGAAGCCGATCGCGTCACTACGCTCACCCTGAACCGTCCCGAGCGGCGGAACGCCCTAACGATCGAACTCATGCAGGAATTGACCGACGCGGTCGGCGCGGCAGACTCCAATCCGAAGCAGCGCATTTTGAGTTTGCGCGGCGCGGGCAAAGCCTTTTGCGCGGGCCTGGATTTGAACGAAACCGCGATCACCGAGCGCGCCCATCAATCCGCGGAATTGGTCGCGAAGACACTGCTCGCACTGAGCCAGACGCGCCTCATCACGATCGCGCAGATCCACGGTGCCGCGGTCGCGGGCGGAGCGGGCTTGATGTCCACCTGCGATTTCGTCATCGCGGCGGAACGCACGAAAATCGGATATCCGGAAGCAAAACGCGGCCTTGTCGCTGGATTGGTCATGACCTTTCTCCGGCGGCAACTGCGCGAGCGCGACATTCGCGAGCTGCTCTTTACCGGAGACCTGATCACCGCGGAACGCGCGCGCGAGATGGGCCTGGTCAACCGCGTTGTCCCGCCTAACGAACTCGAAAACGAAGTGCAGAAAATGGTCGGCGCGATTCTGCAGAACGCCCCGCGCGCGCTCAAGAGCACGAAGAAGTTGATCGAGGAACTTTGGTCGACCTCGGTGCAAGAAGACGTCGAGGCTGCGCTCCGTCATCACATGGAAGCGCGCGAATCGGCCGAAGCGAAGGAAGGCATCGCGGCCTTTCTCGAAAAGCGCCCACCGAAATGGACCGTGGCGTGAGCGTGTTATCTCGAAGTTGTTGGTGGCGACCGAGGACGGTTCGCGAGCGGTCGGGAGATTGAAAGCCCGGCCTCAAGCTGCGCGTTTCGTTACGGCTTCGCTACGCTCAGGATGACAATGCGTCGTGACTTGCCCAGATGGCAGGCGCGCCGTATGAAAAATCCATGGTCATCGCTTCCATTCGCGAATTCAATCGCGCTGTTCCCTTTGTTCCCTACGAGATTCACACCGCCAGCGGTGAGCATTTCAAGGTGCCGCATCCGGACTTCATCTCTGTCTCTCCGAAGGGTTCTTTTGTCGTGGTAATCGACAACCAGGAGCGGCCGCACCATTTGAACTCGCTCCTGATCGAGCGTGCTTCTTTGCTTCCGCGTGAACGGCGCCGCAATGCCAAGGGCCGTTGAGCGCCTCTCGCGCTGTGCCGGTTTTCTTTTTCTCTGCGCCTTCCTCGAAACGAGCGGGGCGACCGCAGCTGAAGTGACGGAAGCCGATCTGCTCCTCACGAACGGCAACATCTACACCGGCAACGACGCTCAGCCGCACGCCGATGGAGTTGCCATTCGTGGCGAACGCATTGTCTTCGTTGGCACGGACGCGGACGCGAAAAAGCTGGCGGACGAGAAGACGAAAACCATCGACCTGCACGGCGAAACCGTTCTTCCCGGCCTAACGGATTCGCATTATCACATCCTCGGAGTCGGCGAGCGAATGATTCGGTTGAACCTTGAAGGCACGAAAAGCCGCGCGGCGTTTCTCGACAAAGTGAAGGCATCCGTCGCGCAAACCGCGCCGGGAAAATGGGTCACCGGCCGCGGCTGGATCGAGACTTTTTGGAAGACGCCTACTTTTCCGACCCGTCCGGAGCTGGACGCAATTGCGCCTGACAATCCCGTCTTTCTTGTTCGAGCCGATGGGCACGGCGCGGTCGCGAATAGCGAGGCGCTGAAGATCGCGGGGATCGATCGGCAAACAAAAAGTCCTTTCGGTGGCGAAATCGTGCGCGACCCGAAAACGGGCGAAGCGACCGGCATGCTCCTCGATAACGCAATGGATTTGGTCGAGAAAAGGATCCCGGCGCCGACTGCGGAGGAGACGGAAAAGGCCTTTTCGTTAGGCGCGAAACGCAGCCTCTCGCTCGGACTATGCGAAATCCAGAACGCCGGCAGCTATCTACCCGAGGTCGAGATGATGCGGAAGCTCTATGTCGAGGGGAAAGTGAAGCTGCGTATCTACAACGCCGTCTATGGACCCGGCGAGCCGGCGCAGTGGATTCTGAAGAACGGCCCGATCCTCAATGCCTACGATCACCATTTCATCGCGCGCACGATCAAGGTCATTTTCGACGGTTCGTTAGGCTCGCGTAGCGCCGCACTGCTCCAGCCTTACTCGGACGCTCCCGAGACTTCCGGTTACCTCACGCAAAAGGAATCCGAGCTGCGACCCATGTTTGCGGAAGCATTGCGCCGCGGCATCCAAGTCGAGACCCACGCGATCGGCGATCGCGCGAATCGCACCATTCTCGACCTCTACGAAGAAGCGTTTCGCAAAGTCCCGCCTAATGAACGCAAGATCGCCAATCCCCGCTGGCGGGTGGAGCACGCGCAGATTCTGAGCGCGCAGGACCTGCCACGTTTCGCGAAGCTGGGCGTGATCGCTTCGATGCAGCCGTCGCATGCGATCAGCGATTTGTTCTTCGCTCCGCGCCGGCTCGGGATGGAACGGCTCGCCGGTTCCTACGCGTGGCAAAGTTTGCTCAAGAGCGGCGCAATCATCGCGGCGGGTTCCGATGCGCCGATCGAGCAGGGGAATCCCCTGATTGAATTTTACGCCGCGGTCGCGCGCAAAAGCATCGACGGATTCAGCGGTCCCGGCTGGCATCCGGAGGAAGCAGTAACGCGCGAGCAGGCGCTGAAGATGTTGACGCGCTCACCCGCGTACGCCGCTTTCGAAGAGAACGACAAAGGCTCGATCGAAGTCGGCAAGCTCGCCGATTTTACGATTCTCTCACGCGACATCATGAGAGTTCCCGAGGCGGAAATTCTCCAGACGCGTTGTCTCATGACCGTGGTTGGGGGCGAGGTTGCGTTCGACTCGGGCGGAACCTCCCGAAAGTGACCCGACAGAGCGCACCTTCTCGCCCCGACCGCGTAGCGTGATTAGATTAGCCTAACAATGCGGGGTTTCCTTCGAGAATTAAAGCATCGCCGGGTCTATCGGGTGGCGCTCGGTTACGGCGTGATCGCCTCGGGCCTCGTCCAGATTGGCGGGACGATCCTGCCGATTTTTAACGCGCCGCCCTGGGCGCAGCAGGTTTTCGTCGTGCTTGTCGCGGTCGGATTTCCCTTTGCCCTCATCCTCGCCTGGGCCTTCGACATCACCAGCTCTGGCATCCAGCGCACGCCGAACGTCAGCGGATTGCGCGTCTCGCATCGGCGCCAGATTTGGGCCCTCGCCGGCGTCGGAACGGCCATCGCCGCGCTCGCTCTCAGCGCCTACTGGTTTTGGCACCCCTGGCGCAATCCACGCCTAACGAATCAGTCGGTGCCGGAAAAAAGCATCGCGGTTTTGCCTTTTGAAAATCTGAGCATGGAAAAGGAGAACGCCTTTTTCACCGATGGCGTTCAGGACCAGATCCTGACCGACCTCGCGAAAGTGGCTGACTTGAAAGTGATCGGCCGCACCAGCGTGGAGCAGTACAAAAGCGACGCGATCAGTGCCCGCGATCGGGAAAAAATCGGCGAGCAGCTCGGGGTCAGTTATCTCCTCGAAGGGTCGGTCCAACGCTCCGCCAGCAATCTCCGCATCATCGCTCACCTGATCGACGCCCGGACGAACGAACAGCTCTGGGGCGAGACTTACGATCGAGAGCTGGCGGACGTCTTTACCATCCAGAGCGAAATCGCACAGACGATCGTGGCTCGCCTGCGTGCGACGATTTCACCGCAGGAAAAAGCGCTGATCGAACAACGTCCGACAAAGGATCTCACGGCCTACGAATTTTATCTCCAGGCGAAGGGGCTGTTGGATACCTATACCAACGCGCCCGACCCGAAAGAGTCTTTCCTTGAGGCAATCCGACTCCTCGACGAGGCGACGGTGCGCGATCCCGGTTTTGTCCTTGCCTATTGTTACGCCGCGCGTGCGCACGACTTACTCTATTTTCTTGATCTCGATCCCACTCCCGCTCGCGCCGTCCGCGGTCAGGTCGCGGCCGAAACGGCGTTGCGCCTCGCGCCCGACTCAGCCGAAGCGCATCTCAGCATGGCCGACCACTATTTTCGTTGCCAGCGCGACTACGCGCAGGCCGAGAAGGAACTGGCCCTCGCCCAGCCGTCGCTCCCAAACAGCATCCCATTTCTCACCCTCTCCGGGTACCTCCATCGGCGGGAAGGAAAATGGGGGGAGGGCAAACGGGATTTCGCACGCGCGGTGGAGCTCGACCCGCGTAACATCAATGCCAGCAATCTCCTCGCCGACACTTGCGTTCTGCTCCGGCAGTTCGACGCGGGGATCGCGGTCTCGAACCGGGCGATCGCGGCCGGGCTCGATCTTCCCATTACCCGGCTGCGCCGGGAATTCATTCGCTTCGCGATGACTGGCGACCCGGAGATCCTGCAGCGCGCGCTGGCCGTCGAGCCGGCCGATGTTGACATCGGCGGCGGCGAAACGCCGGTGCGGATTCTCCTCGCGCTGATCCGGCACAATTACGCCGAAGCCGCCCGGACATTGGCGGCCTCCCCGCGTCAGACTTTTCAGGAAGTTGATTTCAGCTTTTACTATCCGCGCCCCTGGTATGAAGCCATCATCGCGCGCGGCGTGGGCGACAAGACAAAGGTCCGCGCCGCCTTTGCCACGACGCGCGCGATCCTGGAGCAGCGCCTAGCGATCAAGCCTGACGACGCCCGTACGATTGCGGTGCTCGCGCAGGTCGATGCCGGTCTCGGGCGGAAGGAACAGGCGATCGGGGAAGGTCGCCGGGCGGTCGAGCTGATGCCGCTGCGCCGCGACGCCTACGACGGAATGCTCGTTCTCCAGGGTCTGGCGCAGGTTTACACCTGGAGCGGCGAAAAGGAGAAAGCGCTCGAGCTGGTGCGCCGACTGATGCAGATGCCGGGTTATTTAACCTACGGATACCTGAAGGTTGACCCGAGCTGGGATCCGCTGCGAGGCGATCCGGAGTTCGAGAAATTCGTCGCTTCGTTGGCGTCCGCGAAATAATCGACGTCTAGAGAAGCGGCAGCTGCGCCGCCTCCGGTGGCTCGAGCGGCGCGAAGCGCACTCCGACGCCCATCAGACGCACACTTTTGCCGGTGCGCGCGAACGCTTCGCTGAGCAACTTGCGATACTCGCCTAACGATGGCGCGAGTCCGGCGCGCTCCACCGTCGTGCGGGTGAAATCGGCAAACTTCAGTTTCACGAAAATCTTCCTCACAACGCGGGTTGTTTCCTTTTGCGCAAGATCGGCCATCAACTCCGCGAAGAGTTCTTCGAGCTTTTCCTCACAGGCGCCGAGAGTTTCGAGATTGATCGTGAAAGTTTCTTCGGTGCTGAGCGACTTGCGCTCGCGATGCGGTTCGACCGGTCGCTCGTCGATTCCTCGGCAAAGATCGAAAAGCTCGCTCCCGAATTTGCCGAAAATATTCTGTAGCTCGATCCGCGAATAGCGCTGCAAATCGCCGCAGCTGGAGATGCCGCGGCGTTGCAACTTCTGCTCGGTCACGGTGCCGATCCCCCAGATTTTTCGCACGGGGAGTGCGGCCATAAATTTCGGGACTTCGTTAGGCTCGACTTCGTATTGGCCGTTCGGTTTCTTCAGGTCGCTCGCGATCTTGGCTACGAGTTTGTTCGGTCCGATACCAGCAGACGCCGTCAGTTTGGTTTTGCGAAAAATGAGATTGCGAATCACCCGCGCGAGAGCGCCCGGCGCGCCGGGATGAGCGCTCACGTCGAGATAGGCTTCGTCGAGCGAGAGCGGTTCTACTAAGGGCGTGAAGCGGTGGAGAATCGCGCGAATCACGGCCGACTCGCGCCGATACACATCGAAGCGCGTCGGGAGCATGATCAACTTCGGACAACGTTGCAGGGCCATGAAAGTTGGCATCGCCGAGCGCACGCCGAATTCCCTCGCCTCATAATTGCAGGTCGTGAGGACGCCCCGCCGATCGCGCGTGCCGCCGACGCCGACCGGTTTGCCGCACAGCTCCGGCCGATCGCGCACCTCGATCGCGGCGTAAAAGCAATCCATGTCGAGATGGATGATCGCGCGCGGCTGTGATTCGCTCGTCATGTTGGCAAAGGAACGATTGCGTCTGCACGCCGGGCTGCAAGGATTGTGAATGTCCGCGCCTCTTCGTTATGCCGTGATCGGCGATTCCTACTCCTGCGGCGAAGGCGCGACTCTGGAGGAATCGTGGCCCGTGCTTCTCGCCCGGCGCCTGACGAAAAGCGGAATCCCAGTCGAGGTGATCTCGAATCCATCCCGCACCGGTTGGACGACGCAAGACGCGATCGAGCAGGAGCTGCCGCTTTTTCGTGCCGCTCGACCCGGTTTTGGAACGCTTATGCTCGGGGCGAACGATTGGGTGCAGGGGGTGGAGGCGGAAGTCTTTTCCGCGCGCATGGCGCATCTGATGGACGAGATGTTACGCGTCTTGCCTAACGACAAGCGGTTGCTCGTGATTAACATTCCCGATTTCTCGGTCGCGCCCGACGGACCGACCTACGCGCGCGGTCGCGACATCCGCACAGGGCTGGCGCGTTTCAACCGGATCATCGACGAAGAGGCGAAAAAGCGCGGTTTGCCGGTGGTGGATATATTTCCACTCAGCCAGGAAGTGAGCAGCGATATCTCGTTAGTCGCGGCCGATGGGTTGCATCCGTCGGCAAAAGCCTACGCGCAGTGGGAGGAGCTGATTTTTCCTGAAGCGTGCGATTTGTTGCAGCCGTAGCAGAGTCCGTCCCGACTGCGGAGCGACCGGACATCTTGTCCGGTTGATCAAAGACCGGGCAGGACGCCGGCGCTCCTATGGCCAGGATGACCGTCCTACTCAGCGACTGCGGCTGCTGGAATTTCGAAACCTTCGATCAATTCCTTGATCTCGTGCACGAAGTTGGCCGCGCCGGCGCCGTTCACAACGCGATGATCGAAGGTGAGCGACAGAGTAATCACCTCTATAGTCTGTGCTTTCTTTCCGTTAGGCAAAAGCTCCTGATGCGCGGAGCCGACGAAAAGCGTTCCGACTGAAGGAGGCACGACGATCGGCGCCGCCGCGCGGACGCCGAAAGCGCCGAGGCTGCTGATGACGATCGACGCGTTCATTGCGTCCACCCGACCACCACGCGTTGCTTCGATCGTCTGGTTGTAGCGCCTAACGAACTCCGGCCATTCCAGTTTGTTTGCGCCGGTGATGACTGCGGTGGCGAGTCGATCGCCTTCCAACGCGACCGCGACGCCAAGATCGAAATCTTCACTTTCGATAATGCGATCGTCATCGAGGATGAGGCTGCGGAAGGCCGGGTGTTTCTCCATCGCCCTAACGACGGTCCACGCGACCATGACGGAAGGCGAAGGTGCTTCTGCTGCGTCGGTCTTTTTCGCCGCCGCACGAGCATTGCGAAGGGCTTCCCAATGCGCGTCGATCTGCAAATTAGCGGGCACGACGCGCCCGAGTTTGCGCGTGATCGTCGGCGAAAGCGCGGGTTCGCGGGAAATCTCGCGCGCGGTGGGGGGAGCCGGCGCCGGTTCTTCCTCGGTTGAAACTTCCGCGGCGGCTTCGAGCTGATCTTCGAGCGCGCTGCCTTCGGTCAGAATCGTGCCGAGTTCCTGACCAATCTCGACGGTATCGTCGACCTTCGTTTTCCATTCACCCAACGTGCCGGCGAAGGAGGACTCGATCGGATAGACAGCCTTATCAGTTTCGACTTCGCAAAGGGCGTCATCCAGCTCGATACGATCGCCAGGTTTTTTGAGGAGGGCGACGACTTTCGCGGAACGAATCCCTTCACCCATGATCGGGACCGTGATTTTTTGGGTGCGCACTGCTGTTGTAACCGGCGGCCTTGACGCCGGCTGGTCCGACGCTGTTCTTGCCGGCATGGGTTTCTCCCGGCCGCCGTCAACGCCCCCGGCCACAACGGCGCGCGCAGCTTTTCTTGAGACGGCGCGTTCGATCGCCCGAGCGATTCGCTCCACGTCGGGCAGCGCAGCGTATTCGTAGATCGGATTGTAGCCGATCATGACGTTGCTCTTGCTCACCAAAATCGGGGGGCTGATCATCGCTTCCCAGATTTCGCTTTGGCTCATGAGGTGTGAGATGATCATCTGGCCGACGCTGCAGTTTTCGGTGTCTTCCTGCACGATCACGAGGCGGCCGGTCTTGCGGACTGATTCTTCAATCGTCTCGCGATCCCAGGGGGCGATGGACCGAAGATCGATCAACTCGACGCTCGTTTCGCCGCCAAGTTTGGCCAACGCTTCGATTGATTTCTCCATCGTATTTCCCCACGCGACCACGGTGATATCCGCACCGCGTCGATGGATACGCGCTTTGCCTAACGACACCGCGCGAATCGGTTTGGCAGACTCATGTTCCGCCCAAAGGAGATGTTTCGGAATAAGGATAAAGGTCGGATCTTTGCAATGCATCGCCGTCCAGAGAAGGCCGGCCGTGTCCTCCGGCGTGCTCGGGATAGCGATGTTGATGCCGGGATAGTGGGCGAGGGGAGCCTCATTCGCCTGGCTGTGCCAGAGGCTGCCGCCCGGCAGGTAGGCGCCATATGGCGCGTAGAGGACGACGGGACAGGTCCAGGTGCCGAAGGAACGCCAGCGCAAAGTCGAGAGATTGGTCGCGAGCTGGTTCCAGCCGGGATTGATGAAATCGACGAACTGCAACTCGAAGACGGGCCGCTTTCCGTAGGAGGCGAGACCGCAGGCGACACCGAGGATGGTCGATTCCGCGAGGGGCGAGTTGAAAACCTGAGCCGGGAATTCGGTCGAAAGTTTTTGGGTGAGACGAAAGACGCCGCCCTTCGGATCCTCAATGTCTTCGCCAAAGATGATGCGACGCGAGTCTTTCGTCAGGCCGGCGCGCAGGGTCTGATTGACGACGTCGCCGATACGATACTTGCCTGCGGGAAGGACTTCATCGTCAAGCTCTGGCAAAGGCGCAGTCACTTCGAGTTCAAGTTCGTTAGGCAAAGGATCCTGGTCTCGCTCCGCCTCGATGAACTCTTGGCGAATGCGCTCTTTGATTTCCTGATCGAGCTTCGCAAAATCTTCCGCGCTGATGTCGCCGTCCGCGATCAGGCGCTCTTTCCATTTCGTTAGGGGATCGGCTTTGGCGAGGCCCTCGATCTCCTCCGCGCTGCGATAGAGCTTGTGATCGTCAGAGCTAGTGTGACTGGAGAGTCGCTCCATTTTTACCCAGAAAAAGACCGGACCTTTGTCTCCGCGCAGATGAGCAATCGCTATCTGTCCGGCCTCGTAGACGGCCGCGACATCGCTCCCGTCGATCTCCTGCCAGTCGTTAGGCTGAAGAACATTGATGGCCAGCGGATTGATTTTGCGCGTCGGGCTGCTGATGCCGTAGGCGTTATCCTCGACGACGAAGAGAACCGGCAGCTGTCTTTCTTTCGCAAAGCAAACGGCCTCGAAAAAATCCCCCTGCCGCGTGGCCGCATCGCCGATCGTGGCGATGACGAAGTTCGGTTTTTTGTCGAGCTTGATACCCCATGCGATGCCGCAGGCGGGGAGCAGTTGCGCGCCTGTCGGTGTTGGGACGCTCCAGATATTCTTCGCCGCATAACTGTAATGCGATGGCATTTGCCGGCCGTGACTTTGGCCTTTGCGCTTCGCGAAATAATCCAGCGCCAGCTCACGCGAGGTCACGCCGCGGCCGAGCACGAGCCCGCGATCGCGATAGTAGCCGCACAGAAAGTCGTCAGGCTCGGTTGCAAATGAAATCGCGGCGAGCGCTTCGTGCCCCATGCCGGAGACGTGGAAGTGACCTTTGCCCTGGCGATTCAGGTTCTGCTCGCGCAGATCGCCGTGACGGCTTTCGAGCAGGATCGTAAGGAGGCGGAGCTTATCTTTTTGGGAAAGTCGAGAGTTCATGGTTGAGAAACTGGAAATCGCTCCTCGACTGACTCTCAACTCTCAGCTCTCAACTCTCAACTTTGCCCCGCTCACATTGGCGCGACGACGGCGTTGGCCGGCTTCTTAAACTTCGCCGGGTCGGGCGCTTCCTTTGTGAAATGCACGTGCGAAAACTCCAGCCGACCGAGTGGCTCGCCTTCGATGTCTTTGCCGGTCCATTTGTAAAAAAGGGCGACCTGCGGGACGAGCAGCCCGTCGACCGTTTCCCATTTGTTGAAGACGATCGCATGTGGCCGGAGATCGGTGATCGCGCGCCCCTTTCTGATCGCGGGATAAGTGACGACGTAGTAAACCAGCTTCAGGTGCGCCGTCGTCGGATCGATGTAAGCCACGTAGTAATCGTCCGGAGTATCTCCGGTTCCCTTCTTGAAGGTGATGCGGACCGCGTCGTAATCCTGGCTGCGAAATCGTTTCTGTCCTAACGACTCCTGCTTCGCACCTCGATCGGCGAAGACGAACGGCATCCCGAAAAAATAAAACGGCGTGCCGACATAGAAGCGCGGCGGAGTGCCCCCAAGCGCGTCCAGACCCGGGTGGATCCAGACTTCGTCGCCGCTCCGGCCGAGGGTGTATTTCGCGCTTGTGATCAAGGCCGAGCGATTGTGCAGATCGAACAGCTCGTGATCTTTGGCGTTCTTCCAGGTGAGATCGAACTCGAGTCCGCCGAAGCCGCGCCATTTCGTCAGGCCGCCGTGAGCATCGAGGCAGCGATCGAGTTGCGCGAAAGCGGGTATCGCAACCGCGAGCAAGGAAAGGGTGAGAAGACGGCATTTCATGGGAAATTGGATACTTCATCGCTGTGAAGTCTCAACGTTAGCCGCGACTGGAAAGCGGTACGGCGATGCTTTCGAGGGAGCGGCGTTCCGCTCGCACCCCGAGCTTTGCTTCCGTTAGCCCGCCGACGATCATGAGCGCGGCGCCGACGAGATAGCCGGCAAAGAGCGCCGTCTTCGAGCCGGTTCCAATGATCCAGCCGAAAAGAAACGGCGCGCCGACTCCGCCCGCGAGTGTCCCGATGGCGTAGAAGATGGCAATCGCAAAAGCGCGAATCTCGAGCGGAAAAATTTCGCTCACGGTCAGGTAAGCCGAACTCGCCGCCGCCGAAGCGATGAAGAAAATCACCATCCAGCAAACCGTCTGGGTGCGCGCATTGAGCAGCCCGGCCTGAAAAAGCCAGCCGGTCAGCGCGAGCAAAATCCCCGAGACAATATAGGTGCCGGCGATCATCGGTTTGCGCCCGATGGTGTCGAAAAGATGGCCGATGACGACCGGACCGAGGACGTTCCCAAGCGCGAACGGCAGCAGATAGAGCCCGGCATTCTCCGGCGGCACGCCATAGAAACGCATGAGGACGAGCGGATAGGTGAAGAAGATTGCGTTGTAAAAAAACGCCTGCGTCAGCATGAGCACAAAACCGAGAAATGAGCGGCGCCGATGCTCGTGGGCGATCGCGCTCCAGATCGCCCGCCAGGGCGTAAACGTGCGTGTTCGGATGCGCGTCGCTGGTTCGTTAGGCGTCATTAGATCGGCGCCGCCCGCACTTTCCTCGAAGCGTTCGACGATGCGCTCCGCTTCTTCCTCGCGCCCATGGATCATAAGCCAGCGCGGACTTTCCGGGACCCATTGCCGGAATAAGATCACGACCAATCCGATGATCGCACCGATCCCAAAAGCCGAGCGCCAGCCTAACGACACTGGGACGAGCCGCGGATCGAGCAGCCAAAGGGTCGCGCCCGCGCCGAGGGCCGCGCCGACCCAGTAGGAGCCGTTAATCATGAGATCGACACGCCCGCGCACCCGCGCCGGGATCAGCTCGTCGATTGCTGAGTTGATCGCCGCGTATTCGCCGCCAATGCCGGCGCCGGTGATCATGCGGAAGAAAGCGTAGCTGGCAAAGTTCCAGGAGGTCGCGGTCGCGGCGGTCGCGAGCAGGTAAACGGCGACGGTGACGAAGAAGAGTTTCTTCCGCCCGAGTCGGTCGGTTGCGTAGCCAAAACCGATCGCGCCCACGACCGCGCCGATGAGATAAAAAGTGGCGCTCGCGCCAACTTGGGCGTCGCTCAAGTGCAAGGTAGCGCGATGGGTGAGAATCGCGCCGACCGATCCCGCGAGCGTGACTTCGAGGCCGTCGAGGATCCAGGTCGCGCCGAGCGCGACCACGATCAACCAATGCAGACGAGTCCAGGGCAACCGATCGAGCCGTGCCGGCACGTGCGACTCAATCCAGTCGCCGGTCATCGATCGTTAGGGCAATAGTCTTCATTTTGGCTGGAGGTGTCATCCTGAGCAAAGCGAAGGATCTCACGAGCCATGCATGGGGCGGAATCGTGAGGTTCTTCGCTACGCTCAGAATGACAACCCTCTTTTTGGGAGGGTTTCGTCCCGCTCTCCAAAGCAGACCAATCCACTCCAGCAAGCTGGGAAACTTCTCGCCTTGTTCGGTGGTCGCCAGAAGTCCCAGCTTGCCGGGCGCGTCTCCGCATTTTATACGGGCGCGATGTATTTCCCGCTCCGCCACCTCTGCGTTCTCAGCGTTCTCTGCGGTTCAATCGTTCAGCGCTCGTTAGGCGCGGAGCCTTCGCCTTCACCTTCCCCTGCGGAAACGATCGTGCTGAAGGCCGCTCGCTTGTTTGACGGGAAATCGAAGACGCTCCTGCGCAATGGTGTCGTCATTATCCAGGGAAACAAGATCACCGATGTCGGCAGCAACCTCGCCGTGCCTAACGACGCCCAGGTGATCGACCTCGGCGATGCCACGCTCTCGCCTGGCTTCATGGACGCGCACACCCATCTCACGATGGACGACTATTCCGACACCTACGACGAACTTCGCCTCAAAGGTCTCGAAGAGACGGTGCCGGAAATGGCGCTGGATTGCATCCCGCACGCCAGGGCGACGCTCGAAGCGGGCTTCACCAGTGTGCGCGATGTGGGAAGCCATTTCTTCCTCGATGTCGGGCTCCGCAATGCGATCAAAGACGGGATCGTGGAAGGTCCGCGCATGCTCGTCGCGACTAAAGGGATCGGCGCCACCGGCGGTCATTTCGACGGCAGCGATGGTTTTCGCGACGGCCTTTTCGGCCGGCAAAAGGATTACACCGACGGGATCGCTGACGGGCCGGAAGCGATTCGCAAAGCCGTTCGCTACGAAGTGAAGAACGGCGCCGATGTCATCAAAGCAGCAGTGTCAGGCGGTGTGCTTTCGCTAACCGATGAAGTCGATGTGCCGCAATTTTCGCCCGACGAAATGAAAATGCTGGTCGAGGAATCGCATCGACTGCGGAAGAAGGTTGCGGTCCATTGTCACGGCGACACGGCCGGGCGACAGGCGATCGAGGCGGGCGTTGATTCGATCGAGCACGGCTCTTTTCTCAAGCCCGACACGCTCCGCCTGATGAAGGAAAAAGGCACCTACCTCACGCCAACCTTGATCGCAGCCGAGTGGATCATGGGCAAGATCGACAAATATCCGCCGGCCGTGCAGGCGAAGGCGCGGGCCGCGACCGCAGCGCGCGCGGAGATGTTCCGCAACGCGCTCAAAATTGGGGTGAAGATTTCCTTCGGGACTGATGCCGGCGTTTATCCGCACGGTGAAAATGCGAAGGAGTTTGGCTACATGGTCGGCCTCGGGATGAAGCCGATCGACGCGCTCATCAGCGCCACTTCGAGCGATGCGGATTTGTTAGGCGTGTCGAAAAACCTCGGGACCCTCGAGAAGGGAAAGCTCGCGGATATCATCGCGATGCCGGGCGATCCGACGGCGGACATCACTGCAACGGAGCGCGTCAACTTCGTCATGAAAGACGGCAAGGTAGTGAAGAACGATCTCGAACCGTGAAGCGGTCAAAATTAACCGCGGAGGACGCAGAGCCGCAGAGCACGCAGAGATGAATTTGCCTTTATTTTCCTCTGCGTCCTCGGCGAACTCTGCGGTTAATTTTGAGCCATGAGATTTGAAAATCAGGTCGCGATCGTTACCGGAGCAGGCAGGGGAATCGGGCACGCCATCGCGCTCCGTTTGGCGGAGGAAGGCGCGCGTGTTGCTTCCGTAAGCCGGCGCGAGGAGACCTCCAAAAGCACCGCCGATGAAATTAACGTACACCGCGCCGACGCCGCCAAGGCCTACGCCGTCGATGTCGCCGATCACGCTGCCGTGCAGCAAACGGCCGCGCAGATTCTGCAAGATTTCGGCCGGGTCGACATTCTGATCAACAACGCCGGCGTGACGCGCGATGGCCTGAGCATGCGCATGTCGATGGAGGATTGGGATACCGTCATGGACACGAATCTGAAAGGCGCCTTCAGCTTCACGCAGGCGGTCATGCGCGCGATGGTCAAGCAGCGGAGTGGACGGATCATCAACATCAGCTCCATCGCCGGCCTGACCGGAAACGCCGGCCAGGCCAACTACGCTGCGAGCAAAGCAGGACTCATTGGCCTAACGAAAACCCTCGCGCGCGAGCTGGCCAGTCGCGGCATTACCGTGAATGCAGTCGCGCCGGGATTTATCGAAACCGACATGACCGGCGTTCTTCCCGATCAGGTGAAAGAAGCGATTCTGGGCAAGATTCCGTTAGGCAAATTTGGGGAGAGCGCGGACATCGCCGCGGCTGTCGCCTTTCTCGCCGCGCCAGAGGCGAAATTTATCACCGGCCAGGTGCTCACGGTCGATGGGGGAATGGTGATGTAGGACACCTTTAAGGTCGTGAATCGGCAACCGTCGTAACCGCCTTCCCTTTGGCGAATCGATTACGAGCAGGAGCACGAACACGATTAGGAGTCGGAGGAAATCGTAAAGGAGCAAGGAGCTTGTTCCCATGGCTCCGAGCACGTAGAGGTCGTTTATGCCGCATGTTGTTACTAATAAGTGTGTGGGGTGCAAGTTCACCGATTGCGTGTTGGTGTGCCCCGTAGCCTGCTTTTACGAAATCGAAACCCAACTCGTCATCCATCCGGAGGAATGCATCGATTGCATGGCCTGCGTGGATGAATGTCCGGTGCACGCGATCTACGCCGAAGAGGACGTGCCGTCCGACTTTCAGGCCGACATAGAAATCAATGCGACCGAGGCCCGGCAGGTGCAGGAGTCGGGTCAGGGTGCGATCGAAACGAAAAAGGATCCGCTGCCCACCGCCGATGAAAGAAAAGCGGCGCTCGGATACTGAGCAAAGGGTCGTGGAATAGGCAAGCCACGCGGCGATGCGATGGTTGCGCGCCTCGGCTTCCTGTTTCACCGTGACCGATGAGCATTGAGAAGGCGACTTTTGGCGCGGGCTGTTTCTGGGGCGTGGAAGAGATGTTCCGTCAGATCAAAGGCGTGAAATCAGCGACCAGCGGCTACGCGGGTGGCACGACCGAAAATCCGAGCTACGAAGATGTCTGCAGTCACAGCACCGGACACGCTGAGGTAGTGGAAGTGGAATTCGACCCTGAAGAAGTGACCTACGAGCAGTTGCTCGACGTTTTTTGGAGCAACCACGATCCGACGACGCGCGATCGCCAGGGGCCGGACATCGGTTCGCAATATCGATCAGTCGCTTTCTATCATTCGCCGGAACAGAAAGCCGCCGCGGAAGCGAAACGGGACGCCCTCGACAAGAGCGGGAAATTTCGGCGGCCGATCGTGACCCAGATCGAAGCGGCGCCGACTTTTTATCGCGCCGAAGAATATCATCAGGAGTATTTGCGAAAACACGGGCGGGCGCACTGCGCGGTTTGATTCGATGGACCGGCAAGTTGTTCGCACCGCCAATTTCGTTTCGGATGCGGCGGAGTTGGTCCTGAAGGAAGCGCGCGCAGCCCTCGCGGAGCGCGGTGAATTCCGGTTCGCGCTCGCCGGCGGCAACACGCCGCGACCGATCTACAAGGAATTCGGTCAGGTCGCGCGCGATCTCTCCTGGGAAAAGGTGCGCTTCACTTTTGGCGACGAACGTTGTGTCCCGCCGGAAAACGAGCAGAGCAATTTTCGAATGGCACGCGAGAATTTGTTCGAGCCTTACTCGGTGCCCGAGCGTTCGATCCTGCGGATGCGTGGTGAGATCGAGCCGCAGCTTGCGGCGCAGGAATACGAGGATCAGTTGAATCTCCTCGCGACCCAGCATGGGGAAATGATTTATCGGCACGATCTCGTTCTCCTCGGGATGGGCGACGACGGCCATACGGCTTCACTTTTTCCGGGCACGCTCGCAGTTGAAGAACAGGTGCGACGGGTCGTGTCGAATTTTGTTCCGAAGTTCGATTCCTGGCGCCTAACGATGACGTTTCCGCTCCTCAATCAGGCACGACATGTCGTGTTTCTGGTCGGGAGCGCGAAAAATCCGGCGCTGCTCGAGCGCGTGATAGGCGGCGATCCAGAGTTTCCAGCGAGCCGCGTTGCGCCGGAAAACGGGCAACTCACCTGGATGATTGGCGAGCGCGCCTAACGAAGTGCAAAACGCGCGCACGGTTCTCGTCACCGGCTCGGCGGGTCTCATCGGCTCGGAAACAGTGCGGCAATTTGCCGGTGAGGGTTTCGCCACCGTCGGGATCGACAACGACATGCGGCAGCGCTTTTTCGGGGCGGAAGCTTCGACCCAAAGAACGCGCGACGAGCTGCTCGAGAAGGTGCCGCACTACCTGCATTACGCGATCGACATTCGCGACGCTGGCGCCGTCAACGAACTCTTCGTGCAGCATGGCCGCGGGCTCGCGGCGATCGTGCACACGGCCGCGCAGCCTTCGCACGATTGGGCGGCGCGCGATCCACAAATGGATTTCACCGTCAACGCCAACGGCACGCTCAATCTGCTTGAAGCGGCGCGAACTCACTGCCCGGAGACGCCCTTTGTTTTCACCTCGACGAACAAGGTCTACGGCGACACGCCGAATCGCCTGCCGTTGCGCGAGCTGCCGCTGCGCTGGGAGATCGAACCGGACCACGCCTACGAGCCGGGGATTCCCGAAAGCATGAGCATCGATCAGACGAAGCATTCGCTTTTCGGCGCGTCGAAGGTCGCGGCCGACGTGCTCGTGCAGGAATACGGGCGCTATTTTGGAATGCCGACGGCTTGCTTCCGCGGCGGGTGCCTAACGGGTCCGGCGCACGCCGGGACGGAGCTGCACGGGTTTCTCTCCTATCTCATGAAATGCACGGTGAGCGGCCGGCCGTATCGCGTTTTCGGTTACAAGGGCAAACAGGTCCGCGACAACATTCACAGTTTCGATCTCGTCGCGGCCTTTGCCGCATTCGTTAGGCAGCCGCGTGTCGGCGAAGTCTATAACATGGGCGGGAGCCGCCATTGCAATTGCTCCATGCTCGAGGCAATCGAGCTTTGTGAGGAGATCAGCGGCCGCACACTTTCATGGAAGTACGTCGAGGACAATCGCATTGGCGATCACATTTGGTGGATCAGCGACGTTCGGAAATTCCGCGAGCATTATCCGGAATGGAATTTCCGCTACGGGCTGCGCGAGATCCTGGAGGAGATTTTCGCAGCGGTCGCGAAATAGGGCCCAAACCCATGGGACCTCTGGGACTTATCTAGTACTGCTCGCCCTCGTCCGAAAGGTGGGGCGCGATCCGATCCGGGATCGCCCAAACGTGCACCATCACCGCGATCCAATAAACCGGGAGCAGGAAGAACCCAAAACCAGCGGTTCCGGTCGCAATGAGCAAGGCGATGGCGACCGCCGCGGGCGTGCCGACAAACAGAAGGAGGAC